>NZ_JAIMBZ010000003.1:0-239192 GCF_025499445.1 Acidiphilium sp. AL
CCACCTGATCGAGAACTTCCTTGCCAAACTCAAGCAATTCCGCGCCATTGCAACGCGCTACGACAAAACCGCCAGAAACTTCCTCGCAGGCGTCCACCTCACCGCCACCGCTATCTGGCTTAATTGACACCACACCCTAAAATTCGAGCCGCAAAATTATTTTTGGTCCTTTCACATTTCCTGAAGACACTTCGTCTCAGGATGGCGAACAACCGGCACATCGATGGACAGGGCGAAGACCCGGCGGCAACGCTGGTCCGGGCGGCGTTCAACCTCGGCCGGCATTATCAGGCTGATGCCGAAGTCCTGCAGCAACGCTACGCGGCGGAGCTTCGGGATCTGATCGCCGATGCGCAGGGTGAATGGCAGGCTGGTGTTCGTGGCGAGTCGATACGGGCAGATCATAGTCTGAAATATGCCGCGCCGATGATGGTCACGGCGCCGGTATCGGCGATCATGCGGTTCGCGGATTTGCCGTTCGACGCCCGCCACGTGGACGGGGTGACAGAGCGTCCCGGCGCAGGAATAGCCGGCGAAGCATTTGGCGGCGGAATATCGTCAGGAGCCTCGTTGCCATAGCATGCCCATTTGGATTCCTTCTTTTGCGACAAACCCGGCCTGACCGCGAAGACGAGATGGAGCTATGATCAGGCATTCGATGCTTGGCGTGGTCTGATCGGTGCCCGGCCGATCAGCCAGATACGCCGTCCGGACCTGAAACTATTCGCTGATCACCTGCGCGACAGGCCCAACAAGCGTGGCGGGCAACTGCATCATAAGACAATCGTGCGCAGCCTCGGCCATATCAAGAACTTCATAAGCTGGGCGGTGGCCGCCGGGCTGGCGGCCGATGACCGGTTCGATGCCGTTGCGGTTCGAAGCCTGACCGGCGAGGAGCGCCTGTCGGGGCCGCCGCGCCGGGCGTTCACCAATGACGAACTCGATCGTCTGTTCCGCTCGCCGCTGTTCGCGTTGCCGCGTCATCACCGGGATATGGCTGCGCGGTGGTTTCTGACGATTGCCGCGTTGACCGGCGCGCGCACCGAGGAGATCGCCACCGCGCCGGCCCGGCTGGTCCGCGTCGGCGACATCGACTGCATCGATCTGCGGGAGGTTGGCCGCAAGACCAGCGCCGCCCCACGGTTGATTCCGGTGCTGCCGGACCTGCTCGGGATGGGGTTGCGGGAATGGGGCGAGGCGCAGGTTGCTCGCGGATTCACGCTGGTCCAGCCCGGCGAAGAGCCTTGCACCGCCTCGGCCTGGTCGAAGCGGTTCAACCGCTATCTGAACCAGCACGTAGCGGACGATCCAAAGCTGGTGCTCTATTCCCTCAGGCATTCGTTCCGCCAGATGCTGCGCGCGGCGAATATCGGTGATGAACTGGCCGACAAGATCTTCGGCCATTCGACCGCGAAGGTCGGCGCCGGATATGGGCGCGATCTGAGCGTGGACGAGGCGCGCCTGTTCGTGGAGCGTGTCCGGCCGCCGATCGATTTGCGCCATCTCTGGAAGTCGGTAGCATGATGATCGTCACCGATATCGATGGCACTTGCATCGCGGTCGCCGCCTCATCTGTCATGTCAGGGGTGGCCAGTTCGCTGGCTTCGGGCGCAGGGCGACCCGGTCTGGGGCCTGATTGTCTGGCTTCGTTTTGGCTCTATCGCGGGTTAGCCAGCCATGCGCGCGTATCCGCGCGCAGCTGGGCAGGGGGCTTCGCCCCCATGCACCCCCACCAGGGGAGGCTTCGCCTCCCCGTGGACCCCTCCGTCGATTGCCTGTGTCACTTGATTACCGCTTCGATGTTGTCGCCCCGATCAGGGAAAGGGTGATCTGATGGGCACGCGGCGCGGCAGCGAGCAGCGGCGGATGGCGTCCGGGGTCATGGTGCGGATGGACGATGAACTGGCGGCCCGTGTCCGGTCTGCGGCTGACGCGGCAGGTCTTTCGGTTGCCGAATGGTTTCGTCGTCGCGTCGCTGATGCGGTTGGGTTTAGCCACGGGGCTGCTCGGCGAGGCTCCTCACGGCGATCGGGGAGCGTAGCGCGGTCTGAGCAGATTCGGCTGCTCGTCGCGGCTGCGGACCGGCTCGCGGAAGTCTGTGATCTCGGATGTGTCGGGCGCGCCGGGCTTTCGGATGACGCTCCGCTCTGTGCCGGGCATTGCTGCCATCCGATCATCACCGCCGCGCGCTTCGCGAGCGACGCTTTGGTCACGGCGATCGAAGCGGCGGGGTCGTCATGATTCAAGGCGGGACCCTGGGACGCGGTGGTGAAGCGCTGGCGCTGCACTTGCTCCGCACCGACGAGAACGAGGAGGTAGAGGTTCTGCCGGCACGGGGTGTGGCAGCGCTCAGCTTTCGTCCGCAACTTCGGGAGATGGTCGCCCGGACGGCGCACGGGCGGACGGAACGGCCGATCCATCACCTCCATGTCGACCCGGAGACGGAATGGACCGAGGCGCAATATGTCCGGCATCTCGAATTGTATGAGGCGGAATTCTGTCTCTCCGGCCAGCCTCGCCTCGCCGTCTTCCACCGCAAGCATGAAAGGGGCCATCGGCATTATGTGTGGACCATCGTGCGCCGCGACGGCAGCACAATCCGGATGGCACATGATTACGCCCGCCGAGAAAAATATCGCGCATCCTGGAATTCGAATTCGGCGAGCGGCACATCGCTGGTAAGCATAACCGCGCCGTCGCCGCTGCCTTGCGGTGAGAGGGGCGTCACGATGTGGTCGCCAGCCTGGAGGCGTCGGGGCTGCTCGATGTCGAGCGACCGGTTGCCGCCCTGACGCCGGATCAACGCCAGCAACAGAAACGCACCAGCGTGCGGCAGGCCCGCATCGAGGATGTCGTGCTGGCGGCGTGGCAGGAGACAGGCGATGGCGTCGCCTTCGAACGCGCAATCGAGGCGCAGGGCCTTTCTCTCGCCCTGGGCGACAAGGTGCCGGTCGTGGTCGATACCACCGGCAACGCCCATCCGCTGGCACGCCTAATCGGCAAGGCGGCAAAGGCGGCGACGCTCGGCTTGAGACCCTGACATTGCCGCCGCTCGCCGATATCCGATTCGAGACCCGGATCGTGCCTCTGATGGTGGAACTGGAGGATATTATGTCAAATCGCGTCCAACCGTGCCCCCCTTTTTGCGTCCAATTCTGATGGTGCTCGGGGCGACGGCAGTGCTGCGCTATGCCCGGCAAACCAATCCCAGCCGAACCTGGGCGACGCGGCTGCTGGAGCGCAAACGGCCGAAGGTCGTCGCCGTGGCGCTGGCCAACAAGAATGCCCGGATCGCATGGGTTTTGATGAGCAGGGACGAGAATTACGTCGCGCCGGCACTGTGATCGATATCGATCACGCCAGACCGGCCGCGATTGCTATCGCGTTGAGGTGCTGAGGAATGATGACGAACCGGTCGCATCCGGGAGCTGCTGAAATCCAAGAGGTCGGAGCGCCTCCAGAGCGCGCAATTTTGATCGGAAACCAGCTCGCGGACTTCATCATGGCCAGTGCGGTCCCATCGCACCACGAACAGGCCGTAGACATGACAGCACGCGATCATCGCCTCGTTCCACTTTCACCTTGCGCGACGGGGGCGTTCCAGACCCCCCGCGTAGCCCGGTATGGCCGCTCATCCCCATAGGATCTCGACCTCTGCCAACAATGCAGCCTTCTCAGCCGCCGACCACATCCGGCGCCGCTCAACCCGCGCGACAATCTCCCCCTCCACCAGCTGTCTCCTTATGAGCCTCCAGAAGGAGTCCAGCTAATCCGCTTGGGATCAGACCGCTACACGGCCGAGGCCGGGCGCTTACACTGATCCGATGGCCACCCCAATCTACACCGTTACGGATTCCAAAAGTCCACCACCAGCGCGGACACTACCCATGACGCGCCTCTTCAGCGTGCGCTCTTCGCTCATCATCGGACGTCTCCTCGATGACCGGCGCGTGCCGCACCCGACGAAGGGCCATCTCCCCCAGCGTCCGCAAAAGGCTCTGCCGCTGCTCCGCAAGCAACTCGCCCCACAGAACCGAGCTCAGCCGACTGCTGTCGCTCACCGCGGCCTCCAAGCCAGTGCGCCAGAGCGCGCAACGCTTGAAAGCTGATTCTCGGCGATTCGTCGAGCCCCATCAAATTACAAGCGGTGCCTTGTATGGTGTATCGAAAATCGCCTGCACTGGGTGCTCGATGTCGTGTTCCACGAGGACCTCAGCCGCCTGCGGTCCTGCGCCGGCCCACAGAACATGGCCACCGTCCGCCACATCGCCATGAACTTGCTGCGCGAGCCAAAAGACAAGCACAGCCTCAAAGTCAGGCGCAAATCCGCCGCATGGGACACCGCATACCTCGAAGCCTTGCTCCGGCAGTCACCGTGAGCACGCTTCAAGCGATCGCCCTGGCTTCTTGCCCACCCTCGGCGGGACGACGGATGAAGCCTGCTTCCTCTCGGCCGCCATGCGATGTATGGATTTTGTCTCGCTCAGGGCACGGGGCAATAGTGAAAGCCAGATGGGAAGATGACGTATTGGCGCACCGGCAGAAGCAATCTTCGCTGCCCGCCCGGCTTCACCGGCGCGAAGGCGTAGCCGATGCTGGTCGGCCAGCGGATTGCGGTGGTGCTGCCCGCCTATAACGCGGCGCGCACCCTGGCCCGGACGGTTGCCGAGATCGATCGCGACATCGTCGACGACCTGATCCTGACCGACGATGCGAGCGGCGACGAGACCGCGGCGCTCTCGCAGTCGCTTGGGCTGCACACCATCGTGCATTCCGAAAATCGCGGCTACGGCGCCAACCAGAAAACCTGCTATGCTGCGGCGCTCGCGCGGGGTGCCGACATCGTGGTGATGCTGCACCCCGACTATCAATATTCGCCGCGCCTGATCCCCGCGATGGCCTCGATGATCGTCTCCGGCCATTACGATGCCGTGCTTGCCTCGCGCATCCTCGGCGGCGGCGCGCTGGCCGGCGGCATGCCGGTCTGGAAATACCTCGCCAACCGGGGGCTGACCTGGACTGAAAACATCCTGCTCGGCCAGAAACTCTCCGAATATCACACGGGTTATCGCGCCTGGTCGCGCCGCGTTCTGGAACGCCTGCCGCTCGGTCGCTGCTCGGACGATTTCGTGTTCGACAACCAGATGATTGCCCTGGCAATCCATGCCGGTTTCCGCTTCGGCGAAATCTCCTGTCCGACCCGCTATTTCAAGGAAGCCTCGTCGATCAATTTCCGCCGCTCGGTGATTTATGGTTTCGGGGTTCTGGAAACCGCATTGCGGTTCCGGCTTGCCCGTGCCGGGTTGCGCCCATGGGCTCTCCTCGATGAAGCAAACCCATGACCGAAACACTGCCGCCCGACCTCGCACGGCCGATCAACCGCCGGCTGATCGTGGCACTGGCCGCCTTCGGGCTGCTCGGCGCCGCGTTTATCGCCAGCCTCGCCGGCGCCGCCGACTGGGCCGGCGCAGTGCTCGGTGCGCTCGACCGCCTGCGCGATCTCGGGCCGCTCGGCTGGATCGCCTTCGTCGGATTGCAGGCGCTGGTCGCCCTGATCGGTTTTCTGCCAGCCTCCCTGCTCGGCCTTGCCGCCGGTGCGGTCTATGGCATCGGGCTCGGCTTCGGGCTGGCGGCAGTTGGCGTGCTTCTGGGAGCGGCGGTCGCATTTGCCCTCGCGCGCTCGGCGTTCCGGCCAGTGATTCTCCGCCTGCTCGAAGGCCGCGCCGCCCTCGAACGGCTCGATACGGCGCTGACACGCGATGGATGGCGGCTTGTGTTGCTGATGCGCGTCTCGCCGGTGATGCCGTTTTCCCTGACCTCCTTCGCGCTCGGCCTGTCGGGTATCGACTTTCGCTCCTATGCGCTCGGCACGCTCGCGTCGCTACCCGCGCTGCTGCTCTATGTCGGTCTGGGCACGCTCGGCGCGAACGGGATCGCTTCGGCACATCGCGGCGCCAGCCCGCTTCACCTGATACTTCTTGGCCTCGGCATCGCCGCCACCTTGCTGCTCACGCTCAGAATCGGCCAGTTGCTCGCACGCGCCTTGCGGCCGCTATCGCAATCCTGACGGTTGCGATTCTCAAAGCTCCGGGCCGCGCCTCAGCTATCCGTCCAATCCTAGCGCCCGCAGCCTCGCCGATTCTTCGTCCCAGCCGGGACGATCCTTGACATGGATGAACAGGTGAACGCGACGTTCTAACAATCGCTCCAGTTCATTGCGCGCGCGCGAACCGATGGATTTCACACGCGAACCGCCTTCCCCCAGAATGATCATTTTATGTGCCGCGCGAGCGACATAGATGGTGACTTCGATCCGGGCCGAGCCGTCCTTGAGATCCTTGAAGGTCTCGGTCTCGACCGAGGCGCCATAGGGGATTTCCTCGCGGGTTTGTAGGAAAATCTGCTCGCGGACCAGTTCGGCGGCGAGCATCCGGTCGGTCTGGTCGGTGAGATCGTCCGGCGGGTAGAGATGCGGACCTTCAGGCATCGCCGCCCCCATTGCATCGAGCAGGCTGTCGATGCCGTCGCGTTTCAAGGCGCTGACCATGAAGACCTCGGAGAAGCCGCCCATCCTGCCCAGCATGTCAGCGAGAGGTAAAAGTTTTTCGCGGAGTAAAAGATCGATCTTGTTGAGGATGAGCCAGTGTCTGCGCCCGGTATTGGCCAGAGCTTCGAGCGGTTCGGCGAGATCGTCCGGGTTCGCACGGAAAGCGTCTACCAACATACAGGCAAGATCGGCGCCGGCGACCGACTCCCAGGCACTCGCGACCATCGCGCGGTCCAGTCGGCGCCTTGGCGCGAACAGGCCGGGCGTATCGACCAGAATAATCTGGGATTGCCCGCGCATGACGATGCCAGTGACGCGGAATCGCGTCGTCTGCGCCTTGGGGGTGACAATCGAAACTTTGGTACCGACTGCCTGATTCAACAGGGTGGATTTTCCGGCGTTGGGCCGGCCGAGCAGAGCGACGTAACCGCAGCGTGTCCTCATGACGTCAGCCGATCGAGCAACGCGCGCGCGGCAAGTTGTTCGGCTTCGCGTTTGGTCCCCGCCGCGCCCTCGGCCGAGGCATCGCCGATCATCACGCGGATGTGAAAGCGAGGCGCATGAGACGGGCCGATTTGCGCAATCAGTTGATAGACAGGCAAAACCGGTCCGCGGGCGAGTGCCCATTCCTGCAAGGCGGTTTTGGAATCCTTCGGCGGGGTTGCCTCCTGTGCGTCGATGCGGACGGCAAAGCTTCGCCGGACGAAGCGGCGCGCGGCGTCGAGTCCGGCATCGGCATAAAGCGCCCCGATGAGGGCTTCGAGCGCGTCGGCCAGAACCGTCGAGCGGTTGCGTACGCCGCGCTTGGATTCGCCGGGAGAGACTGAAAGAAGATCGGGCAGGCCGATCGCCTCGGCAATCGCGGCCAGCGATGGCCGCGACACCAAGTGCGCAAGGCGCGGGCCAAGCCCGCCTTCCCGCTCGCCGGGAAATCGCTCGATCAGCCATTCCGCGATCAGGAGGCCGAGAACGCGATCGCCGATGAATTCCAACCTCTCGTTCGACCCCATACCGCCCTGCCCGACGGCGGAGCGATGGGTGAGTGCCTCGGCCAGCAAACCGGGGCGCGCGAAGCTATGGCCGAGCAGGGCCTCGGCCTGCTCGTGCTTCACTTGATGACCGTGAACAGGCGATCCCACCGGATTTCGACGGGCCATTCCCAGAATTCCCACCACGGATGGTCGAGCCGGATCGAGAACCAGATCAGCCGCGCGCGGCCGACCACATTCGCGAGCGGAACATAGCCCACGGCGTTGAGGAAGCGCGAGTCTTCGCTGAAATCCCGGTTATCGCCCATCATGAACAGATGGCCGGGCGGAACGTGATAGACTTGCGTGTTGTTGGCAAAACCTTGGCTGGTCGCCTTGGCGATCAGGTGGGTAACGCCGTCCGGCAAATGTTCCTGGTAGAGCTTGACGCTGACCGGCACGCCTTCGCCGGAATCGAGCGGGGTTTCCAGATAGGTGCCGTCCGGCGTGCGGGGAACCTCGGTTCCGTTGATGTAAAGCTGACCATCGGTGACCTGAACCGTGCCACCCGGCAGGCCGATCACCCGCTTGATGTAATCGACGCTGGGATCACGCGGCAGGGCGAACACCACCACCTGCCCCATTTTCGGCACCGCGCCGAAGATGCGGCCCTTGAAATCCGGTTCGCCGAACGGAAAAGACCAGCGCGAATAGCCATAATTCCATTTGGTGACTAGCACGAAATCGCCGGGAAGCAAGGTCGGCGTCAGACTGCCGGAGGGGATGAAGAACGGCTCGAACAAAAAGGAACGGATGCCGACCGCGATCACGATGACATAGATCAGCGTGACGATCCATTCCTTGACGATCGAGCCGGTACTCTGCCGTTGCTGCGTCATGTGGTCTTCAGTTCCCATACAGGCGCCGCTTCAACCTTGCGCTGTGCGGGAAGTCAAGAAAGCTAGACGGCACAGGGGCGTGATTTGCACCGGCGCGGCGAGCGATTGTATGGCTCGGCCATCGCAACCTCCCGGACATGACCATGAAGCGTATTCTTGCTCCCATCGCCTTGTCGCTGATCGCCGTACCGGCCTTGGCGGCGCTGCCTCATCATGGGGCGAAGCCCCACAAGGCAGCGGTTGCGCAGAAAGCCGCCATCCCCGCCGGTCCGCCGCCGACGGCACCGCTCGCCGTTCCCGGTGTGCCGCAACCGCCGGTTCTGCCCGATCAGGCGAGCTACGTTCTGATGGATGCGCAGACCGGCGCGGTCATCGCCGAAAAATCACCGAATCTGGCCTGGCCGCCAGCGAGCCTGACCAAACTGATGACTGCCTATCTGGCCTATCAGGCGATCGCCCATGGCACGCTGAAAATGGATCAGACCGTGCCGGTGAGCGATGTCGCATGGCACACCGGCGGATCGCGCATGTTCATTTCGCCGAGCATGACCGTGACGGTGAACCAGTTGCTGCACGGGCTGATCATCGATTCGGGGAACGACGCCGCCGTTGCGCTGGCGCAGGCGGTGGCAGGCAGCCGCAGCGCTTTCGTGCAGTTGATGAATGGCGAAGCGGCCAAGCTGCATCTGGCCGGCACGCATTATACCAATGTCGATGGGCTGCCGGAGCCGACCTTGCGGACCACAGCGATGGACGTGGCGCTGCTGTCGCGCGCGATCGTGACGAAATATCCGGACTATCTGAAGATTTCGGCCAAGAAGCACTACACCTTCGATAAAATCCGCCAACGAAGCTGGAACCCGGTGCTATTCCACGATCCGACAGTGGATGGCCTGAAAACCGGCCGGACCAAGGAAGCCGGGCATTGCATCGACGCTACGGCAGTGCGCAAGGGCAGGCGGCTGATCGCCGTGGTTCTGGGCGGGCCAAACTGGGTCGCGAGTACCAATTCCATCGAGGCGCTGCTCGATTACGGCTATCAATTCTATACCAATGCGACCGTGGCGACCGCCGGTAAAACGGTCGGCACCATGGCGACCCCCGAACTCCAGAATACCGCGATTCCGGTCGCCGCCGCACATGATGTGGTGATGACGATTCCGGTCGTCACCGCAAAGGCCCTGATCACCACGGTCAGCTACGATCCGCCGGCGCAGGCCGGAATCGTCAAGGGCGCTCGGGTCGGCACCATCACGGTCGCATCCGGTGGTAAAACGATTGCCACAGTCCCGGCGGTTGCCGAAATCGCCGACAAACCAGCGGGATTCCTCGCCAGGATGCTGCGTCGGCTGCACAAGGCGCTGTGAAGGCGCCCAACGGGTTGCAAATCCCGCCCCTTCAGGGCATTATCCCACCCAAGATTGGCGGTCCGCCGATCGTGATCGGGCGGATCGCCGGACGCAACTCGGCGGTCGCGCCCGATTTGTCATTGAAATTGCTGTAAATTCGATTCCCGCACAGCTTACCCTGGAGAGACTGCATGTCCGGCACGCCCCTCGACAAGATCCGGAATATCGGCATCACCGCGCATATCGACGCTGGTAAAACGACGACGACCGAGCGCATCCTGTATTACACCGGCGTGTCGCACAAGATCGGCGAGGTGCATGACGGCAACACCACCACCGATTATATGGACCAGGAACGCGAGCGCGGCATCACCATCACCTCGGCCGCAGTGACCTGCGAGTGGAAGAACCATCGCATCAACATCATCGACACGCCCGGCCATATCGATTTCAACATCGAGGTGAACCGCAGCCTGCGGGTGCTGGACGGCGCGGTGTTCATCATCGAGGGCGTGGCCGGCGTGCAGCCGCAATCCGAGACCAACTGGCGTCTCGCCGATCGCTACAACGTGCCGCGCGTCATCTTTATCAACAAACTGGATCGTACCGGAGCGGATTTCTATCGCGCCTTCGCGACTTTGAAGGAAAAGCTCGACATCGTTGCCCTGCCTCTGCAATTGCCGATCGGCATCGAAGATCAGTTCGTCGGCGTGATCGATCTGGTTGAGATGAAGGCGATCGTCTGGGAAGGCGGCGAGCTTGGTGCCAAATTCCACGACGAAGCGATTCCGGCGGATCTGCTGGAAAAGGCCAAGGAACACCGCCAGATCCTGCTCGATACCGCTCTCGCGGTCGATGACGCCGGCATGGAGGAATATTTCGACAAGGGCGACGTTTCGGTCGAAACGCTGAAGCGCGCGATCAAGACCGGCACGATCAGCGGCGCGTTCCGCCCGGTGTTGTGCGGTACCGCGTTCAAGAACAAAGGGGTGCAGCCGCTGCTCGATGCGGTTCTCGACTATCTGCCGAGCCCGGTCGATGTGCCGGGCATCAAGGTCGCGGCCGAGGAAGGCGAGGAAGAAGGTGATCATCAGCGCCGGATCAAGGCCGACCCGAAGGCACCATTCGCCGGCCTCGCCTTCAAGATCATCAACGACAAATACGGCACGCTCACCTTCGTACGGGTCTATGCCGGCACGCTGAAATCGGGCGATTCGGTGCTGAACACGACCAAGGGGCACAAGGAGCGCATCGGGCGGATGTTCCAGATGCACGCCGATAAGCGCGCCGAAATCAAGGAAGTGATCGCCGGCGATATCGCGGCGTTTGTGGGGCTGAAGGATACCGGAACCGGCGATACCCTTGCGGCCGCCGAAGACCCGGTCATTCTGGAGCGCATGGCCTTCCCGGTGCCGGTGATCGACATTTCGGTCGAGCCGCGGACCAAGGAAGCCGTCGAGAAAATGACCCTGGCGCTGCAGAAGCTGGCCGGCGAAGACCCATCTCTACGCCTGCGCACGGATCAGGAGACCGGCCAGACCATCCTGTCCGGCATGGGCGAGTTGCATCTCGAAATCATCATCGATCGCCTGAAGCGTGAATACGGCGTCGAGGCCAACATCGGCGCACCGCAGGTGGCGTATCGCGAAACCATCTCGCGCACCCACACCGAAACCTACACCCATAAGAAGCAGTCGGGCGGCTCGGGCCAGTATGCCGAGGTAAAGATCATTTTCGAGCCGTTGGACCGCAATGAAGGCGTGGTGTTCGAGAATAAGGTGGTCGGCGGCGCGGTGCCGAAGGAATATATCCCTGCGGTGGAAAAGGGCATCAAGGTGCAGGCCGATACCGGCGTCCTTGCTGGTTTCCCGACGGTCGATTTCAAATACACGCTGGTCGATGGCAAGTATCACGACGTCGATTCGAGTGCGCTAGCCTTCGAAATCGCTGCCAAGGCGTGTTTCCGTGAGGGCATGAAAAAGGCGAACCCGATCATCCTCGAGCCGATCATGGATGTGGAAATCACCACGCCGCAGGACCATGTGGGCGATGTGGTAGGCGACCTCAATCGTCGGCGCGGCATGATCCAGAACCAGGAAAGCTCCGGTTCCACGATCATCGTGCGTGCTCAGGTGCCGCTGAAGGAAATGTTCGGCTATATTTCGAATCTTCGCAGCATGACCAAGGGCCGCGCATCGTTCACCATGCAGTTCCACCACTACGATCCGGTGCCGCGCAACATTGCGGACGAGATCATGGCGAAAAGCGCATGATCACCGTGCCGCAGGATCGGCGGGAGTAACGCGATGCGGCTTCGCTGGGCGCGCGGCCGCGGAACGATCGAAACCACAACGGGGCCGCGCGCAAGCGAATGGCTGGGATTGGATGACGCGGGCAACCCGATTGCCCGCGTCATTCATTTGGAGGGCCCGGTCCAGACCGAGCACGGCGTGTTCCGCGCGATCGCACTGGACCAGGAAGCGAAGCTGATCCGCCTTCTGCCGTTACCGCCCGCCGATGGCGACTGGCTCGCGGTGATCGGCGGCCGGGTCGTCGGCCGCGCCGCCGCTCCCCTCGCCGCCGTACGGCGGGCGGAAGCGGCTCTCTAGGCCGATCGTTCAGGATTGGTTGGCCGCGAGTCCGATATGGCTTTGCGCGCCGGCCGGAAACGACGTGCCGTAGGCTGCGTTGAACTTCGAAACCAGATTTGAATTACCATCTGCGCAGGCGGCCAGCAGGCCGAGCGATGCGACGGCCAGGATTCTGGGCAATGCATTCATCGGGGTAACTCCCATGCCATCGCGTGGTAGCAATTTGAAACCTGCCTCCAATGTGACATTTGAAGTTTTATATTGCAACCATTAACGACGCGAGACAGCCATGGTGAAACGTAAGAGCCACGAAGATATGCTCTGCCCGATCGCGCGGCCGCTGGATGCGATCGGCGACTGGTGGTCCCTGCTGATCGTGCGCGATGCCTTCGCGGGCAAGCGCCGCTTCGGGGAATTCCAAAAAAGCCTCGGGTTGGCGAAGAACATCCTCGCGGCACGGCTGCGCAACCTGTTGGCTCATGGCATTTTAGAGGCAGTGCCAGCTTCGGATGGCAGCGCCTATCAGAACTATGTTCTTACCCAGAAAGGGCACGATCTGTTCCCGGTGCTCATAGCGCTGTGGCAATGGGGCGAGACGTATTTTTTCGAATCCGGTGAATCTTGCCCACCCCTGATTGACCGCCGGGACGGCCTACCGGTCCGGCCGCTGGAACTTCGCGCGGAAGATGGCCGTCTCCTTGGCGCGGCGGATGTCGTCGTGAAACGATAGAATTGGCTGCGTCGGCAATTAAGTTCCTAAAATCAGTAAGATTTTAGACTTGATACCCGCGTGCTATGGTTGCCCAAACCGAAGGAGCGGCGACTTGGACCAGCAAGCGAAACCTAATGTCACGGCGCACGACATCGAGGGAGCCGAGCGGGTCGTTGGCATCCGCTACACCCCGGCGGAGCGCGCGCTGATGGACGGCGCGTTCGCCGAGCAGATCTTTCTTGCTCAAACCCGCCGCGCCTATGTTCTCGATGACCAAATCGCCCCGGCCACGGTGTTCGATCCACGCCTTCCCGGCTTTTCCATGCGCGATCGGGGACCGCTTCTTATCCCCGAAACAACGTCGGAACTTCCTGAAGATGACGATGCCATCGCGTTTGCCCCGATCGCCACCCAGATTGCCTGGATCCGCCAGGGCAGACTGACCGCGACCCGCCTGACCGGTCTCTATCTCGACCGGATCGAACGGCTGAACCCGCGCCTGCTGTGCTACGCCCGTCTCAATCCGGCCGCGCGCGACGAGGCCGCGATGCTCGACGCCCGTGCCGCGCGCGGCGACTGGGCCGGACCGCTGCATGGCATTCCCTATGCCTGCAAGGACATCATCGACACGGCAGGCATCGTCACCGATTGGGGCGCGGAACCCTATCTCGGCCGCATCCCGGAGCGCGACGCCGTGGTGGTTGAACGGCTGCGCGCGGCCGGCGCCGTTCTGCTCGGCAAATCGAGCGTCGGTGCCCTCGCCTATGGCGATCTCTGGCATGGCGGACGAACCCGCAATCCATGGAACACCGAGGAAGGATCGTCCGGGTCCTCCGCCGGCTCAGCCTCGGCCGTCGCGGCCGGGCTCTGCGGCTTCTCACTCGGCACCGAGACCTATGGCTCGATCATCTCGCCCTCGACCCGCTGCGGCACGGTGGGTCTGCGCCCGACCTTTGGCCGGGTTGCCCGCACCGGCGTCATGCCTCTCTGCCCGAGCCTCGACAAGATCGGTCCAATCTGCCGCACGGTTGATGATGCCACCCTGATTCTTTCGGCAATCAACGGCGCCGACTCAGCCGATGTCGCGAGCATCGCCACACCATTCGGCGGCGATCTCGGCCTCGACCCCGCCACCCTGCGGGTCGGCTATTTCCCCGTGGATTTCGAAAACAATGATACTCTCGACGAGGACCGCGGCATGCTGGAGCATTGCCGTGCGCTCGGGGTCACGCTGGTCGAATGCGAACGCCCCGATCTGCCCTATGACAGCCTTGTCTCGATCCTGATGACCGAAGCTGCGGCCTATTTCGAGCCGCTCACCCTGTCGGACCGGGACGACCTGCTTGCCTGGCAGGATGTCCATGCCTGGCCCAACCAGTTTCGCATGGCGCGTTTTCTCTCGGCGGTCGATCACATCCAACTCGACCGGCTGCGCCGGCGTGTGATGATCGCGCTTGACGAAGTCTTTACCGGCATCGACGTTTTGATCGGCCCGAGTTTCGCAGGCCCGATGCTCGGAATCACCAACTTCACCGGCCATCCATGTCTCTGCCTGCCCTCCGGCCTGATCGACAGCCCAAGCCGCCTCGCGGATACGCTCGCCGGCACGCAGAGCGATCCGGCAGCGCCTCGCTATCGTGTGCCCCACTCGATCTGCCTCTGGGCGTCTCTTTTCGACGAAGCGCCGATGCTCATCCTCGGCCGGGCACTGGCAAACCGTCTAGCGCTCGACCTCCGGCCACCCATGACGAATCAGGAGAATATGTGACAAAAGGATAAAAAACGAGAGATATTGACCATAGTATCTTTTTAGGGAGATTCGCCCGCCATGGACGGAAATATCATCGATGCGAGCGGTCCATCCGCCGATCTGGCGCGCGATATGATGGTCGTTCGCGCCAGCGGCCTGCTCGATGCCGGGTTTTATGCCGCCCAAGCGCCCGAGTTGCCGCCGGAATCCGACGCCGTCACGCATTTCAGCACGACCGGCTGGCGCGACGGGCGCAAACCGAATCCGTATTTCGACCCCAAATTCTATTATGCAAGGAACCCCGACATCGCGGTTCTCGGACTGAACCCACTGGTTCATTACATCGAGTTCGGCGATCGCGAGGGACGCGACCCCTCACAGATGTTTCACGTGCTCTGGTATCGCGAGACCTACGGCATCCCGGATGCCGAAAACGCGCTCGCCGACTATCTTGCCCGCCGGCGCACCGGACAGGTCAGCCCGGTGCCAGTCTTCGACGCGGCATGGTATCTCGAGCATAATCCCGACGTCGCGGCGACCATGTCTGACCCGTTCGAGCATTTTTGCGCGTTCGGAGTCGCCGAATCGCGCGATCCCGCGCCGGGCTTCGATATCGGATTCTATCGAACCCGTTACGCCGCCGATATCGGCGACCAGAATCCGCTCCTGCACTATCTCGCTCATCGCGGAGGACGGTTCCTGCCGTGCCGCCCCGCCCACGAACGGCTGATCGCCGGCGCGGTACGGGCCGCTACCCGCCCGTCGCCCGATTTCGAATCGCTTCAGCGCCTGCCCCTAAGCGCGCCGCGCCAGGCTACCCTGCTCGCCTATTATCTGCCGCAGTTCCATCCGATCCCGGAAAACGATGCATGGTGGGGACAAGGCTTCACCGACTGGACCAACCTTGCCCGCGCGACTCCGCGCTTCGCCGGCCACTATCAGCCCCGCGTGCCGCGCGATCTCGGCTATTATTCGCTGGACGATCCCGCGACCCTGCCGCGCCAGATCGATCTTGCCCGCGCCGCCGGCATCGGCGGGTTCGTGTTCTACTATTACTGGTTCAACGGCAGGCGGCTCCTCGAAAAGCCGCTCGAACGCCTGCTTGCCGACCCCGCGCTGGATACGCGCTTCTGCCTGATGTGGGCGAACGAGAACTGGACCCGGCGCTGGGACGGGCTGGAGCGCGAAATCATGCTCGCGCAGGATTATCGCGCCGAGGACGATATCGCGCTGATCGACGATTTCGCCCGCCACTTCGCCGATAAACGCTATATCCGGCTCGACGGCAGGCCGTTGCTGATGATCTATCGTGCGGCACTGATTCCCGACGGCGCGGCAACCATTTCACGCTGGCGTGCCTTATTCGCCGAGCGGCACGGCGAAAACCCGCTGATCTTCATGGCACAGAGCTTCCACGACTACGATCCCGCTCGGCACGGCCTGGATGGCGCGGTCGAGTTTCCGCCCCACAAGCTGGTGGTCGATGCCCCCAAGATCAATGCGGGTCTCGATCTGTTCGATCCCGAATTCTCGGCCGATGTTTATCGCTACGACGATATCGCAGCCGCTTCGCTCGCCGAACCCGATCCGTCCTATCCGCTGATCCGCACTGCCGTTCCCGGCTGGGACAACGACCCGAGGCGCGAGGGTGCGGGTGTCGTGCTGCACGATGTATCGCCCGCCGCCTACCAGGCCTGGCTCGCCGCGCTGATCGAACGCGCCCGGTGCAATCCGGTGTTCGGCGAGCCGATCGTCTGCATCAACGCCTGGAACGAATGGGCGGAGGGTGCCTATCTCGAGCCCGATTTGCATTTCGGCGGCGCTTTCCTGAATGCAACCGGCCGCGCCGCAACGGGAGTGCATCCGGCCGATACAACGCGCAACGTACTGCTGGTCGGCCACGACGCCTTGGCCCACGGCGCCCAGATGCTTCTATTGCATCTCGCCCGTCATCTGCGCCGCAATCACGGCATCACTCCGCGCATCCTGCTGCTCGGCGGCGGCCCGATGATCGCCGCCTATGAGGCCGAAGGCGTGGTCGATCTCGCACCCGACGAAGGCGCGCTGACCCGTCACATCGCGCTCTATCGAGAGCGCGGCATTGCCTGCGCCATTGTCAACAGCACGGCCTCGGCGCGGATTTGCCGCCTGCTTGCCGATATTGGCATCCCATCCACCCTCCTGATCCATGAAATGCCCCGGCTGATCCAGGAGAAATCCCTGCGCGGCGTGGCTCGCCAGGGCATGAATGCCGCCCGCGCCGTGGTATTCTCGTCCAATTTCGTGCGCGACGCGCTTTGTGCGGCTCTCGATGCGGCTCCTCCGACGGTTCATGTTCTCGCCCAGGGCAATTATCAGGAAATCGGCTTCACCAATGCCGCCCGTGCCGAATTTCGCGTCGCCCACGGCATCAAACCCGAGGATTACGTCGTGCTCGGTGTCGGGTTCGCCGATCTACGCAAAGGGTTCGACCTGTTTCTTCAGATATTCCGCCTCTTTGCCGCTGCTCGCGCCGATGTCCATTTCATCTGGATGGGCGAGGCGCATCTGTGGATTCGCGATTACCTTGGCACCGAAATCGCCGCTGCCGCGGCGACCGGGCAATTCCATTTGCTGCCATTCGATGAGGCTATCGCGCCTGCCTATGCAGCGGCGGATATCTACGCTCTCACCTCGCGCGAAGACCCGCTGCCCACCACGGTGATCGAGGCGATGGCTGCCGGCGTGCCCAGCATCGCCTTTGAAGCTGCCGGCGGCATTCCCGATCTGCAACGTGAGACCGCGACCGGCAGCGCCGTGCCTCCGGGCAATGTCGCCGCCTTCGCGGTCGCCCTGGCCGCGCGCCTGGATCATGCCGCACTGGAAGCCGATCGGCCGCGCATCGCCAGGATCGCGGCGAAACGTTTCGATTTCGCCGCGTATACAAACGCTCTGCTCGGCATCGCCCACCCCGGCCTCGTCCGCATCTCGTGTGCCGTGCTGAGCTACAATTACCGCGACTATCTGGCCGAACGCCTCGGCTCGGTCTTCGGCCAGACCTACCCGGCCGCCGAAGTTCTGCTGCTCGACGACGCATCGACTGACGACTCGGTCGCCGAAGCGCAGCGCATCGCCGCGGATTGGCGGCGCAGCCTCGTGATCCATCACAATCAAACCAATAGCGGATCGGTCCTTGCCCAGTGGCGCCGCGCCGCAACCCTCGCTGCCGGCGATTTTCTCTGGCTCGCCGAAGCCGACGACGCGGCCGAGCCGCGTTTCCTCGCCCGTCTGGCCGATGCGCTGAGCCGTACGCCCGACGCGGTGATGGCGGTAGCCGATTCTCGCGCGATCGATTCTAAAGGCCGAACGGTGATGGAGGATTACCAGCGCTATTATATCGAGTCGGAGATCACCGACCTTGCCCATACCACCGTCTTCGAAGCACAGGATTTCGCCGCCCGGTTCCTCGCCCGGCGCAATCTGATCCTGAACGTGAGCGCCGTGATCTTCCGCCGCACCGCTCTGCTCGCCGCGCTGGAGCGCCTGGGCGATGAAATCGAAACCTGGCGGCTGGCCGGCGACTGGCGTGCCTATCTCGAGCTTCTGGCCGCAGGAGGCGGCTCGGTGGTCTGGCTGGCCGAGCCGCTGAACGTTCACCGCCGGCATGATCGCGGCATAACCCAGGCGCTGGACGCCGAACGCCACCTGGCCGAAATCGCCCGGATGCAGGACATCGCCGCCGAACGGCTCGGATTGGATGATGCCGCAAGACAGCGTCAAAGCGCGGACCGCGCCGAGATCGCCCTTCGGTTCGGTGTCGCAAAAATCGACACTGCATTGCACAATTCAACCGAGCCTGCTTAAACCGGGATAACAAGACTCCCTTCGGCTATCATTTCGGAACGACGGATAATTCAAACCAGACTAACTGGGGTTTCGGTATGAACATCATGATCACCGGCGGCTGCGGCTTCATCGGTTCGGCCGTGATTCGCCATCTGATCGCATCATCCGATCATCGGATCGTCAATATCGACAAAATGACCTACGCCGCCTCCGAGACCGCGCTGGGCACCGCCCGGACCGATCCGCGCCACACCCTGATCCGCGCCGACATCGCCGATGCCGCGGCGATGCGCGCCGCCTTCGCGACCCATCAGCCCGACATGGTGATGCACCTTGCCGCGGAATCCCATGTCGATCGCTCGATCGACGGACCGCGCGATTTCATCGAAACCAACATCACCGGCACCTTCGTGCTCCTCGAAGCCGCCCGCGCATATTGGACCGGCCTGCCGGCGACCCGCAAAGCCGCGTTCCGCTTTCACCATATTTCGACCGATGAAGTGTTCGGCGCGCTCGACCCGACCGATCCGCCGTTCACCGAAACCACCCCCTACGATCCGCGCAGCCCCTATTCGGCGAGCAAGGCCGCCTCCGATCATCTGGTCCGCGCCTGGCACCATACCTACGGCCTGCCAACCATCGTTTCCAACACCACCAACAATTACGGGCCGTGGCAATTCCCCGAGAAACTCATCCCCCTCGTCCTGCTCAACGCGCTCGACGGCAGGCCCCTGCCGGTCTATGGCGACGGCTCCAACCTGCGGGACTGGCTGTTCGTCGACGACCACGCCGAAGCCCTCGCCCGCGTCGCCACCACCGGCGAACCGGGCGCGACCTACGCCATCGGCGCCCGTCAGCCGCGCAGCAATCTCGATGTCGTCACCGCGATCTGCCGCATCCTCGATGCCAAACGTCCCGATCCCGCCGGCCCTCGCGCGCGACTGATCCGCTTCGTCACCGACCGCCCCGGTCACGATTTCCGCTACGAAATCGACCCTTCCCGCTCGGAATCCGCTCTCAACTGGACCGCCCGCCACGATTTTGAAACCGGCCTCGCCCGCACGATCGACTGGTATCTCGACAACACATCGTGGTGGCAATCGATCCGCACCGCCCGCTACGCCGGTCAACGCCTGGGAACCGCGGCATGACCAGCGCCGGAACGGTGATCGGGAAGATTCTCCTCCAGGTGCATTCCATCGGCGTTCGCAGACGGAGCCTTGGCACCTTTCTCCCCACACCCAGCCTGGCATCTCAGCGTGGAGCCCTGCTGTGATTACCAAGGGCATCGTTCTGGCCGGCGGTTCGGGAACGCGGCTGCATCCGATCACCCAGGCGTCGTCGAAGCAATTGCTGCCGGTCTATGACAAGCCGATGGTGTATTATCCGCTATCGACACTGCTTCTGGCCGGAATACGGGATATTCTGCTGATTTCGACGCCGGTGGATCTGCCGCAATTCCAGCGTTTGCTGGACGATGGCAGCCAGTTCGGCATCACGATCACCTATGCCGAGCAGCCGAGCCCGGATGGGCTGGCACAGGCATTTCTGATCGGCGCGGATTGGCTGGGCGGGCAAAGTTGCGCGCTGGCGTTGGGCGACAATCTGATCCACGCGGATCATTTGTCGGTATCGTTGCGTGCAGCCGCCTCGCGGCCCAAGGGGGCGACGGTCTTCGCCTATCAAGTGCGCGACCCGGAGCGGTATGGCGTGGTGAGCTTCGATGCTGACGGAAGGGTGGTGGACATCGTCGAGAAACCCGCGGTACCGACCTCCAACTGGGCGGTCACCGGACTGTATTTCTATGACGAGCGGGTGACCAATTTCGCCCGCTCGATCAAGCCTTCGTCACGCGGCGAGCTGGAGATCACCGACCTCAACCATCTCTACCTGAACGATGGTTCGCTGCAGGTGGAAAAGCTCGGACGCGGCACCGCCTGGCTCGATGCCGGAACACCCGATTCATTGCTGCAAGCGGCAACCTTCGTGCAAACGATCCAGTCTCGCCAGGGCAACCTGGTCGGTTGCCCCGAAGAGGTGGCTTTCCGCATGGGCTATATCGACGCCGAGACTCTGCGCGGCCGGGCCGCACGGCTCGGCAAGACCGAACTTGGACGGGTTCTGGCCGAATTGGCCGACGGGCTGCATGGATAGGGATTGAGGTCGGATGATCGAAACGCTCGAAATCAAAGATGTTTTGCTGATCACCCCGCCGCGGTTCGGCGATTCGCGCGGCTGGTTTTCGGAAAGCTGGAACAAGGCGAAGCTGGCGAGCGCCGGTTTCGTGCAGGATTTCGTGCAGGACAATCACTCCTATTCGGCGAATCGCGGCACGATCAGGGGGTTGCACTGCCAGATCGCGCCATTCGTGCAGGGTAAGCTGGTGCGCTGCGTGCGCGGCGCGATCTGGGATGTCGCGATCGATATCCGGCGCGGATCGCCCACCTACGGTCGGCACGTGGCGGCAGAACTCAGTGCCGCCAACGGCACGCAGCTCTGGATTCCTGGCGGGTTTCTCCATGGATTCTGCACCCGGGAACCAGAGTCCGAGGTGATTTACAAAGTGACCGGCGGCTACGACAAAGCCTCGGAGCGCGGGGTGATCTGGAACGACCCCGATCTCGCTTTGCCGTGGCCGATTGCGCCGGATGAGGCGGTTTTGTCGGAAAAGGACGCAATCTTGCCCCGTTTCGCCGCCTGCGAGAGCTGGTTTTCGGTGTGACATGAAACCGGGCCCGATCCTTATCACGGGTGCGACGGGTCAACTCGGCATGGCCCTTGCCTTGCAGGCGTCGGCCCGCGAACTCGCGCATGTCGCGGTCGGACGGCCAGATTTCGATTTCGACGCGCTTGATACCGTCGGCCGGTGCGTCGCGGCGACAGCCCCCTCGCTGATCGTCAATGCCGCCGCATGGACGGCGGTGGATGCCGCAGAAACCAACGCGGACGCCGCCTATCGCGCCAACCGGGACGGACCGGAAGAATTGGCGGCGCTTTGCCGGATACACGAAATTCCGCTGATCCATGTCTCGACCGATTATGTGTTCGACGGCGAAAAGGGTGCGCCCTATGTCGAAGCCGATCCGGTCGCCCCGCTCGGCGTCTACGGTGCGAGCAAGGAGGCCGGCGAGCGCGCGGTGCTCGGCAGCGGCGCTGATGCGATCGTGCTGCGCACCGCCTGGGTGTTTTCCGCACGAGGCAAAAACTTCGCCCGCACCATGATCAACGCGGCGCGCAGAACCGGCGCGCTCAAGGTCGTCGCCGATCAGCGCGGCGCGCCGACCGCAGCCGAAGATCTCGCCGGTGCGATTCTCGATATCGTGGTAAAACTCCGGCGCAACGGCTGGCGCACAGAATATCAGGGCGTGTTTCATGCTACCAATACGGGCGAGACCACATGGCATGGCTTCGCCGAAGCGATTTTCGATGTCGCGGCCCTGCATGGCGAGGTTCGCCCGACCGTCACCCCGATTGCGACCGCCGACTGGCCGACGCCCACTAAACGCCCCGCCGATTCCCGGCTCGACTGCACGAAGCTCGCAACGATCTTTCAGATGACGTTGCCTGACTGGCGAGACGCGACGCATCGGGTCGTCACCGCGATTCTTTCACAGGATCGGCCAACGTGATCGCGATCCTGCTCTCGACCTATAACGGCGCGCGCTTTCTCGCCGAACAATTGGACAGTTTCGAACAGCAGACCGACCGCGATTGGTGCCTCGTCTGGCGCGACGACGGTTCCACTGACGACACCAGGACCATTATGTACGATTTTACCGCCCGCATCGGCGAGATGCGCTGCCGCGAAGCAGCGGGATCGGGAGTACATCTCGGTGCCGCACAGAGTTTTCTTGCCTTGCTGCCCGAAGCGGCGGATGCCGAAGCGGTTGCCTTTGCCGATCAGGACGATGTCTGGCTGCCCGACAAGCTCGCCCGCGCCCGGCACGGGCTGGCCTCGGCGGGCAACCGGGCAGTCCTTTACTGCGCCCGACAATATCTGGTCGACGAGCATCTGCAGGGGCGCCGTCTGTCGATTTTATCTGGAAACCAACCAGGCTTTCCGGCCAGCCTCACCCAGAACATCGTCCATGGCAACACCATGGTCATGAATCGTGCGGCGGCCAATCTGGTGTCGCGCATCCCCGGCCCGCTCGGCACGGTGCATGACTGGTGGAGCTATATCGTGATCACCGCCTGCGGCGGCGAAGTGGTGATCGATCCCAAGCCGGTCGTGCTCTATCGCCAGCACAAGGGCAATCTGATCGGCTCGCCGCCGTCCACTCTGGCGCGGGCGATCGCCGCGATCCGGCGTGGCCCCGGCAGCTTCATGACCATGATGCGCCGCCACGTGTTCCAGCTTGCCGCGCATACCGAGTATCTGACAGATCAGGCACGAAACGATGTTGCCCGGATCGGTGCGGGATTGCGCGGCGGCATCGCGCGGCGCACCCACGCATTGCGTTGCCCCGGCTTGAAGCGGCAGACCGAGCTGGAAAACGTGCTGTTTCGGTTCTGGTTCATGATTGGTTAATTTCAAATGCCTTCAAGCGCCGGACGAGCGCATCCGCGCTCTTAGGCTTCCGCGTCACAAGGCGCGCACCGCATTCGCGGCGGCAGCGGACGAGTATAGAGGCCATGACCTGAGCCCCTGAAACTCCTCCGATTTTAGGTAGAGTCCGCCTGAGCAGGAGGCGGAGATGAAGGGATCGCGTTTTACCGAGGAGCAGATCATTGGGATCCTGCGCGAGCAGGAGGCGGGGGCGAAGACGGCAGACGTGTGCCGCAAGCACGGCGTGAGCGAGGCGACGTTCTGCAAGTGGAAGGCCAAGTTCGGCGGCCTGGACGTCTCCGAGGCGCGTCGGCTGCGGCAGTTGGAGGACGAGAACACGCGGCTGAAGAAGCTGCTGGCCGATGCGATGTTGGACAACGCGGTGTTGAAAGACATCGCCTCAAAAAAATGGCGAGACGATCTACCGGGAAATTCCCGGGCCCGAGCAACAGCTCCTGTCCCTGGCGCATATCCTGCTCAGCCGCAGATTGTTGTCGGAACGGGAACTGGGCGAACGGCTCAGGGTCATCCGCAAACGTCTTGAGGCTTGCTGACGCGACCGGAGCACGCGCCGCCCGTGGCGACGCCCGGATCACCCCGATCCGCCGGCGGGCTATCGCCCACCCAAGCCGCCAAACGGGTTGGCCTCGGACGCTCGACACTCTACCGCGAGCTCAACCTCATTCCGCCCGATATGCGGCAACCCTTCGCACCGCCAAATTCATTGCAGTCATGTTCTTGAAACGTTCACAAAAACTGTTGTTCCACGAACAACTGGCGCAATGGCCTCTATAGAAGATGATAACTACATCTACCCTTCCCGGTTGCGGTCGACCATCCGTCGGCGTGCCTGAACGATATGAAAGCGCATGGCGATTTCGGCAGCTTCGGCCTCCTGGCCGCGAATCGCATCCAGGATCAGCCGGTGCTCGTGCAGCACATGAGCCGCACGCAGGCTGGGGCCGGTCCGAGTCAGATTGAGCGACAGCGCCATGAAGCCGCGCAGTTCGGCCTGGAGTTCGGCGAGCAGGCGCGGGAAAAACCCGTTGCCGCTGGCCTCGGCGATCGCAACGTGGAAGGCGAAATCAACCTCCGCGGTCATCGCTCCCGCATCAGCCTGCACCCGCAACGCCTCATGCGCCGCGACGATCCGATCCAGTTCGCGCGTGCCGCGCCGCTCGGCGGCAAACCGCGCCGCGGCGCCTTCCAGGCCGACCCGAACTTCGAGACAGCGCAGCAACGCCGAAACCGCGCCCGGATCGACAAAATCGGCAAGCCGCTCCGCCGGGCGCGCCTGCACATAAGTGCCGGAACCCTGGCGCGCCTGCACCAGCCCGTCGGCACGCAGCCGCTGAAGCGCCTGTCGCACCACCGGGCGGGAGACGCCGAAGGATTTGCAGATTTCGGTCTCCGACGGTAGCCGCGCGCCCTCGGAAAGTCTGCCGCTGACGATCTGTTCAAGAATCTGGCCGTAGAGCTGATCGCTGAGGCGCAGCCGCCGGGCAAGCACCAGCGGCGCCGACCTGCGCGCGACAACGTCATCGCCAGTGTCGTCGCGCCCCGATTGGCCGGTCGTTTTCACCATGTATCGAGACATAACGTGAAGCCGCCTTGCGGCAAGCCGATCTTTGCGTGCCGGATGGTGCCGCGCATCGCGAGACTCAGGCGGCCAGCGCCAGCGCGCGATCGGCCGCAAGTAACTCCCGCGCCGCCGCCCCGATCGCCTGGTGATGTGCCGTCTCGATGTTGGACAGCATCGGCAGCAGCGGTCCGGTTTCGGCAATTCCGGCAAGGCGCACCGCCTCGTGCAAAACGCGGATCGGGTTGAGCGCGTTGCGCAATTCTTCCAGCGGGAGGAACAAGGCACGCAGCCGCGCGGCTTCGGTAAAATCGCCGCCCCGGCAGGCAGCAAGCGTGGCCATGGACAGGTTTGGCGCCACGCATACCGAGCCGGAGGTGAATGCCGTAAGCCCGGCATCGCGCAGATGGGCAAGCGCGGGCAGTTCGCCCATGCCGCTGACCATGGTGTCCGATCCCGCCGCCTCGCATAGCGCGGCGAGATACGCGTCGGGCAACGGATCGGGCCGTTCCACCGCATATTTCACCGCAGTCACCATACCGGCCTGAACCAACCGAGCGAGTGCTGCCGGCTCCAGATAATTCTCCGCCCGGAGATAGAGGATAACCGGCCGCCCGAACGCCTCGGCGATCCGCGCAAGCCCCGTTTCGACACCGGCAGGTGTCGCTTGCCCGTTCATCGGCAGTACCATGGCGGTCGGAAAATCCCGGCCGCGCAACCATCGCGCTTGATCCATCGCGAGGCCGAAGGACGGCCCGATCGAAGGGATCAACCAGGTGTCCGGTGCCGCCACCCCTTCCAGCATGTCGAGCAGGGACGCGTAATCGCCCGATCCTATATTATAAAAATTGGCATTTCCGCCATAGAGCAGCGTGGTCACTCCGCCGGCTTCGAGATGCCGCACGATCGCGCGATTTTGCACCGTGTCTGGCGAGAAATCGGCGCTCCGTGCCAAAGGCGGCACCGCCAACACCGAGCGGGTGAGGTCGTCTTTGGTTACAGGCGTGGTTTTCATGGTGGTGCCGCCCCGTTAGAATTTGTCATTATTTAATACATATTTGGCATAATCTGTCTATTCCTCTGTCCGCCTACCCGACGACCGGCGAACCAGACGCCGCACAGACACGGAGGTTTGGCTTGAAGTCCTGGGACCGCATGCCAACCGTAAACGGGCCAAGCTTCAAGCGGCATCCGGCTCGCAACCGAGTCATGGCGCGCCCGCGAGGGTTGCCGCGTCCGGCGCCGCACCTTAAGACCTGTTCAACGAGGAGAATCGCACATGGCCAGCAGCAGCGACCACGCCAGCAACGAAATTGCGCTGGAGCGCCAGAAGGCAATCCTGTCGCGCAAGCCGACCGAAGCCGGGCTGATGGCGAACGCAATCCGCGCGCTGGCCATCGACGGCGTGGAAAAGGCGAAATCCGGCCATCCCGGAATGCCGATGGGCATGGCGGATGTTGCGACCGCGCTCTGGACCAAATTCATGAAATACGACGCGGCCGATCCGCACTGGCCGGACCGCGACCGCTTCATCCTGTCGGCCGGCCATGGCTCGATGCTGCTCTACTCGCTGCTGCACCTCACTGGCTACGAGCACATGACCATCGAGGACCTCAAGCAGTTCCGCCAGCTTGGCTCGCATACCGCCGGCCATCCCGAACGCGGCGAGCATCCGGCGATCGAAATGACCACCGGCCCACTCGGCCAGGGCATATCCGCCGCCACCGGCTTCGCGCTCGCCGAACGAATGATGGCCGCGCGCTTCGGCAAATCCCTGGTCGATCACCGCACCTGGGTGATCGCCTCGGACGGCGACATGATGGAAGGCGTCAGCCACGAATCCTGCGCCATCGCCGGCCATCTGGCGCTGAACAAGCTCACCGTCCTGTACGACGACAACTCCATCTCGATCGACGGCAGCACCGCGCTCGCGATGACCGACGATGTGCTGAAACGCTACGCCGGCTATGGCTGGGCCACCAAACGGATCGACGGGCACGATCCTGCACAGATCGAGGCCGCAATTCAGTTCGCCATGCGCAGCCGCAAGCCGACCATCATCGCCTGCCGAACCATCATCGGCTTCGGCGCTCCGCACAAGGCCGGCACGTCCAGCACCCACGGCTCGCCGCTCGGCCCGGAAGAAGCAGCCGCCGCCAAGGCGATGCTTGGCTGGACCGCGCCGCCGTTCAGCGTGCCGCCCGAAATCCTGAAACCCTGGCGTGAAGCCGGTGCCCGCGGCGAAGGTGCGCGCCGCGCCTGGCTGAAACGCCACGCCTCGAACAAGCAGAAAGCCGAGTTCGACCGGGTTCTCAACGGCGACCTGCCGACCGGCTATGCCGAGGCGATGACCGCCCTGCGCGAAAAGATCGTCGCCGAGAAACCCAACCTCGCGACCCGTCAGGCCAGCCAGCTCGCGCTCGACGCGCTGGTGCCGGTGGTGCCGGAAATGGTCGGCGGTTCGGCCGATCTCACGCCCTCGAACAACACCTTCGTCAAATCGATGGGCACCTGCGTGCCGGGCGACTATTCCGGCCGCTATATCCATTTCGGCGTACGCGAACACGGCATGGCCGCCTGCCTTAACGGCCTCGCTCTGCATGGCGGCCTGATCCCTTACGGCGGCACGTTCTTCATTTTCAGCGATTATTGCCGCCCGGCGATCCGCCTCGCCGCGATCATGCGGGCGCGGCCGATCCTGGTGCTGACCCATGACAGCATCGGTCTCGGCGAGGACGGCCCGACCCATCAGCCGGTCGAGCATCTCGCCTCGTTCCGCGCCATGCCGAACGTCCTCGTGCTGCGCCCCGGCGACACGCTGGAGACCGCCGAATGCTGGGATATCGCGCTCCACCACAAGGACGGCCCGACCCTGATGATCCTGAGCCGGCAGGCGATGCCGGCCCTGCCGCGCCAGCACGGCTCGGAGAACTTGTCGGCGCGCGGCGGCTATGTCGTCGCCGACACCGAGGGGCCGCGCAAGGCGACGCTGATCGCCACCGGATCGGAAGTCGCGATCGCGGTCGCGGCGCGCGATGCGCTGGCCAAGGAGGGCATCGGCGTCGCGGTGGTCTCGGTCCCGAGCTTCGAGCTGTTCGGCCGCCAGGATGAAGTCTACCGCACCGACGTGCTCGGCCTCGCGCCGCGCATCGGCATCGAAGCCGCCGTCGGGTTCGGCTGGGAACGGCTGCTCGGCGAAACCGGCACCTTCATCGGGATGCACAGCTTCGGCGCCAGCGCCCCCTATCAGAAACTCTACGACCATTTCGGCATCACGCCCGCGGCCGTCGTCGCCGCGGTCAAGTCGAAGCTCTGACCATAATCTTCTTTCCGACAGGGAGTTCTCAATGGTTGTGAACGTCGCGATCAACGGTTTCGGCCGCATCGGGAGACTGCTGCTGCGCGCCATGATCGAAAGCGGGCGCACCGATATCGAGCCGGTGCTGATCAACGACCTCGGCAGCGTCGAGGACAACGCTCATCTGCTGCGCTACGATTCGGTGCATGGCCGGTTTCCCGGAACCGTCGATATCAAGGGCGACAGCATCGTCATCCACTATAACGGTCGCGCCTACGCGCCGATCCGCGTCTCCGCCGAGCGCGAGCCGTCGAAAGTGCCGCTCACCGGTGTCGATGTCGCGATGGAATGCACCGGCCTGTTCACCAACCGCGCGGCGGCGGCCCGGCTGATCGAAGCCGGCGCGCGCAAGGTGCTGGTTTCCGCTCCGGCCGACGGGGTCGACGCCACCATCGTCTACGGCGTGAACCACCACACATTGACCCGCGACATGACAATCATCTCGAACGCGTCCTGCACCACCAACTGCCTCGCGCCGATGGCGATGGTGCTGCACCAGGCGTTCGGCATCGAGCGCGGGTACATGGTCACCATCCATTCCTACACGGGCGATCAGAAAACCGTCGATACCCTACACAAGGACCGCCATCGCGCCCGCGCCGCCGCCCTGTCGATGATCCCGACCAGCACGGGCGCAGCGCGCGCCGTCGGCCTCGTTTTGCCCGAACTCAAGGGCAAGCTCGACGGCACCGCGATCCGGGTTCCCACCCCCAACGTCTCGCTGGTCTCGCTCGACGTGAACCTGAAACAGCAGCCCACCAGGGACGAGATCAACGCCGCAATGAAAACCGCGAGCGAAGGCGCGCTCGACGGCATCCTGCACTACTCGACCGACGCTCTGGTCAGCTCCGACTTCAACCACGTGCCCTATTCCTGCAGCTTCGACGCGCCGCAGACCACCGTGGTCGATGGCGCGCTGGCCCGCGTGATGGGCTGGTACGACAACGAATGGGGCTTCTCGAACCGGATGAGCGACACCGCCGCACTGTTCGGATCGCTGTAGGTGCCCATCCCCTACCGTACGCTCGACGGGCTGGACGTGCGTGGCCGGCGCGTGCTGCTACGCGCCGATCTCAACGTGCCGCTGCGCGACGGCCGGATCACCGACCTCACCCGGCTCGAACGCCTGTCGCCCACCATCGGCGAACTGGCCGGCAACGGGGCGCGGGTGATCGTGCTGTCTCATTTCGACCGGCCGAAGGGCCAACTGGTCGCAACCATGTCGCTCCGCCCGGTCGCCGAGGCGCTCGGCGCGGTGCTGTACCGCAAGGTGGCTTTCGTCGATGACTGCATCGGCCCCGAGGTCGCCCGCGCGATCGCGGCGCTGAACGACGGCGAGGTTCTGGTGCTGGAAAACACCCGCTTTTACCCCGGCGAGGAAGCCAACGACGCGGCGCACGCCGCCCGGCTCGCCGCTCATGGCGAAATCTACGTCAACGACGCGTTTTCCGCCGCCCATCGCGCCCATGCCAGCACCGAGGGCATCGCGCGCATTCTGCCTGCCTATGCCGGACGCCTGATGCAGGCGGAACTGGTGGCTCTCACCGCCGCCCTCGGCAATCCGGCACGCCCGGTCGGCGCGATCGTCGGGGGCGCAAAAGTGTCCACCAAGCTCGACCTGCTGACCAATCTGATCGCCAGGGTCGATCTCCTGGTGATCGGCGGCGCCATGGCGAACACGTTTCTCGCCGCACAGGGCGCCGAACTCGGCAAATCGCTCCAGGAGGCCGCGCTGCACGACACCGCCCGCGCCATCATGAATGCCGCCGCCGGTCATGGCTGCGACATCCTGCTCCCGGCCGATTTCGTGGTCAGCGAAACCTTCGCTCCCAACCCGTCGACGCGGATCGTTCCCGCCGACGCGGTGCCGGCGAATACCATGGCGCTCGATGTCGGTCCCGCCACGACCGATGCGATCATCACGGCTGTCAAGGGTCTGAAAACCCTGATCTGGAATGGCCCGCTCGGCGCGTTCGAAACCCCGCCCTTCGACACGGCGACACTGCGCGTCGCCAATGCGATTGCGGCGGCAACCAAATCCGGGTTGATTTCGGTCGCCGGCGGCGGCGATACCGTCGCGGCACTTCGCCAGGCCGGCATCACCGACCGGCTCAGCTATGTTTCGACCGCGGGAGGCGCGTTCCTCGAATGGATGGAAGGCAAGGTGCTGCCGGGAGTCGCGGTTCTGGCGACGGACTCGGCGTAGGTCTTCTCCTGCTCGCCTGCCTGTTCTGGGGCACCTCGCCGGTCGGGATGCGCCTTCTGGTCGGCGCGACCGAACAGGGATTGCCGGTGCTGCCGGTTCTCGCCCTCCGCTACGGCTCGGCGGCGATTCTGTTCCTGCCTTTTTTGCTCCGCCGGCGGGTGCCCTGGTCGGGCGCGGACTGGCGGCGCGCCGCCCTGGCAGGCCTGTGCGGCATCACCGGCTATAATGTGCTGGCAAGTTTTGGCCAGCGCACCGTGGGCGCCGGGCTGACCGGGCTGCTCGATGCCGCCGAACCCCTGCTGATCCTTCTGTTCGGGGCGATCGCCGCCAGGCGGATGCCCCGCCCGATCCTGATCGGCACTGCCATCGCGGGTGCATGCGGAGTGGCACTGATGTCGGTCAGCATCGGCCCCGCCGAAGGCAGTGCTGGCGGCATCATGCTAATCCTGGCCAGCGCCGCCGCCTGGGCGCTCTATTGCGTCATGGCCCCCGACCTGATCGTGCGTCGCGGCTCGCTGCCGGTCACCGCGGCGACCATGGCCTTCGGCGCCGCCCCCATGGTTCTGGCTGGGGCGCCGGACATGGCCACCGCACTGCCGGCGATGACCCGCACCGATCTGATCGTGCTGGCCGCGCTGACGCTGGGGTCATCGACCATTTCGATGCTGTTCTGGAACATCGGCAGTGCGCGTCTCGGTGCGCAGCGCGCCAGCGGATTTCTCTACATGATCCCGCTGGTCAGCGTGGCGGGCGGCGCGCTTCTGCTCGGCGAGACCATCACGCCGGGCGAAATCGCCGGAGGCGTCATCGTTCTCGTATCGGTCTTCGTGGCACAAAAACGATAACGCCGCAGACCGGCAGGCGCCTCAAAGCGAGGCTCGGTTCAAGCCCTTGACGGCGCCCGGTCCGTCCCTGGCAAATAGGGTGGTGAACCGGATTCGCCCCATTGCTCTGATTACCGCGCTTGGATTCTCGTCGGGCCTGCCGCTGGCGCTTTCGGGGTTCACGCTCCGCCTCTGGCTCGCCCGCGCGCATCTGCCGCTGGCCGCGATCGGCTTCACCGCCAATCTCGGCATCGCCTATTCGCTGAAATTCCTCTGGGCGCCGGCGCTCGACCAGATTCTGGCGCCGCCGCCGTTCCGGCGCCTCGGGCGGCGGCGCGGCTGGCTGCTGCTGATCCAGCTCGTGCTGGCCGCCGCGATCGGCGGACTGGCGCTGACTCGACCGGCGCACGCGCTGGCGGCGACGCTGGTTCTCGGCGCGCTGGTGGCGTTCCTTTCAGCGAGCCAGGACATCATGATCGACACCTGGCGCATCGAGTTCTTCCCCCAGCGACTGCAAGGCGCGGCGACGGCGGGTTATGTGTGGGGCTATCGCGCGGCGATGCTGATTTCGGGCTCCGGGGTGATCGCGCTTTCGACCGTCATCGGCTGGCACGAGGCGATTCTGCTAATGGTGCCGCTGCAACTGCTGGGTGCGGTCGCCACCCTGCTCTGCGCCGAGCCGGAACCGCCGCCGGACCACGGCAGGATATCCGTCGCGGTGCGGTTCCGTCAGGCGGTGATCGCCCCGCTGGCGGAGTTCTTCTCGCGCCGCGGGGCGGCGATCATTCTTTCGTTCGTGGTCCTGTTCTACCTCGGCGAGGCCCTCGCCGGGGTGATGCTGGCGCCCTATTACACCTATCTCGGCTTCAACCGGGCGATGATCGCCATCGCCACCGGGCCGGCCGCGCTGGTCGCCGTGCTGGCCGGCACAGCCCTCGGCGGGGTTGCCGTGGCGAAGCTGGGTGTCGGGCGCGCGCTGCTGTGCGCCGGCGTGTTCCAGACCGCCGCACTCATCCTGTATCCGCTGCTGGGGCTCTATCCCCATGCGCCGCATATATTGTTCGCTACCAGCGTGGTGGAATCCTTCGCCCAGGGCATCTCGGATGCCGCGTTCATCACCTATCTGTCGGGGCTCTGCACGAAAGACTACACCGCGACACAATACGCGCTGCTCTCCTCGGTGGCGGCGCTGGCGCTGCGCACGGTCGGCGGGATATCCGGCGTGCTGGCGAATGCGATGGGCTGGATTCCGTTCTACGAATTCACCGTGCTCTCGGCGCTGCCTTCGATGGCCGTGATGATCTTTATTCTTCGTCGTTACCCACCAGAACCCAGAGCAGCGTGAGGCTTAATCGTCGGCGGGAGCGAATTCCACGTCGCGGTGGACATGGATCGACATCAGCACGCCGAAGCCGAGCATCACGGCGGTGAGCGCGGAGCCACCATAGGACACCAGCGGCAGCGGCACGCCGCCCACCGGGATCAGGCCCATCACCATCGCGAGATTGACGAAACAGTAGAGGAACAGATTGGTCGCGATGCCCAGGGCGGCGAGCCGGCCGAACTGATGACGGCAGCGCAAGGCGGTATAGACCGCCATGGTGACCATCGCGAACAGCAGGCCGATCAGCACGATGCTCCCGGCGAAGCCGAACTCCTCGGCGATGATGGTGAACACAAAATCGGTCTGTTTCTCGGGCAGGAAATTGAGCTGGTTCTGGCTGCCGTGCAGGAATCCCTGCCCCCACATGCCGCCGGAACCCAGCGCGATTTTCGACTGGATGATGTTGTAGCCGGCCCCCAGTGGATCGCGGCCGGGATGCAGAAACGTGAGAATCCGTTCCTTCTGGTAGCCGTGCAGATGGGCATAAGCAAACGGCGCCACCACCGCGACGATCGCGATGACGATGGCGAATTTCCACCAGCGCACGCCCGCACCGAGCAGCACCACGGCACCGATGCTCATGGTGATCAGCGCGGTACCGAGATTAGGCTCCTTCAGGATGAGTGCCGCCGGCACCAGGATTGCGAGCGCCGGCGGGATCAGGAACAGCGGATTGCCCACCCGCTCGTGGCTCGCGCGCTGGAACCAGGAGGCCAGCGCCAGGGCGAGAAACAGCTTCATCAGTTCGGAGGGCTGCACATGCATCCCGCCGACATCGAGCCAGCGTTTCGCGCCAAGCCCGACATGGCCGAACTTCCACACCGCGAGCAGCAGCACGATCCCGATGGCATAGAGCGGCCATGCGAGTTTCGCGATGATGCGGATATCGATCATGGCGATCGCGATCATCATGATGAGGGCCGCGAAGAAACGCTCGATCTGCGGTGTCGCATAGGGATGGCCGTGGCCGCCCGCTGCCGAATAGAGCGCTGCATAGCCGATGCCCGCGAGCGCGCTGCAGGCCAGAACGAACAGCCAGTTCACCCGCAGCAGCTTGTTCGCGATGCCGAACGATCGCTGGTAATAGGGGCGGTATAATTTGGTGGTCAACGGAGCGTTCATGCGGGGGCGGCCTCGGGCAGAGCGGCTTGCGGCGCGCTTTGGATGATGCCCGGCGGGGCGGCGGTGAGATCGCGCGTGAGGGCGGCGGTGATCAGATCATGGGCGATGGGGGCCGAGACCGAGGCACCCTCGTTGCCGTGCTCGACCACCACGGCGACGGCGAAGCGTGGCGCGTGGACCGGCGCGAAGGCGATGAAAAACGCATTGGGCCGGAACTTCCAGGGCAACGAGGCGTCGTTGAAATTCGATTTTTCCTGCGCTGCCGTCTCGTCATGGACCTGTGCCGTGCCGGTCTTGCCCGCCATATGCACGCCCGGCAAAGTGAGGCGCGAGGCCCAGCCGGTGCCGAGCGGCGTGTTCACCACCTCGAACATGCCCTGGCGCACCGCCGCGAGATGGCGATCATCCAGCCCGAGAACCGGCCAATGCGCCGCCGTGCTCCCCGGTTGCGCCACCGTGCCGACAGCGCGCGCGATATGCGGTCCGATCGCGCGGCCGCTGGCGATGCGGGCGGTCATGGTGGCAAGGCCAAGCGGCGTGACCTGGGTGTAGCCCTGGCCGATGCCCTGGATCACCGTGTTGCCTCTGGTCCACACCAGATGCCGGCCTCGTGCCCAGGCGCGGGTCGGCAGGAAGCCTTCGGAAACTCCGGGCAGATCGAGCCCGACACGGCCGATCAGGCCGAGCCGGCGGCCCATCGCGGCGATCCGGTCGATCCCGGTAACCAGCGCGGTATGGTAGAAAAAAACGTCGCAGCTTTGTTGCAGGGCGCTGACCACATTGACGTTGCCGTGGCCGTAATGGTCCCAGCAATAGAAGGTATGGTTGCCCAGCTTGAGATAGCCGGGGCAGAAGAAGGTGGTCTCCGGCGTGATCGCGCCGCATTCCAGAGCGGCAAGCGCGACATTCGGCTTGAAGGTCGAACCGGGCGCGTAGAGGCCTGCCGTCGCACGATCGTTCAATGGCCGCTTGGGATCAGTGATCCAGGATTTCCAGACCGATTCCGGCACGCCGGAATCGAACAAGGTGGGATCGAAGCCAGGCTGGCTCGCCAGCGCCAGAACCTCGCCGTTGGTCGCATCCAGCATGACCGCTGCACCCGCCTGGCCGGCGAGCTTTTGCGCCGCCAGGCTTTGCAGCCCGGCATCCATGGTAAGTTGAACCGTCTGGCCCTGGGTGCCGTTGTCGCGATCGAGCACACGAACCACGGTGCCGTGGGCATTCACCTCGGTCTGCACCACGCCGGGCGAACCGCGCAGCACCGTGTCGCGCGCCTGCTCGACCCCGGCGCGGCCCACCCGCATTCCGGGCAGGGCCAGCACCGGGTTTGCCTGCGCCTGAACCTGTGTGGGGCGCGCGACATAGCCGATCGTGTGCGAGGTCGCATCCCCCAGCGGATAGACGCGCGAGGCACCGACATCGACGAACACGCCCGGCAATTCGATCGCATGAACCTCGATCCGTGCCATTTCCGACCAGTCGAGATAGTCCTTGAGCAAAACTGGAATATAGCGCGGCTTACCCGAGATATCCCGGCCGATCCGCCTCCGCTCGGCATCCGACAGCGAAATGAGAGCGGCAAACCGATCGATCACCGACGCCGGATCGGGCGTCTGGATCATCATGAACAGCGCCCGCCAGTGCTGCTTGTTGCCGGCCAGGATGGCGCCGTGCCGATCGGTGATCAGCCCGCGCAGGGGAGCGAGCAGCCGTTCGTTCACCGAATTCTGCTTGGCCAATGTCGCGTATTTGCCGTGCTGAAGCACCTGCATCCGGTAGAGCCGCGCGGCGAGCGCCCCGAATGCCGCGAATTCCGCCGCCCCAAGCAGCAAGGCGCGGCGAGTGAAGATCGGCCGCAAGGCACGCTCGCGTTTCATGCGGTCAGGCCTGCTCGGGTGCCGCCGCACTGCGATGGGCGCGGATCAGCGCGACCGCGAGCGGCGGATAAAGCAAAATCGCGATCAAACCCTGCGCCAGAATCGGCCCCGGCGGCAGCAGCGCAAGATCGAGAACCGCGCGGGCAAGCCATTCCAGTGCCGAAATGGCAACGGCAAAGCCTGTAAAGGCAAGCCAGACCATGAGAAAACTCTGGCGCACCAGAACCCGGCGCATCGGCGCGACCGCCGCCTGTTCCAGCAACAGCAGCACCGCCCAGAGCCCGAGCGGCGAGGCGCCGAGCAGGTCGAGCAGGACACCGAGCAAGGCAACCACCGGCGCCGGTAACGATGCCGGGCGATACAGGCTCCAGAAATAGACCGAAGCGATCACGAACGCCGTGCGGCAGGCGGGTTGCGCCGGGATCAGGCCCGGCATCGCCAGCAGAATGGTCACCGCTACAATGCTCGCCGCCGGCAGGGCGTGCCGCGCGGTCCGATCGAGTCCACGCCAGAATTCCGGCGCGTCCATCATCAATGCCGCGCGGACGCAACGGCCGAATCCGGATCATGGCCGTATTCGAAGAGCCGCAGGATGCGAAGCCGCGCCATGCCGGCGAAGGGCAGAACCACCGGATCGTTGCGTCCGCGATAGTGAACGATGCCGACCGGCAGGCCATAGGGGAACACGCCGCCATCCGCGCTGGTCAGCACGATGGCACCCTCGCGCGGCGGATCGCCCGGCGCCCAGTAGATCAGGCGCGGCGTCGCGGTATTCTGTCCCGCCATGATCGCGCGTTCGCCGTGCTTGCCGATCGCCACCGGCACCCGGCTGTTCAGGTCGGTGATCAGCAGCACCCGCGCGCTGCGCGATCCTGCCTGCACCACGCGGCCAACCACGCCGCGCCCGTCCATGGCGATGGCGTTGACGATCCGCCACGCATTCCGCGGGATCGTGACCAGGACGGATCGTGCGTAAAGTCCGCCGAGATCGGCGATGACCCGTGCCGAGAAAAAATTCGGCGTCGGCGTGGGGACAAAATGAAGCTGCGATTTCAGCGCTTCGTTCTGCGCGGCAAGCGCCAGCGCCACCGCCCGCCAGCGCCGCAATTCACGGTTTTGCCGGGTCAGGCGCAGATTATCGGCGTGCAGGCGAAACCAAGCGCCGATCGCCCCGCGATCCTGCGCGACCGCCGAAGCCGGCGCTGCCGCGGCGCGATAGAGTGGAGCAAGCGCGTCGTCGAGCCCGGTGCGCAGAACCGCACCCAAATGTCGATCGGCTCGCCCGGCCAGGACCAGGGCAAGGGAAATCAGCAGCATGACCGGCAGGGTCAGCCGCGCGAGCGCTTGTCGAACCGGCGCCGAAGGCCGCAGCATGCGGCATTCTCCGTTGAAAAATCGAGACAGTCAGGAGAGCCGTGTCTTACGCCACTCGATCCCAAACGCCAATGCCGTGCATGCAACTATGACGATCAATTTGTTCTTATTCGCGCGTCTGGGCGCGCTTGGCGGCGGATCGTTTCTGCAGATGTTCGGTCATCGCGCCGAGGATCAAGGCCGCGATCACTGCTTTGGTGGGGTCCTCGCGAATCAGCGTCTGCGCCATGGTCAGCAATTCGGTTGCCGCGCCATAGCGCGCACGGGCAAGCAGCGGGCGCGGCCGGCGCCGCCATTGCCGGTTCGCGATGGCAAACAACCCTAGCGCGAAAATAACGAAGATGCCCCCGCAGATCAGCGCAGCATAGAGATCGCCCACACCGAGCGCGGCCGCCTGATAGATGGTGGCGATCAGGAAACCCAGCCCGATCGATCCCATCACCAAGCCGATCAGGGTGAGGGCGGCGCGCCGTTTCAGGTAACGCAGGGTGATCCCGTCGAGCAGGTTGAAAAGCACGCGCATCATGCTTCAAGCCGCCCAGTGAGTGGAAGATAGGGCGCCGTTCACGACGAGCGGCGGCGACGCAATAGCTGCGCCGCGAAAAGGCCGACACCGAAGGCGATGGCGAGGCTGGCGAATGGCCGCTCCTGCACCCGCTTTTCGACCCGGCCTGCTGCCTCGCCGCCCTTGATGCGCAACTGCCTGCCGAGATCGCCGATCTCATCCTCGATCACCGCGAGTCGGCCTTCGATCACGTCCTTCAAGTCGGCGAATTTCTGCGGAGAATCGCTGAATTCCTTGACCGTATCACCAGCTAGCCGCACGAGCTTGGTGCGCAATTGGTCGAAATCGTCCTGGAACCGATCGAACTCGCTGGTCAAGGTACTGACCGCGTCCTTGCGCCTGCTGCTCCAGCGTCTCATGATCCGCACCCCCATCGCCTTGCTCTTATTCAGGAATGGGGCTTTTGCCGCCCGGCTTCAAGCCACGCTGCCACAACGAAAGCGGGCGTTCCCGGACCCCCGGCAACGCCCGCATCTCCACTCGCCGGACTCAGGCGAGGTCGAACCGATCGAGGTTCATCACCTTGCTCCACGCCGCAACGAAGTCGCGCACGAACTTCTGTTGCGAGGCATCGCACCCATGGACTTCGGCAAGCGCGCGGAGCTGGGAGTTCGACCCGAAGACGAGGTCGACCCGGCTGCCGATCCATTTCAATTCCCCGGTCGCACGATCGCGGCCCTCGAACACATCCCCGGCTTCCGAGGCCGGCTTCCAGACCGTTCTCATGTCGAGCAGGTTCACGAAGAAGTCGGTGGTGAGAACCCCCGGCCGCCTGGTGAAGACGCCGTGCCGGGAATCGCCGGCATTCGCATCCAGCACGCGCATTCCGCCGACCAGAACCGTCATCTCGGGCGCGGTCAGCGTCAGGAGTTGCGCCCGGTCGACCAGAAGCTCCTCCGCCGACACCGCCAATCCGGGCTTCAGGTAGTTGCGGAACCCGTCCGCGGCCGGTTCGAGCACGGCGAAGGAGTCGACATCGGTCTGCTCCTGCGTCGCGTCGGTGCGGCCCGGCGTGAATGGAACCTCGATTTCCTGCCCGGCGTCCTTCGCGGCCTGTTCGACCGCGGCGCAACCGCCGAGGACGATCAGGTCGGCGAGCGACACTTTCTTGCCGCCCGGCTGAGCGGCGTCGAACGCCGTGCGGATACCGTCAAGGATGCCGAGCACCTTCGCCAGCCGGGTGGGCTGGTTGACGTCCCAGTCCTTCTGCGGCGCAAGCCGTATGCGTGCGCCGTTCGCCCCGCCACGCTTGTCGGAGCCGCGGAAGCTGGCCGCCGAGGCCCAGGCGGTCGCCACCAGTTCGGAGACCGACAGGCCCGATGCGAGAAGTTTGGTCTTGAGGCTGCGGATATCCTGCGCGTCGATCAGAGGATGATCGACCTTGGGGACGGGATCCTGCCAGATCAGATCTTCCGCCGGGACCAGCGGGCCGAGATAGCGCGAGCGCGGGCCCATGTCGCGATGCGTCAGCTTGAACCACGCCCGGGCGAAAGCATCGGCGAACTGGTCCGGGTTCTCGTAGAAGCGCCGTGAAATCTTTTCGTAGACCGGATCGACGCGCAAGGAGAGATCGGTGGTCAGCATGGTCGGCGCGCGGCGCTTCGACGGGTCGTACGGATCGGGCACCGTGCCGGCACCCGCGCCGTCCTTCGCCTGCCATTGATGGGCGCCGGCCGGGCTCCTGGTCAGCTCCCATTCATAGCCGAACAGGGTCTCGAAAAAATTGTTGTCCCATGTCGTCGGCGTCCTGGTCCAGATGACTTCCAGGCCGCTGCCGATGGCGTCGCTCCCTTTGCCGGAGCCGAATCCGCTCTTCCATCCCAGGCCCTGCTCTTCGAGGCCGGCGGCCTCGGGAGCCGGTCCGACCAGTGTCGCGTCACCCGCGCCATGGGTCTTGCCGAAGGTATGGCCGCCAGCGATCAGCGCCACGGTCTCTTCGTCGTTCATCGCCATGCGCGCGAACGTCTCGCGGATGTCGCGCGCCGCCGCGAGCGGGTCCGGCGTGCCATTCGGGCCTTCGGGATTCACGTAGATCAGGCCCATCTGCACGGCGGCGAGCGGTTCTTCGAGGTTCCGGTCACCGCTGTAGCGCTTGTCGCCAAGCCAGGTGTCTTCCGCGCCCCAGTAGGTCTCGTCTCCCGGCTCCCAGACATCCGCGCGGCCACCCGCGAAACCGAAGGTCTTGAAGCCCATCGATTCCAGGGCGCAGTTGCCGGCCAGGATCATGAGGTCGGCCCAGGAAATTCGGTCGCCGTATTTCTGCTTGACCGGCCAGAGCAGCCGGCGCGCCTTGTCGAGATTGACGTTGTCGGGCCAACTGTTGATCGACGCGAAGCGCTGCATTCCGGAACCGGCGCCGCCACGGCCGTCGCCGATGCGATAGGTGCCCGCGCTATGCCATGCCATTCGGATCAGGAGCGGACCGTAATGCCCGAAATCGGCCGGCCACCAGTCCTGCGAATCCGTCATCAGCGCGAAAAGGTCCTGCTTCAGCGCCTCAAGGTCGAGTTTGCCGAACTCCCTGGCGTAGTCGAACTCCTTGTCCATGGGATTGGACAGGGAGGAATGCTGGTGAAGCATGGCGAGGTTCAGCTGGTTCGGCCACCAGTCCCGGTTCGACCGTCCCCGAAAACCGCTAAGGGTGGAAATCCCATGCACTACCGGGCACGTACCGGCGTTGGCGACATTATCTCCGTCCATCTGTCTCTCCGATCGGGGCTGGGTTGATTGCTCTGTTCGTGGAGTCGCAGTGGTTATAGTCCTCTGAAGTCATAGGGGAAGTCGATTTTCTATATTTCTCTGATTGGTAATATCGATTATAAAGCGCAATGGACAGTTTTTACCCCGCGTCGCCGCGCCTGCTCGCCGGCCTGTCGCTCCGCGATCTGGAATATGCCCAGGCGGTGGCCGAACTCCGTCATTTCGGCCGCGCGGCGGAGCGCTGCGGCGTGTCGCAGCCGGCGCTTTCGGAACAGATCCGCAAGCTCGAAGCGATTCTCGGCGTCACGCTGTTCGAGCGCACCAAACGCCGGGTCGCACCCACCGCAGCAGGCGCAGCACTTCTCGTCCAGGCCGAGCGCGTTCTCGCCGAGGCACGGCATCTGCTCGCCTTGTCGCACGGCCAGCCCACCGGGATGACCGGACAGGTCTCCCTGGGCGCGATCGAGACGCTCGGGCCGTATTATCTGCCGGGACTGCTGCGCCTGCTGCGCGCCGAGCGGCCCGAGTTGTCGCTCCGCCTCACCGAGGCACGCACCGCGCGGCTGATCGAGCGGCTGATCGAAGGCGCGCTCGATCTTTTGCTCCTCGCCATGCCGGTGTCGCGCGCCGGACTGACCGCCGCGCCGCTGTTTTTCGAGCCGTTCCTGCTGGCGACTCCGCCCGGCCACGCGCTGGCCGGGTTGCGGCGTCTCACCCTCGACGATCTGCCGGCGGATGATTTGCTGTTGCTGGAAGACGGGCATTGCCTGCGCGATCAGGCGCTGAGCCTGTGCAACGCCAAGCCGGTGACCCGTCATGCGACCAGCCTGGAGACGCTGTGGCAGATGATCGCTGCCGGGGAGGGTTATTCGCTGCTGCCCGCGCTTGCCGTGGCGGCCCGGCCGGAACTCAGCGATCTCGTGGTCTGTCAGGATCTCGGAGATGCCTCGGCCGGGCGCACCATCGCGCTGGTCTGGCGCGCATCCGACCCGCGCGATCCGCTGTTTCGCGCGCTCGCGGCGCTGCTCGCGGGGATGCGGCCCGCGCCGACCCTTGCGGCGGTCGGCGGATGACGCGCGCTTCGGCAGATGCTACCGCCGCACCGATGATCCGCGATACGCTCAAGGCGCCCCTCAAATCGGTCTGGGTCCAGCAACCCCTGGGCGATCTGGCCGGGCTCTATCTGCACGGCGCCATGGCCACGACGCGCTGGACCATCGATGCGGACGCCCTGCTCGGCGCCCTGAAGGCCGGTACGCCGTGCATCATCGTGTTCTGGCACGAATGCCTGCCCTCAATGCCGATTCTGTGGCGCGAGGCGGAACGGATCGGCGCCGGACCGAAAGGGTATGTGCTGGCCAGCCGGCATCGCGACGGGCGGTTGATCGCCCGCGCGATGCGCCATTTCGGCATCGAGACCATTTCCGGCTCGACCTCGCGCGGCGGGGCCTCCGGCCTGCGCGAACTCGCGCGCCTGTTCGAAGCGGGCCATCCCGTGGGGCTGACGCCGGACGGACCGCGCGGGCCGCGCCGCCGCGCCGCTCCGGGCGTCGCACAACTCGCCGCCCTGACCGGTGCTCCGGTATTCTGCGCCGCCGCCGCGACGTCGCGTGCACTCACCCTCGAGAGCTGGGATGCGATGCGGATTCCCCTGCCCTTCGGGCGCGGCGCACTCATCGCAAGCGGCCCGATTCTGGTGCCGCGGCGGGACTGGGAGGCGTCGCTCGCAATGATCGAGGCCGGGATGACCGCCAATCTCGCGAGGGCGTCGGTCCTGTGCCGCTGAGTCTTTCGATTTATCGCGGAGTAACGGCACTTACCGCGCCGCTGCTGCCGTTCTGGCTTAGCCGCCGGGCAAAACGCGGCAAGGAAATCGCCACCCGCCTGCCGGAACGCTACGGTATCGCAAGCATCACGCGACCGGGGGGACGGCTGATCTGGATCCATGCAGCGAGTATGGGCGAGACCATGTCCGCGCTCACACTGATCGACATACTGGCGAATCACGCGGCCGTGCTGCTCACCACCGGCACGATCACCTCGGCCGGGCTGGCTGCCCGGCGCGCCCGCGCCATCCATCAATTCGTGCCGCTCGATGCACCGCGCTATGCAGAGCGGTTTCTCGATCATTGGCGGCCGGACACGGCGGTGTTCGTCGAATCCGAGATCTGGCCAAATCTATTGCGCGGCCTGGATGCGCGGCACGTGCCGCGGTTTCTGGTCAACGCTCGGCTCTCCGCCCGAAGCGCTAAGCGCTGGGCGCGGTTTCCCGCCACCGCGCGCGCGCTGTTCGATGGTTTCGGGTTCATCGCCGCGCAATCCGAGGCGGACGCGGCGGCACTGCGCGGGCTTGGCATTGATCGCGTCGAAGCGCCAGGGAACCTGAAATTTGCGGCCCCGCTCCTGCCGGACGATTCGGCTGCGCGCACGGCTTTGGAAGCCGCTTGTCCGGGACCGCGAATTCTGGCGGCAAGCACCCACGCGGGCGAGGATGCGCCGATGGTCGCAGCCCATCGCGCCTTACTCGCCGGTCATGCGAACCTCACCACAATCATCGTGCCGCGCCACCCCGAACGGGCCGAAGCGATCGCCGCGCTCACCGCCGGCCTGCCGACCGCGCGGCGCAGCCGAGGCGAGATGCCGGTGCCCGGCGGCATCTACCTCGCCGACACGTTGGGCGAGCTGGGGCTGTTCTACGGATTTTGCCCGATCGCCTTCATCGGCGGCTCGCTGGTGCCGGTCGGCGGCCATAACATGATCGAGGCCGCACAGCTCGGCTGCGCCGCGATCGCCGGGCCGCACCTCGCCAATTTCGCCGAAGCCGCTGCGATCCTCCGCGCGGCTGGCGGGCTGATCGATATAACGGATGGCACGGAACTGACCCAGGCATTCGACTCGTTGCTCGCCGATCCCGCTCGCGCCGCCATGATCGGCGAAGCCGGGCGCCGTGCCTGTCAGGGCTTCGCCGATCTGCCCGCACGGCTTACGGCACAAATTCTGGACGCAATCGCATGATCCGCGCCCCCGCGTTCTGGCAGCATGACGGATTCGCCGCGTGCCTGCTCGCGCCGCTCGGTGCCGTGACCGAAGCAATGACCGCCCGGCGGCTGGCACGACCGCAATATGATTGTGGCGTGCCGGTCATTTGCGTCGGTAATGCCGGCGTCGGCGGCGCAGGGAAAACCGTCCTGACACGGCATATTCTGGCCCGTTATGACGCGCGCGGTGCTGCGCCGTTCGCGCTGACCCGGGGCCACGGCGGAACATTGCGCGGCCCGGTTCTGGTCGATCCGGCCCTGCATAATGCGCACGCGGTCGGCGACGAAGCGCTGCTGCTCGCCGCATCGGCACCTACCGTGGTCGCGCGGAACCGCGCCGCCGGTGCGCTTCTCGCCGTAGCTTCCGGCGCCTTGGCGATCGTGATGGACGATGGATTGCAAAACCCTGACCTTGCTAAAACCATTTCTCTCCTAACGATCGACGGCGGCACCGGATTCGGCAATGGACGGTGTTTGCCGGCCGGGCCGCTGCGCGAACCGGTCGCATTCGCTGCCGCGCGCTGCGCGTGCGCCGTACTGATCGGGCCGGATCAGACGGGTGCGCGTGCCGCTCTGCCGGCAACGCTGCCGGTACTGACCGCCGCTCTGCAAGGCTCGTGTTCGATGCCCCTGAAGGACGTCCGGGTGATCGGCTTCGCCGGCATCGGACGACCTGCCAAATTCTTCAGCACCCTGCGCGAACTCGGCGCGGAACTTGTCGAAACCGTCGGATTCCCGGATCATCATCTCTATCGGCCCGGTGATTGCGCACGACTCGCAGCCCTCGCCGAACGGCATCGTGCCGTTCTCGCCACCACCGAAAAGGACGCGGTGAAACTGCCGGCCAAAATCCTGGAGCGGTGTGCCGTCGTCACCGTGGATCTCGTTTTCGACGATCCAGCAACCCTGGAGCGCCTTCTGCCATGACGTTTTTGCACCGGATCGAATACGCCATGGTCCGCGGCTTTCTCGCGGTGTTTCGGAGGCTCGATCCACGGCGCGCCAGCGATCTGGGCGGCGCGATCGGGCGGTCGATCGGCCCGCTGATTCCGACCACGCGCGTTGCCAATGCCAACCTGCGCCGGGTCATGCCGGAACTCGACGCCGCCGCACGCCGGAAAATCATCCGCGACGTATGGGAGAATCTCGCACGCAACGCCGCCGAGTTTCCGCATCTCGCCAATTTGCGCGAAACCGCGAGCGGGCCCGGCTACGAAGTGGTCGGGGCGGAGCACGTCCGGGCCTTTGCGGCACGCGGCGGACCGGGCATCATCCTGACCGGACATTTCGGCAACTGGGAGATCATCCCGCTGGCATTCTACCGGCTCGGCGTTACCCTCGCCTTCTTCTATCGCGCCGCCGCGAACAAGGCGGTGGACGAGACGATTCTTGGTCTGCGCAAGGCAGCGATGGGCCAGAAAGTCGCCATGTTTCCCAAGGGTGCTTCGGGTGCGCGCGCGTCTTATGCACACCTGACCCATGGCGGGGTGTTGTGCATGTTGGTCGATCAGAAGCTGAACGACGGAATCGAGGCGCCGTTCTTCGGCACCCCCGCGATGACAACGCCGGCGCTTGCGGTGTTCGCGCGGAAATTTCGCTGTCCCATCCTGCCGGTCCACGTCGAACGGCTGGGCCCGGCACGGTTGCGCATCGTCTGCGAGCCCCTGGAATTTGCACAAAAGACCGAGGACAAGACCGAAGACGTCAAAGCGACGACCATCTGGATGAACCGGACGATCGAGCGCTGGGTCCGCGCCCGGCCGGGCGAATGGCTATGGCTGCACCGGCGCTGGCCGAAAGAGTTGGTTATTAAATGATGCCCTCGGACGCCGGGCGGAGTTGCGCAAGGTTCCGGCGATCCGAAGGATCGATGGAAACACAACGGAGGGGCGCGCATCCGCGCGCTTGGCTTTCGCGCCACTAGGCGCGCGCCGCATTCGCGGCGTGCAGCGGAACGAGCCAAGGCTACGTTACGCTGGTATTACCCATTGCCATGGATTAGGCTTGCGAAACAAAACAACGAGGGGGCATTCATGACTGCAATCGTTCCGCACGGAAGGCTCAAGCGCGATGCGCTCGGCCTGCCGCAGATCGTCGCATCGACGCTCGCGAATATCGCGCCGGCGATGAGCTTCTTCTTCGGCTTTGGCCTGATCGTGACCGGTGCCGGGGTTGCCGCGCCACTGACCATATTGGTCGCGATGGTGGTGATCCTGTTTCTCACCAATACCCTCGCCGAGTTCTCGAAATACCGGCCATCCACCGGCTCGTTCGTGACGTTCATCGGCATGGCGTTCGGCCCGGTCGCCGGTGCCGCCGCCTCGGTGTTCGTGGTGTTCGGCTATCTGGTCGCGGCCTCCTCGGTCGTGGTGATTTCGGGCGGCTGGGCGCACGACACGCTGAAACTGTTCCTCGGCATCGACATCCCCTGGCAATTACTCAGCCTGATCGCGACCGGCATCGTCGGGTTTCTGGTCTCGCGCGGTGTCGCACTATCCACCACCTGGGCGGCGGTGTTCTTCTATTTCGAACTTGTCCTCCTGATCGTCGGCGCGATCATCATGCTGGTAGTCAATCGCGGCAGCATCACACTGGCACCCTTCGAATGGCATAATCTGTCGGGCGGGCTGAAAGGCATCGGGCTCGGCTTTCCCATCGCGATCTATCTGTTCATCGGCTGGGAGAACTCGGCGACCCTGGCCGAGGAAACCCGCGACGCGCGGCGCAACATCCCGCGCGCGCTGATCATCGGCACGCTGTCGATCGGCATTCTGTATATGTTTCTCGCCTATGCGACGGAAATCGCCTTTCACAACAACGCGACCGCCATCGGCAAATCCGATATCCCCTTCGTCGATGCGTTCAAGGCATCCGCCGCCGGCTTGCTGATCATCGCCTATCTCGCTGGACTGACCAGCATTTTCTCCTCGCTGCTCGGCTTGACCAACAGCCAGGCGCGAATTCTGTTCAATTCGGGGCGCGAAGGGCTGCTGCCGCGCTTCTTCGGCAAGATCCATCCGCAGCACCGCACACCCTTCGTCGCGATGTGGAGCTTCGTGCTGATCGCCTTCGCGATCGTCATCGTGTTCGGCTGGAACATCAAGCCGGTCGATCTGTTCGGCGAAACCGGGTCGCTGGGGACGATTCCCGTTATCGTGACCTATCTGATCACCAACCTCGCATTGCCAGTCTATATGCTCAAATATCATCGCGTGGAGTTCAATGCGTTCAAACACGCCGTCATTCCGGTGGTCGGCACCATCCTGATGCTGTTCCCGCTCTGGGGCCTGGTGCAACCCGGCCAGCCTGCGCCTTACAATTTGTTCCCGTGGATTGCGCTTGGCGTACTCGTGCTATCGATCATCTACGGCATCGTGCTGGAACGGCGCGACCCCGACCTCGTTCAAAAGATCGGGTCGTATGTCGCGGATGAGGAGTTTTGATGGGCAAAAAATACCACATCGCGGTCATCCCCGGCGACGGGATCGGCCGCGAGGTGATCCCGGCGGCGCTGTCGGTGCTCGACCGCGCCGCCACACTTTGCGGTTTCTCGCTGGACTATGTGCAGTTCGACTGGAGCTGCGAAACCTTCAAGGCGACAGGCCGCATGATGCCGGAAGACGGCATCGTGCAATTAGCCGATTTTGATGCGATTTTTCTCGGCGCCGTGGGTTATCCTGGCGTGCCCGATCATGTTTCGCTCTGGGGATTGCTGATCCCGATCCGGCGCGAGTTCGACCAGTATGTCAATCTCCGCCCGGTCCGCTTGCTGCCCGGTGTGCGCTGCCCGCTCGCGGGCAAGAAACCCGGCGATATCGATTTCTGGGTGGTGCGTGAAAACGTCGAGGGCGAGTATTCGCAGATCGGCGGACGGATGTTCGCCGGCACCGATCGGGAGTTCGTCGAGCAGACCAGCATTTTCACCCGCACCGGGACCGACCGGATTCTTCGCTATGCGTTCGAACTGGCGCGAAGGCTCGACCGGAATCATGTGACCTCGGCGACCAAATCCAACGGCATTTTCCATACGATGCCCTATTGGGACGAGCGGTTCGCCGCCGTTGCGGCGGATTATCCCGATGTCAGGATCGATCAGTATCACATCGACATTCTCGCCGCGCGGTTCGTGATGTCGCCCGAGCGGTTCGACGTGGTTGTGGGCTCCAACCTGTTCGGCGACATCCTGTCCGATCTCGGGCCGGGCGTGACTGGGACGATTGCCGTCGCCCCCTCGGCCAATCTCAACCCGGAGCGAAAATATCCCTCAATGTTCGAGCCGGTGCATGGCTCGGCCCCTGACATCGCGGGGCAGGGAATCGCCAACCCGATCGGAGCGATCTGGGCCGCCTCGATGATGCTGGAGCATCTGGGCGAAGCCGACGGTGCCGCTCTGGTGCTGCGTGCGGTAGAGGCGGCACTTGCCGATCCTTCGGCGCCGCGCACGCCCGATCTTGGCGGGACGGGAAAAATGGCGGATCTGACAGCGGCGATTGTCAGCGCTCTTAGGTAGAGTGTGATGATGAATTTAGAGTCTTCCCTGATTGTGGTTAGGTGTTTAATCCCGGTGACGTTCTCCGACTCGCGTCATCTCCATCCCGGATGCCCCGAAGCCATGGCCTCGGCCTGCCCCTGGCAATACGAATTCGGGATCCCCTCCGGCGTTATTCCAGCGGTTACCCCGTTGGAACCTTACCGCCTTCGCCCACGCCTTGCTCATTGGCGCCGCCTGATACGAACCAGACACCGCAAGCCGCCATCCCCTTCCGCCAACGCCGCATCACGCGGCGGGAGGTCCGCTTGTCCAGAATTCGGCATAACGACGCCCGCCACGATGATCCCAAAAATCCTGGAACCCAAATTCATCAAAGCCGGAACGAAAAAGTCCGCGTGAGAAATGCGGGCTAGCTGTTATCGGTCGGTGTCAGGGCGTCTTTTTTCAGGTTTTGGGTCCAGAGCTTGATCCTCAGTGTCGAGTCGGGATTGGGCGCGCGGCGCGGCAGCACCAGAACCGCGCGCAGACCCGGCCGGTTATCGTCGAGCCGCAAGATACCGCCATGAAGATTGGCGATCGCCGATACCAGGGCAAGGCCGAGACCCGAGCCGGGCGTCGAGCGCGCGCTTTCCGCCCGATAGAACCGCTCGGTCGCGCGCGGACGATCGGTCTCGGGAATACCCGCGCCCTGGTCGGCGATGTGAATTTCGATATGGGTGGCATCCATCCGGGCCGAGATCGATACCCGGCATCCGGCCGGTGAGAATTTCAGCGCATTTTCGAGCAGGTTGGCGATCGCCTGCTGGATCATGTCCCGGTCGCCCACCATCGGCAGCTCGCGCGGCCAGGCGATGTCCAGCCCGATACCGCGCTCCTCGGCCGCGGCTTCGAAAAACTCGGCGAGATCGTCGAGCACAGGTGCGAGATCGATATCCGCGAAAGCCGAGCGCCGGGAACCCGCCTCGATCTCGGCGATCCGCAGCAAGGCCTGGAACACCTTGACGACCCCGTCGAGATCGTCGGTTGCGCGGTCGACAGCGCCGCGCAATTCCTCGGTCGTGCGGGCATGCGCTGCGGCATCTTCCAGGCGCGCCCGCGCCCGCGTGATCGGGGTGCGCAGATCGTGCGCGATCGCGTTGGAAACCTGGCGGACCCCGTCCATCAGCCGGGAGATGCGATCGAGCATATCGTTGATCGTCTCGGCGAGTTCGTCGAACTCGTCGCCGCTGCCGGACCGCCGCACGCGCTGGGTCAGATCGCCACGCGCGATCGCCCGCGTGGTCGCGGAAATATCGGCAAGCGAGCGTTTGAACAGCCCGCGAATGACCAGTGCGCCGAGAACGCCGAGCAGCAGCATCGCGGCGAGTGCCCAGAGGAGCCCGTCGCGCAAAATGTGACGCAGTTGGGACCGCGTGCTGACATCCCTTCCGACCAGCAACTGAAATCCGCCGGGCAGTTCGTAGTAGCGCAGCAACGCGTGCGAACGCAGGCCCGCCCGCTCCACCGGCATCGTGTACCAGGCATGGGGCGCATCGATACCCTGGGGCCAACGGGTCAGATTGCCGGCGATTCTATTGCCCAGCGGATCAACCAGCAGATAGATCGCGTTGTCGTTCAGGTTTTCGTCGATCCGGTTGCGCAGGGTCAGCACAAGCGCGGGCAAGCCTCCTTCGGTAAAATGCGTGGCGAGGCCCCGCGCATCGACCCGGATCGCCTCATGGGTCTGCCGGTCGAGCAAACCGACGGTCGAATACCGCAAGGAGGCCGCGAGCACGATGGTCGAAATGCCGAACACCAACGCGTAGAGCACGGCAAAGCGAACGCCGGCCGAGCGTAGGAATCGCCTGCGCTTGCGTATCCGCACCGGCGGCTTCGGATCGGCTTCGGGTACGGCCTCGCTCACCGCGCCGCCTTCCGGGTAAGATCCCGATAGCGGCGTGATCGACGAAATCTCATTGCACGTTACGGCTCCTCGACCCTGAGCATGTATCCGGCATTGCGGACCGTATGCAGCAGCGGCGCATCGAACGGCTTGTCGATCTTCTGACGCAATCGCGAGACATGAACGTCGATCACGTTGGTTTGCGGATCGAAATGGTAGTCCCACACGCCTTCGAGCAGCATGGTGCGCGTCACCACCTGGCCGGCATGGCGCATCAGATATTCAAGAAGGCGGAATTCACGCGGCTGCAAATCTACCTTCTGACCGCCCCGTTTCACGCCGCGCGACAGCAAATCCATCTCCAGATCGCCGACCGCGAGCCGCGTCGTCGGCCCCTCGCCTTTGCCGCGCCGCGCCATGGCTTCCACCCTGGCGAGCAGTTCGGCGAAGGCGAATGGCTTGGTCAGGTAGTCATCGCCGCCCGCTTTCAGCCCTTTGACCCGATCATCCACCTGGCCGAGTGCCGAGAGAAACAGCACGGGCGTCGCATTATCCTGGGCGCGCAGGGTTTCCAGCAGGCGCAGCCCGTCGATCCCGCCCGGCAGCATGCGATCGAGGATAATCGCGTCGAAATTCTCGGATGCCGCCATGAACAGCCCGTCACGGCCGTTATCGGCATGTTCCACCGTGTGACCGGCCTCGCGCAGTCCCTTCACCACGAAACCGGCGACATCCTTGTCGTCTTCCACAACCAGTATTCGCATCAGTCGCTCCCTAACTCCGCCGGCCTGCGGCCGACAACTACGGAAAGGCCGAAGATCCGGCCATTCCTATTTATGCGTAAATGCTCGATGCTGCCCGGCGGCACCGAAGCAACCGCACGGATCAGTGCACTGGCATCGTTCACCGGCAGGCGGTTGATCGCGAGGATGACATCGCCCGGCTCAAGACCGGCCCGCGCGGCAGGTCCATCGGATTCGATTCCGGTCAGTTCCACCCCGGCCGCGCCGGAAGGCAGATCCGCGACCGACACGCCGAGCCAGCCGCGTGGAATGCTGCCATGGGCGATCAGGGCCGCGATGATTCGCCGCGCCATATTGGAGGGAACCGCGAAGCCAATTCCGACCGATCCGCCCGAGGGGGAAACGATGGCGGTATTCACCCCGATCACGTGGCCGTTCATGTCGAATGACGGACCGCCGGAATTGCCCGGATTGATCGGCGCGTCGAGTTGCAGGAAATGATCGAACGGGCCATCGCCGATCTCGCGGCCGCGCGCGGAGATGATACCGGCGGTGAACGAGGTGCCGAGATCGAACGGATTACCGGCCGCGAGAATCCAGTCGCCCACCGCCATATGCGCGGAATTGCCCCAGCGCACGAAGGGCAGGTTCCGGCCGGCATCGATCTTGACGACGGCAAGATCGGTCAGTTGGTCGGCGCCGATGATCCGCGCCGGCAGGCGCTGCCCGTCATCCAGGGTGACGATGATGCGCGCCGCATCGCCCACCACGTGATTATTGGTCACGATGATGCCGGATGCGGTGACGATGAAGCCGGAGCCGGCTGCCTTGTTGACCGCACCACCGCCGGTAAATTCCTGCGGCTGGGCATTCCGCCGCGGTAGATGCGGCGGGGACGGTTTTCGTGCCCCGGCGACCTGAGTCACCGAAATGCCGACGATCGCCGGAGCGACGCTGCGCACCAGCGGGGCGAAGCTGGACGGCATGGCGAAGCCGCGCTGCGGCCGCAGGATCGCGGGAGCGACGACAAGAGCAGTGATGATCGCGCGGCGCCGAGCCGGCATTCTGGATTCCTGATGTTTCGATTCGTCGATGACATGGCACCCGGCCGACGCCTGCGCAAGATTCCGCTACACGGCTTTGCCTGAGCGTTGCGGCGACGTTACGAACTTGGCATGTTTCAGAGAGTTACCTACAGTTGTGGAACGAAACGAAGAATTTGGATAAAAAAATTGATGTAACTTCCTATTAATTTACAAAACTTTTAAGAATTGGATGCATTCCTGTCATCCCCCCCCTTTTGTTTCCGCCTGAAACTTGCCACAATCGGGATACGATGCGCCTGCACGGTTCCTGCGCGACTCTCGGTGATGATGCGGTGTTGCTGCTCGGTCCGTCCGGGATCGGCAAGTCGGATTTATTGCTGCGGCTCATCGACCGGGGCTTCGTCCTCGTCGGCGACGATCAACTGGAACTCGAAGCGGGCCGGATCAAGGGCGTCCCCCCCCTCATCGGCATGATCGAACTGCGCGGGATCGGCCTGTTCCGCGCCGATCACCGCGATTCGGCGCGACTGAGGCTGGTCGTCAGGCTCGGCGCGGCCAAGGATCGCTTGCCCGCACCCGGCAACGACGCGGAATTCGGCGTGCCGCTCATCGCACTCGATCCGTGTGCCGCCTCGGCGGCGGTCCGCATCCATTGGGCGCTCGACGCCGCCTGCGGCCGGCGCATGCAGCATTGCGGCGCATTCGCGGCATGACAGCGCAACGGCCGAGATTGGTGATCGTCAGCGGCCTTTCGGGAGCCGGCAAGAACTCGGTGCTGCGCGCGCTCGAAGATCTTGGCTACGAGGCCGTGGACAATCCCCCGCTCAGGCTGGTCGATACGCTGATCGATTCGGATAAGCCTCTGGCTATCGGAATCGACGCGAGAACTCGCGATTTTTCGGCCGACGAGGTGATCGAAACCCTGCATCGCCTGCGCCGATCCGGGCGCGCCCAACCTGAACTGGTATTCGCCATCGCGTCACCGGAGGTGCTGCAGCGCCGGTTCACCGAAACCAGGCGGCGGCATCCGCTGGCGCTGCAGGGCACGATCGGCGAGGGAATCGAGACGGAGCAGGCGCTGACCCGGCCATTGCGCGATGCCGCCGATTGGGTCGTCGATACGTCCGAACTGCCGCTGGCATCGCTGCGCCAATTGATCGGACAGCGATTCGGCGATCATGGGCCAGGCCTTTCGGTCACCTTGGTCTCGTTCGCTTTCCCCGCGGGCGTTCCGCGCGAGGCGGATCTGGTGTTCGACGCGCGCTTTCTGCGTAACCCGCATTACATACCGGATCTGCGTCCGCAAACAGGGCTCGACGCGACGGTTCGTGCTTATATCGAAAGCGATCCCGACTACTCGGAGTTTCTCAGCCGGTTGAGCGGCCTGATAGCGTTCTTGCTGCCGCGCTTCGTTCGGGAAGGCAAGAAATACGTGACGATCGCGATCGGCTGCACCGGTGGACGGCACCGCTCGGTGACGATCGCCGAGGCGCTCGCCGCGCGGTTGAGACCCCGGCATGGGGCGGTTCAGGTCGAGCATCGTGCCATCGGCGTCAAACAGGTTGAAGCGCCGCAGCAGGCGGACCGGCAGCGGGCGGATCGTTCCGGCCCGCGATCGGCGATACCCGGACCATCCGGGGGAATACGGAGTTACATGATGACCGGAGCGTTGAAATGATCGGGCTCGTCCTGGTTAGCCACGGCAATCTCAGCGTCGCGCTGCGCGATGCGATGGAACACGTGGTCGGTCCGCAGCGCAACGTCGCCACGGTATCGGTCGAGGCCGATGCCGATATCGAAACCCAGAGGCGCGAGATCGCCGCGCGCGTCGCCGACGTGGATACCGGGGACGGCGTGGTGGTGCTGACTGACATGTTCGGAGGCACGCCGTGCAATCTTGCCATGTCGATGCTCAACCGCCCGGATGTCGAGGTGATCGCCGGGGTGAACCTGCCGATGCTGATAAAACTCGCCAAGATCAGGGGCAGCCAGGGTCTGGCCGAGGCCGTGCAATGCGCGGAAGCCGCCGGCCGGAAATACATCGCCTGCGGGTCCGAGGTCCTGCAAAGCGTGCCGCCGCGTCGCGCGTGCGGATGAGCGACGAGAACCGCACCTCATCGACCCGGCTGGTCCAGCAGGCGATTATTCGCAACAAGCGTGGCCTGCATGCGCGGGCGGCGGCGAAACTGGTCACGCTGGCGGAAAAATTCAGCGCTTCAGTGGAAGTGTCGCGGGACGGCCAGTCGGTCTCCGCGCAATCGATCATGGGGCTGATGATGCTCGGCGCAGGTCCAGGCTCGGAGATCGAGATTTCGGCCGACGGCTGGGATGCGAAGGAAGCGCTCGCCGCCGTGCTGGAACTGATCGAAGCGGGTTTTCATGAAACCGGCTGACCATGAGAAGCGGTGACGCGCCACCCCGGAAATCCCGCCGGCAGACAAGGCTGGGCGGCACGCCGATCATGCCGGGGATCGGTATCGGACCGATCACCTTCGCCGAGGAGCCGGCGCTGCCGAACCCGCGGCAGAAAATCGCGGCAAGCGACATCCAGGCGGAGTTGCGCCAGTTCGACGATGCCGCCAAGCAGGCACGCAAGCAACTCGGCAAGCTGAAGGCGCGTCTCACCACCCTGCCCGAAGAGGCTCAGACCGAAATCGCGCCGCTGATCGAAGCGCATCTGCACATGCTCGGCTCGTCGAGGCTGATGCGGGCGATCCAGTCGGCGATCGAGGACCGGCTGGTCTCCGCAGCAACTGCCGTGATCGAGGTCGCCGAAGATCAGGCCCGCACGCTCCTGGCGCTGCGACGGGGCGCCGATGACGGGGCCGCCGCCGCGCGCCAGGCCGAGGAGGTACGCGACATCGGCCGGAGGCTGCTGCGCAATCTGACCCATCTTCCATTCCGCAGCTTTTCAGGCCTGCCGCAAGGCGGTATTCTGGTCGCCGAGCAGTTGCGCCCGTCCGATGCAGCCTTGATCGATCCGGCCCATTTTGCCGGCATCGCGACCGAGGAAGGCTCGGCCGATAGCCATACCGCGGTCATGCTGCGGGCGATCGGTGTGCCCGCCGCCCTCGGCATTCCCGGTCTACTCGCGGCGGCACGGCCGGGCTCGACCGCGATTCTCGATGGCGAATCGGGCGCGATCATCCTCAATCCTGGGCAGCGCGGGCTGGCGGAGGCTGCACGCCTGCGCACCTCTTTCGCGCGGGCGCAGCGGGGGCTCGTCCGGCTCCGCCGGCTGGCTTCGGAAACGCTCGATCATGTGCCGATTGAGTTGCAGGCAAATCTGGAACTTCCCTTCGAACTGCCGATGGTCGCGCAATCGGGAGCCACGGGAATCGGGTTGATGCGGACCGAATTCCTGTTCATGAATCGAGAAACCGTACCCGACGAGGACACCCAGTACACCATCTATCGCGAAGCGATCGAGGCAATGGATGGCGACCCGGTGACGATTCGCCTGCTCGACTGGGGGTCCGACAAGGAAGCCGAGGCTCTGGTCGCCAGCGATGCCATTTCCGTGGCGCGGGAGGCGAACCCCGCACTTGGTCTGCGCGGCATTCGCCTGCTCCTGCAGAATCCGAAACTGCTGGAGACCCAGATCGCGGCGGTTTTGCGCGCCGCCGCTTTCGGCCCGGTCCGCATCCTGGTCCCCATGGTCAGCCGGATTTCCGAAATCGAAACGGTCCGGCACGAAGTGGACAGGGTCTGGCGCCGGTTGCGCACGCGACAAACCCGCCTGCCCGCCTTGGCACCGCCGATCGGCATCATGGTCGAAACCCCGGCCGCGGCGCTGAATGCAGCCGCCTTCGCACGGCACGTCGCATTCTTCGCGATCGGCACCAACGATCTGACTATGTATGCCATGGCCGCCGACCGAGCATTGTCGGATCGGACCGGCCTTTACGACCCGCTCAATCCGGCAGTGCTTCGCCTTATCGCGATGACCGTCGCGGCCGGCGAGAATGCCGGCGTATCAGTCTCGATCTGCGGCGAGCTGGCGAGCCGCCCGGAAGCCGTTCCGCTGCTCATCGGCCTCGGATTGCGGCAGTTTTCCATGCATGGCGGGGCGGTGCTGCGGGTCAAGCGTGCGGTGCGCGCGACCGAAGCGACCTCCTGCATCGGTCTCGCCGAAGCGGCGCTCACGGCGTCGGGTGCGAAGGCGGTGCACGCCTTGATCGCTCAGACGGCGATCGGCTCATAACGCAAACCGGCCCCGATCGCGCGATCAGGGCCGGTCATCAGTCAGCAGCGCCGGTTCAACTGCGGCGGTTGCCCATGAACTGAAGCAGGAACATGAACAGGTTGATGAAGGTCAGATAGAGTTGCAGCGCGTCATAGACGCTGCGTTTGGATGCGATATCGGCACCGAAGCGGTAGCCGTACTGGAGATAATCCGCCTTGATCTGCTGGGTCTGGTAGGCGGCAAGGCCGGTGAAGATCAGCACGCCGATCGCGCTGATGGCGAACTGGAAGGCCGAGGATTGCAGGAAGATGTTAACCACCATCGCAATCAGCAAGCCGATTACGCCCATGATTAGAAAGCTGCCAAGCTTCGCGAGGTTGGCTTTCGTCGTGTAGCCGTACAGGCTCATCGCGCCGAACGTGGCGGCGGTCACGAAAAACGTGGTGAGGATCGAGCGCCCGGTATAGACCAGGAAAATATTGGTCAGGCTCGCGCCCATCGTGGCGCAGAACGCCCAGAACAAAGCTTGCGCCTGGGTGGTCGAAAGCTTGTTCACCCCGAAACTCATCACCAGCATGAAGCCGAGCGGCGCGAAGATGGTGATATAGGCGAGGATGCCGGGCTGGCGGACCACGGCGCCGCTGGCGGTGGTCACCAGCGGGTAGAACAGATCGATCGCCCCGGTGTGGGAGATCGCATAGGAAATGATGGCGGTCAGGAGCAGGCCCGATGCCATCCAGTTATAGACCCGCAGCATGTAAGCGCGCAGGCCTTCGTCCAGAACTCCAGCGCCGGCCGCGACGCTCGCGCCACGGTAGGATCGCATGTCAGGACCAATAGCCATGATTGATCGTCACTCCTTCAAAGCGGCGGGACTGCCGCTTTCGTCCCGCTATTTTGGCCATTCCGTGGCGCCGATCAAGCAGAATCGGCGCCACAAGGGTTAGATCGGCGTAACGATCGGGAGAACTGCCAAGCAGAGCCGATCAGCGACGCAGATTGAGCCGGCCGATCAGAGCCTCGTAGCGCTTCACATCCTGCTTCTTGACATAGTCGAGCAGGCGGCGGCGACGGCCGACCAGCATGAGCAGACCCCGGCGCGAATGAAAATCCTTCGCATGGGTCTTGAGATGCTCGGTGAGGTTGTTGATTCGCTCTGAAAGCAGGGCAACCTGAACCTCAGGGCTGCCGGTATCGGTGGGGGTGTTGGCATACTCGCCGATCAGTGTCGTGCGGCGTTCCGCGGTAATCGACATCGCATTTACTCCTGCGTGATGAAGGTTAAAGCACGCGCTCCGGCCTGAGCATTCCGTCAACGAAACGGCCCAGAACAGCGAAGCGGCGACCCGCCAGCCCGCGCACCAACCCTCCATCGGGATTGGCGGCAGCCGGAATCCGGCCCATCAGGTCGACAAGGCTCAGCGCCATGCCGTTGCGAAGGGCGGCGGCCTCGGCTTCGGTCAGGGCCAGCGCCGGGATGTCGGCCAGCGCGGTCTCGACCGGACGCACGAGGTCCGGGTTCGTCGCGGCGCTATGGCCGGAATCGGCGAGCTTGTCCAGGGTGGTGGCCGCCTGCTCGGTGAACGGCCCCACGGCAAGCCTGCGCAGTGCCGCGATATGGCCAACCGTGCCGATTGCGCGCGCGAGATCGCGGGCCAGCGAGCGCATATAGACACCTTTGCCGGACGCGACCTCGAAAATTGCATGATCGGGATCGGGACGGCCGATCAGGTCGAACCGATCGATCTGTGCCGGGCGCGGCGGCAGATCGGGTGGCGCACCGGCACGGGCAAGATCGTAGGCCCGCTCGCCTTCCACCTTGATCGCCGAGAAAGCCGGCGGCACCTGCATGATGGCGCCCCGGAACGCTGTGAGCGCCGCCAGGATCGCCGCATCGTCGGGCCGCGCGTCGCTGGTGGCGATCACCGCTCCGTCGGCGTCATCGGTATCGCGCGCCTCGCCGAAGCGCAGGGTGAAGCGGTAGAGCTTGGTGCCGTCCATGATGTAGGGAACCATTTTGGTCGCCGCCCCCAGCGCGATCGGCAGAACCCCAGTCGCCAGAGGGTCGAGCGTGCCGCCATGGCCGACCTTCGCCGCATCGAGCAGGCGCTTGATCTTGGCGACCGCGTGGGCGCTGGTAATGCCCGGCGGCTTGTCGAGAACGATCCAACCGTCGATCTTTCGGCCGCGCTTCTGCCTTGTCTGAGGCCGTGTCATTCGATGTCCTGACGATTGGGAAAGATGAGCCGCGGGTGATAGCGAAGCTTGCGCGAAACGGGAAGCGCGTTACGCCCGAAACGCGCGGTGATCGCGGCGGAGCAGAAACAGCCCCTGCTCGCCGAACAGGTTGGCAAGCATCGGCGCACGCCGCCAGGGCGCATGGCGGCCGGCATCGTCGGCGGCGAGCCAGGTTTCGACCCGATAGCCCTCCTCGTCGCACAGGCTGAAGAAGTCGCGGATGGTGCAGGGATGGATGTTCGGGGTTTCGTACCACATCCGGCCCCAGGTTTTGGTCATCGGCATCCGCCCGGTGGTGAGCAATTGCCAGCGCAGGCTCCAATGGCCGAAATTGGGGAAGCTGACGATCGCCCTGGTGCCGATCCGCAGCATTTGGCGCAGCACCTCGCGGGGCCGTCCGACCGCCTGGAGTGTGCGGGATAATACCACATAATCAAAGGCATCGTCCGGGTAGTGCGTCAGATCGGTGTCGGCATCGCCCTGCATCACCGGCAGGCCGTGTGCGACGGCGCGGGTCACTTCGGCCATGTCGATCTCGATACCGCGCGCGTCGCATTCGCGGGTGCGGAACAGATGGTCGATCAGCGCGCCGTCGCCGCAGCCGATATCGAGTACACGGGAACCGGGTGCGATCATCCCTGCGATCAGCTCGAGATCGACCCGCATGTTCTTCGCGACGAAACGGACGGGCGCCGCGTCGTTCATGCCAGCCCCGCCGCTTCGGCCGCACCGCCGAGAAACCCGGCGATGGTGCGGTGGAAATCCGGCTCGTCGAGCAGGAACGCGTCGTGCCCCTTGTCGCTCACGATCTCGACGAAGCTGACATTGGCGGCGGCCTGATTGAGCGCCCGCGCGATCGTCCGGCTTTCGGCGGTGGGGAACAGCCAGTCCGAGCTGAACGATACCAGCAGGAACCGGGTTTTCGACCCGCGAAACGCGGCACCCAGCGAGCCGCCGTGATCCGCCGCGAGATCGAAGAAATCCATCGCCCTGGTTATGCACAGATAGGAATTGGCGTCGAACCTGCGCACGAAACTCGACCCCTGGTGCTCGAGATAGCTTTCCACCGCGAAGCGTTCGCCGAACAGGATCGGGCTGAGCACATCGCCGCCTTGCAGGCGCCTGCCGAATTTGCGGGTAAGCGCCGCCTCCGAGAGATAGGTGATATGCGCGGTCATCCGGGCGACCGCGAGGCCGCGCGCTGGGATCACACCATGCGCCCAGTAGCGCCCGCCATGAAAGTCCGGGTCGGCGAAGATCGCCTGCCGCCCGACCTCGTGAAAGGCGATGTTCTGCGCCGAATGATGGGCGGCGGTCGCGACCGGCACGGCGGCGAACACGCTTTCGGGAAACAGCGAGGCCCAGGCCAGCGCCTGCATGCCGCCCATCGAGCCGCCGATCACCGCGAACAGCCGGGAAATGCCGAGCCGGTCGATCAGCTTCTTCTGCGCGCGGACCATGTCCTGGATGGTGACCGGCGGAAATAAGGTGCCCCACGGCTCGCCCACGTTCTGATCGAACCGGCTGCGCGGGCCGGTCGAGCCCATGCAGCCGCCCAGCACATTGGAGCAGATCACGAAATACCGATCGGTATCGACCGGCTTTCCCGCCCCGACCATCGCGCCCCACCACGCCGGCTTGCCGGTCAAAGGGTGGGTTTCGGCGACATACTGGTCGCCGGTCAGCGCATGACAGACCAGAACCGCGTTGCTGCGATCGGCATTCAGCGTGCCGTAGGTGCGATAGGCGATATCGATTTGCGCCAGATGCGCGCCGCAATCGAGATCGAGGCCTTCGGTGAAGGTCTCGTGAAGATGCGCGATCTCGGGAAATGGCGACTGGTCCATGGCGGTCTCGATATGCGCGCAACAGGGGCGTCCGGCAAGAACCGGGACTTGCCGTGCGCCGCGCCTCCTGTATCAGGGAAGCTCCGTTCATCACACTGGTCTCTTATGTCCGACACATCGTCCCTGTCCCCTCCGCACGACACGGCTTCGGAAACGCTCGCATCCCTGCGCGCCGAAATCGACGCGCTCGACGATCGGCTGCACGATCTTCTGATGGAACGCGCGCTCATCATCGAGCGCGTGGCGCGCGACGGCGGCAAGACCGGCGTGCCGATCCGCCCAGGGCGGGAAGCCGCCATGCTGCGCCGGCTGCTCGCGCGGCATCGTGGCGCCCTGCCGCCGCAGACCATTCTGCGCATCTGGCGGGAGCTGTTCTCCGGCGCGCTGATGATCGAAGGCGGGCTGACCATCGCCGTGGCCGATGGCGGGCAGGCCGAATTGCCGGCGGTCGCGCGCGAGCATTTCGGGCCGCTGACCGCGCTGCGCCGGCACCGCACGCCCTCGCAGGCGCTCGCCGATCTGACCAACGGCGCCGCCCATGCGGCCGTACTGCCCCTGCCGTCCGACGAAGACGATGACCAGGCCGCATGGTGGGTCGGGCTGATGCACGGCGGCGTGCCGCGTCTCGCGATCGTGGCGAAGCTGCCGTTCTGGGCGCGGCGCACCGAAGGCGTGCCGCAGGCTGGCGCCTATGTGGTGGCATCGCTGGCACCTGATCCCAGCGGTGCCGATCGCAGCCTGATCGGCATCGAGATCGCGCCCGATATGAGCACCGCGCGCATTGCCGGCCAGTTGACGTCTGCCGGATTCGACGTGGGTTCGATCCTGCCGCGCCGGGCGGCGAAACAGGAGGTCGGCTACGCTCTCGCCGATGTCGAGGGGCTGGTCGCGCGGGACGACCCGCGATTGAGCGCCATTGCAGGCTTTATGGCGACCCCGGTGATCCTTGGCTCCTACGCCGTCCCTTTCGGCGCGACTGGACCGACGCGATGACCGGACAGTTCAAACCCCACGGTCATCCGGGCCCGCATGCGCGGGACGCCGTGTTCTCGGTGCCGCCTTACGTGGGCGGAGAATCGACACTCAAGGGCGTCAACCGGGTGATCAAGCTCTCCTCCAACGAAGGCGCGTTCGGTCCGCCGCCCGGTGCCGTCGAGGCGATCCGGGCAGCGGCATGTTCGGCGCATCGCTATCCTGATGGCGGATCGGCCGCGCTGCGCGAGGCGATCGGTGTGCGCTTCGGGCTCGATCCGGCGCGGATCGTCTGTGGCAACGGATCGGATGAACTGATCACGTTGCTGATCCAATCTTATGGCGGATCGGGCACCGAACTGGTGATGAGCGCGCACGGGTTCCTGATCTACGAAATCGCCGCCAAGCTGGCGGGAATGACCGTGCGCAAGGCCGCCGAGCGCGACCTTGTCACTGATATCGACGCGATGCTTGCGCAGGTGACGCCGGCGACGCGGCTGGTATTCCTCGCCAACCCGAACAATCCGACGGGAACCCTGGTTCCACACGCCGAAATCGCGCGGCTGCGCGCGGGATTGCCCGAGGACGTTCTGCTGGTGCTCGACGCCGCCTATGCCGAGTATGTCGAACGCCCCGACTACGACGCGGGTGCGTTGCTGGTCGATGCCGGCGACAACGTGGTGATGACCCGCACCTTCTCGAAAATGTTCGGGCTGGGCGGCGCACGGCTCGGCTGGACCTATGCGCCCGCGCCGGTGATCGACGTGCTCAACCGCACGCGCATGCCGTTCAATGTCAGTTCGCTCGCCGCCGCCGCCGGAATCGCCTCGCTCGGGGAACCGGGCTGGATCGAGCGGTGTCGCGACCATAACAACCGGGCACGGGCGGCGCTGACCGCACGGCTGCGCGCATGCGGCATCACGGTTCATCCCAGCGAGACCAATTTCATCCTGGCCGATCTCGGCAGCACCACGCGCGCGGCTGCGGCCGATGCGCATCTGCGAACGCGGGGCATCATTGTGCGCAACGTCGCCGCTTATGCCCTGCCGCAATGCCTGCGCATCACCATCGGGACCGACGAGGAATGCGACGCGGTGGCCGAGGCGCTCGCCGGTTTCGTCCGCGACCATGGCTGAACCGATCTTCGACCGCCTTGCCCTGATCGGCATCGGGCTGATCGGCTCATCGGTTGCGCGCATCGCCCGCGCGCAGGGCGATATCGCGCGGTTTGTGGTGGCGAATGCCCGCACCGAAGCCACGCTGGCCCGCGTGGCCGAACTCGGCATCGCCGATCTGTGCGAGATCGACCCGGCACGCGCCGTCGAGGGTGCGGATTGCGTCATGCTCTGCGCGCCGGTCGGCGCCTATGCAGCACTCGCGGCCGCGATCGGGCCACATCTGGCGCCGGGCGCGATCGTCACCGATGTCGGCTCGACCAAGCAGTCGGTGATCCGCGATGTCGGTCCGCATCTGCCGGAAGGCGTCCATTTTGTCCCCGGCCATCCGATGGCGGGAACCGAATTCTCCGGCCCCGACGCCGGTTTCGTCGAATTGTTCCAGGGCCGCTGGTGCCTGCTGACGCCGCCGCCGGGTACCGACACGGATGCGGTCGCGCGGATACAATCGCTCTGGGAACGCTGCGGCGCGATGGTCGGCGTGATGGACCCGGCGCATCACGACCGGGTGGTGGCGATCGTCAGCCATCTGCCGCATCTGATCGCCTTCACCATCTGCGGCACCGCCGACGACCTCGCCGACGAGACGCGGCAGGAAGTGCTGCAATTCGCCGCCTCGGGGTTTCGCGATTTCACCCGCATCGCCGCGTCCGACCCGGTGATGTGGCGCGACGTGTTTCTCAACAACCGCGAGGCGCTGCTGGAAATGCTCGCCCGCTTCACCGAGGACGCGCAGGCGATGGCGCGCGCGGTGCGCTGGGGCGATGCCGCCTATATCGAGGACAAGGTTCTGCGCGGCCGCAAGATCAGGCAGGCGCTGATCGATCTCCATCAGGCTTGACCGCCCAGCCGAGCCAGTTTTTTGCTCCGCAGACGACCACTTGGATGACCGAATCGGCAAGATGACGCGCGATCGCGGCCCGCGTCTCTTCGACTGGTACTGAACTGGGTACGATCGGGTTGATGATGATGGCGGCGATCGGAATGGCACGGGCGCGCAAGGCTTCGACCGTGCAGAGCGTGTGGCTGATCGTGCCGAGATAGGCGCCGGCAACGACGATCGCCGGGATATCGAGTTCGGCGATCCAGTCGCGCACGGTATGCCGGTCGTCGAGCGGCACCATCGCGCCGCCTACCCCCTCGATGAGCAGAGGCGCCTTCGCCTGGGCGATTTCGCGGCGGCAGAAGGCGATCAACCCGGCGAAATCGATCGCCCTTGCCTCGCGCATGGCCGCCATGTCGGGCGAGAGCGGAGCCGCGAAGCGCCAGGGGCAGATGCGCGCGACCGCCGCGTTACTGACCGGCTCGCCCATCGCGGCAAGCAGAGCAGCGGCGTCGCTCTCGTCCGGTTTCGCCGGATCGTAACCGCTGGCAACAGGCTTTACCGCACGCGCGGCGATTCCCGAGGCGCGCCAGGCACGGATCATGCTTGCGGCGATATGGGTTTTGCCGATCTCGGTGCCGGTCGCGGTGACGAAAAACACGGTCATGCCGGAACCGCGACCATCGGCCGGACCAGGCCGGCGAGGCGCGAAATATCGGCCTCCTCATGGGCGGCGGTGAAGGTGAAGCGCAGGCGCGCCGTGCCCTCGGGCACGGTCGGCGGGCGGATCGCCGCGACCAGGAAACCATGCGCTTCCAGTTGCGCCTGGGCGGCTAGTGCGGCTTCGGCCGCGCCGAGAATCAGCGGCACGATCGGGCTTTGTGCCGCGGGCAGGCCAAGCGCCTCGGTAAACAGCCGCGCCTTGCGCAACGGTTGCGCGCAATAATCGGGCTCGCTGGCGATCAGGTCGAGCGAGGCGATCGAAGCCGCGACCACGCCGGGCGGCAGGCCGGTGGTGTAGACGAAGCTGCGCGCGCGATTGCGGATCAGGTCGCACACCACGCGCGACGCGCAGAGATAGCCGCCATAGGCGCCGACCGCCTTCGACAGCGTGCCCATCTGGAGCGGCACCGCCTCGCCATAAGCCGAGCCGTGCCCGGCATTGAGCACGCCGATGCCGTGGGCATCGTCGGTCATCAGCCAGGCGCCGTGCGCGTCGGCGAGTGCGGCGAGTCCGGCGATCGGGGCGAGATCGCCATCCATCGAGAACACCCCGTCGGTCACGATCAGCGCGTGGCGCGCCTGCCCCCGTGTGGCGGCGAGCAGGGACGCCAGGTGATCGAGATCGTTGTGGCGAAAGGTGAACAGCGCCGCACCCGCGAGCTTCGCGCCGGCCCAGATGCAGGCATGGGCCAGTTCATCGACGAAGATTGCATCCGTTTTGCCGGTCAGCGCCGGAATGATGCCGGTATTGGCGAGATAGCCCGAGCCGAACACCACAGCGTCTTCGGTGTCTTTCAACGCGGCAAGGCGGGATTCAAGCGCATCGTAGAGCGGATGGTCGCCGGTGACGAGGCGCGAGGCGCCGGCACCAGCGCCGTAGCGCTGCGTCGCCGCGACGGAAGCCGCGATGATCGTGGGATGGGTCGAAAGATTGAGATAATCGTTGCAGGAGAAGGAAACCAGCCGCCGCCCCGCGCGATCGAGAACCGCGCCCGGATGCCGGGCGGTGGGCGTCAGCCGCCGGCGCAGCGCGGCGCCATCGAGAGCGGCGAGTTTTGTCTCGGCGAATCGATCGAGCGAGTGAATTTTAGTGCTCCCTTCGTCCCTTCACGTGAACGTCGCGGAGGGTTATCAACGGGATCGGTCAACGGGGCAAATCGGAGGTTTCCATGTCGCTCACGCTCGATCCATCGCCCGCCGTTCCCCATGCCGCGACGCGGCAGTCTCCGACGCGAGCCGCGATTGCGGCGACCATGGCGCTGCCGTTGCCCGAACTGATTTTTCGCGCGCAGAGTGTGCATCGCGCGCATTTCAACCCGACCGAGGTGCAGATTTCCACCCTGCTGTCGATCAAGACCGGCGGCTGCCCGGAGGATTGCGGCTATTGCCCGCAGAGTGCCAGTTACGACGCAGGGGTTCCGGCCTCGAAACTGATGGATCTCGAACCTGTGCTCGACGCGGCGCGCCGGGCGCGCGATGCCGGCGCCCAGCGCTTCTGCATGGGTGCGGCGTGGCGTTCGCCGAAGGACCACGATCTCGACCGCGTGGCCGCGATGGTGGAAGGCGTGAAGGCGCTGGGGATGGAAACCTGCGTCACGCTGGGGATGCTGCGGCCCGATCAGGCCGCGCGGCTGAAATCGGCCGGGCTCGATTATTACAACCATAATCTCGACACCTCGCCCGAATTCTACGGCCGGGTCATCACCACCCGCATATATCAGGACCGGCTGGATACGCTGGCCGCCGTGCGCGACGCCGGGATTTCGGTGTGTTGCGGCGGGATTATCGGCATGGGCGAAGACCTTGATGACCGGGCCGGGCTGCTCGCCACCCTCGCGGACCTCGACCCGCAACCGGAAAGCGTGCCGATCAACGCGTTGGTCGCGGTGCGCGGCACCAGACTGGGTGACAGCGCGCCGATCGACCCGATCGAGTTCGTGCGCACCATCGCGGCGGCGCGGATCGCGATGCCGAAATCCACCGTGCGGCTTTCGGCGGGGCGGGAAGCCCTGTCGGACGAGGCGCAGGCTTTGTGTTTTCTCGCCGGCGCCAATTCGATTTTCTATGGCGACACGCTGCTGACCACGAGCAACCCGGCGGTCGCGCGCGATAACGCTCTGTTTGAAAAACTCGGGATGACCAGGCGCGCGTGACCGACCCGGACTGGCTCGCGACCGGCTGGAACCATGTCTGGCTGCCCTATGCCCAGATGCACACCGCGCCGATGCCCCTGCCGGTGGTGCGCACCGAGGGCAGCCGGATATTTCTGGCCGATGGACGGGTGCTGATCGACGGCATCGCGTCCTGGTGGACCGCCTGCCACGGCTACAACCATCCGCATATCCGCGCAGCCGTCGCCGAACAGCTTGAAGCGATGCCGCATGTGATGTTCGGCGGCCTGGGGCATGAGCCGGCCTATCGTCTCGCCACGCGGCTTGCCGGACTGATGCCGGATGGGCTGGAGCGGGTGTTTTTCACCGATTCCGGCTCGGTCGCCGTCGAGGTCGCGATGAAGATCGCGGTGCAGGCGCGGCTGAACCGGGGCGAACGGGGCCGGACGAAATTTCTCGCATTTCGCGGCGGCTATCACGGCGACACTTTGGGCACCATGGCCGTGTGTGATCCCGAGGAAGGGATGCACGCGTTGTTTGCCGGGCTGCTGCCCGAGCAGGTAATCGCTCCGCTGCCGCGCGACGATGCTTCCCGAGCGGAATTCGATGCCGTGCTGGAGCGCCATGCACCCGGCCTTGCCGGCATCATCGTCGAGCCCCTTGTGCAGGGCGCGGGCGGCATGGTGTTCCACGATGCCACCGTTTTGCGCCATCTGCGCGATGCCGCCGACCGTTACGGCCTGACCTTGATTTTCGACGAGATTTTTACCGGGTTCGGCCGCACCGGCGCGATGTTCGCGCATCGAACCGCCGGCGTCGCGCCCGATATCGTAACGCTGTCGAAGGCGCTGACCGGCGGCACGTCGCCGCTCGCCGCGACCATCGCGCACCGAGATTTGTTCGACGCCTTCCGGTCCGACGATCCGGCAAAAGCCCTGATGCACGGCCCGACCTTCATGGCCAATCCGCTCGGCTGCGCCGCGGCCAATGCGTCGCTCGACCTGTTCGAGACCGAGGATCGGCTGGGGCAGGCTGGCAGAATCGAGGCGCGGCTGCGCGCCGGGCTGGAACCGTGCCGCTCCATGCCGGGCGTGGTCGATGTGCGGGTGATGGGGGCGATCGGCGTCGTCCAGCTCGATGCGATCGAAAATCCCGCCGCCTTGCGCGCGCGATTGGTCGAGCGCGGCGTCTGGATCAGGCCGTTCCGCGACATCGTCTATCTGACCCCGGCCCTGACGATCGCCGACGATGAACTCGACGCGCTGATCGGCGCGATCGGCGCGGTGCTGGCACGCGCGGCCGCGTGATCCGCCATTCGGCGGTCACGGTGGGACGGCTCGGGTTATTCTGGCTGGCCTGGCGGCGCGCGGCTGCGCCGGTTCGGGGGCGGCATCCAGCGCGTGAGGGTGACTTTCGGGCCGGGCGGCGCGAGCCAGCCGGCGCTCGGGCGAAGGAAGCGCAACGAAGGGTTGGCGGGATTGGCTGGTGTGGGCGGGCGCGGCCTGGGCGGAGTTGCGCAAGGTTCCGGCGATCCGAAGGATCGCTGGAAGCGCAACGAAGGGTTGCGGGGTCTGGGTTTGCGGGGGCGCGCGGGCAGGCGGATGCCGGGCGGTGCGGCGATGCCGAGCATGTGGCAGAGCGGACGGAGGACGCGGCCGAAGCGGGGATCGGCGGCGATCAGGGTTGCGATATCCGGCTGGGAGAGAAAATGGGCGAGGCGGCTGGCGTGGCCGCGAATTTCGTAGCCGCCGGCGGCGGCGAAGCCGAACCGGCACGGCAGGATGGCACGGAGCGCGATTTTCGGGGCGGAACGGCGCTCGCGGGTGGGACGCGGCCCGGGTTTGCGGGGTGGTTCGAGGGCGCCCGCCTCGAATTTCGCGACCAGGGCGGCGAAGCGCGCGGCGAGGCGGCCGAGGCGGGCGTGGATGGCGTGGGCGAAGCCGTTTTTCGGCGGGCCGAACGCGCCGTGATGGCCGCAAGCGGCGACGGCCCCGCGAAGGGCGGTGATGATCCAGACGAATCCGGCGATTGCCTCCATGAACATAGATAGAACACGGCGGGCTGGGGGTGGGCAAGCGGGAAGTGTGGCCGATTAGGTGGCGAATGGAGTATGTTCGCAAATGTAGCTACATTCTCGAAGAAGATGCGGAAAAAAGAGCATATCGTGCGCATTACGGCTGACGAGGCCGGTAAGTTGTTGGCAGCGGGCGGCGACAAGACCGACTGGCAGCGGGTAAAAGCGCTGTCGCAGGAGGACGTGGAGCGACTGGCGGATGAGGATGATGGTCCTCTGCCTGAAGGCTGGGAGGATTCGATCAGTTTTGGGTCGCCGGAGCCGAAGAAAGATGTTCATATCCGGCTCGATGCTGCAGTCATATTTCAAGAAATTCGCACCGGTCTCATTCGGCTCCAATCAGTCATTTAGGCGATATACGATCGGAGGAAGGCAATATATTTTCTTTGGCCAATGGCCGGTCATAAATACCGGCCCGCCCCGCTATGACCTCTGCTTGTTGTGAGCTATTGCGCCTAATATTTGGATCCGCCTAAAAGCTCCGAGCCAATGCGTACGTTGAAAGTGGCCAGAGATAGAGCACATGCTCGCGTAGGCGGGCAAGGAGTAATGAATTGTTCAAAAGCGAAGTCAGGGACAGCACAATTAATGCTTTGTTAGAAAAGGCAGGCTCTCGAAACTACGGTCGTTACCTTTCCAAGATTGTCTTGAAGAGGGTCCGCGGCTTCAGTAATGAACCTGTTTCATTCGACTTCCCCGTGACAGCGATAATAGGCCCCAACGGCGGAGGAAAGACTACGGTTCTCGGCGCGGCTGCGTGCGCTTACAAAATTGTCTCTCCCCGACGATTCTTCGCAAAGAGCGGCAAGTATGATGAGAGCATGCAGGATTGGTCCATCGAATATGAGTTGGTAGACCGCTCCATAAATCAGAAGGACATTTTCCGCCGTACAGCGACCTTCAAAAACCATCGTTGGAATCGGGATGCGCCGGAGCGATCAGTTCTGATTTTTGGTGTTTCACGAACGGTGCCTGCGAACGAGCGAAGCGAGTTGCTCCGATGTGCCTCAGGCACGTTTTCTGTCCCAGACAACCAGATCGCTGAATTCCCCAATGTACTTCGAGACGCAGTATCTCGAATCCTTGGAAAGGATGTAACAGGATTCCGACAACTCAAACTACACGCGAATGGCGAGGTGACGCTGCTAACAGGCGTCACAAAGACTGGGACAGGATATTCTGAGTTTCATTTCGGGGCAGGAGAATCCAGTATCATCCGCATGGTGGCAGGCATAGAGGTCGCGGACGATCAAGCTCTGGTTCTGATTGAGGAGATCGAAAACGGCCTGCACCCTGTGGCGACAATTAGGCTCGTTGAATACCTAATCGACGTTGCCGAACGAAAGAAAATGCAAGTTCTATTCACTACCCATTCGAATGAGGCCCTGCAACCTCTTCCGTCGAAGGCAATATGGGTAGCGACCCAGGACCGCATTTTTCAGGGAAAACTTGATGTTCGCTCGCTTCGAGCGATCACTGGGCAAATTGAAACCAAGGCTGTCATTTTTGTCGAAGATCGGTTTACAAAAATCTGGGTTGAGGCCCTTCTTCGGCAGGGGGCCAATTTTCCTGTCGACCATGTGCAAATCCATGCAATGGAAGGTGATGGCACTGCTGTTGCCATGAACACTTACCACAACAAAAATCCGGTCATGGACACGCCCTCTATCTGCATTATCGACGGTGACTCCAAACAAGAGAGCAACGCCGAAAAACGGATCTTCAGATTGCCTGGCGAATCGCCGGAGGCGTATATTTTCGACGCGGTAGTGGAGTCCTGGGATACTATTGGAGGAAAGCTCTCGGTCGCTCTTCTACAACGGTTTGAAAACTCAGATCATGTTAAAAAAACCTGCATAAGTGTACGTCAGCAAACGATGGATCCGCACCTCCTGTTTGCTCACGTGGGGGAGCAGCTTGGCCTGATCCCGGAAACAACTGTAAGCGCAGCATTCGCGAACCTTTGGGCTCAGGCAAACCCTGAAATTGTCGAGAGCCTAATTTCGCCCTTGAGGGACATTCTTCCCGCTGACATTGCGGTCGCCAATATATGAAGCGGTGGAGTGCCTATAGACGAGCAAAAGATGGGTTATCGCGCTTACCTGCTACTCTTTATGCATAATTCACGAATTTCGTTCCAGCTCAACCCCGTAGGCGCGGAGCAAGCTTTTCGGGTGCATATCTCCGGTACGCCGTCTGGTCACGGGTGGTATCGCATTGCCATCGATTTCTTGACGCGAGAGCGAATTCAACAAACGTTTTTTGGCCGCTTTTTTTCAAAAAGCGGTGCTTGATACCAAGCGGCATGGGGATTGGGGCGCCCGGTGGATTGCTTCGATCGCTGCGCGACCTCGCAATGACGGGAAGTATGGATTGCTTCGCTGCGCTCGCGATGGCGGTCGGGGCGCGCGACGATGGATTGCCTCGCCGGCTGACGCCGGCTCGCAATGACGGTCTCCTGTCCGGTGCTGGGTTCAGAACGCGGATTCGGCGAAAATCCGGCCGACATCTCCATTCCACGCGCCATGATAGCGGCAAAGCCAATGCTCCGCCTGGGTCGGTGCGCCGTCGGCGATCGCCTGCAAGGGGGCGAGATAGATGCGCTCGTCCTCACCCGCCGCGTTCAGCATGGCGCGCGCGCGCAACCCTTCCGCCGCGATCGCCACGACATCGCGGCCGAAATCGCGCAGCGTGCCGGCGCCGAACTTGATGTCGAGCCCGCTTTTCGGCACCGCCTCGCGCAGCGCGATCAGATCGTCATAGGCGATGTCGCGAATCAGCGCGTAAGCGGCGTTCAGCGCCGCATCGTCATAAAACAACCCGGCCCAGAGCGCGGGCTGCGCCATCAGCATCGCCGGATTTCCGGAATCGGCCCCGCGCGTCTCGATGAAGCGCTTGAGCCGAACCTCGGGAAAGGCGGTGGTGGAATGGTCGGCGAAATCGCCGATCGTCGGTACCTGGCCTTCGAAACCGGCGAGCCGGCCGGCCATGAAATCGCGGAACGAGTGGCCCGACACATCGATATAGGCGCCGTCGCGATAGACGAAATACATCGGCACATCGAGCAGGTAATCGGCGTAGCGCTCGAAGCCGAAACCGTCCTCGAACACCATGCGCGGAATGCCGGCGCGGGCATTGTCGGTGTCGAGCCAGGTATAGGCGCGGTTCGATAACAGGCCGTCAGGGTGGCCCTCGCGGAACGGGCTGTTGGCGAACAGGGCCGTCGCCAGCGGCTGCAGCGCGTAGCCGACGCGCAGCTTGCGCACCATATCGGCTTCGGAGGAAAAATCGAGATTGGCCTGCACGGTGCAGGTACGCAGCATCATGTCGAACCCGCGCGTCCCCACGCGCGGCATGTGCGCGCGCATGATCGCGTAGCGGCCCTTGGGCATCCAGTCGAAATCCTCGCGCCGGGCGGTCGGGTGAAAGCCGAGCGGCGCGAAGCCGAGACCGAGGCGCGGGCCGACCCGGCGGACGCGGGCAAGATGCGTGTCGATCTCGGCCTTGGTGTCGTGCAGGCTGGCGAGTGCTGCCCCCGACAATTCGAACTGGCCGCCCGGCTCCAGCGAAATCGAGAAGCCTGGGCCGTTCAGGCCGATCGGCTGGCCGCGATCGAGAATCGGGGTCAGCCCTTCATCGGCCGCGATCATCTCCAGAAGGTCGCGGATGCCGCCGGGATTGGCTCGGGACGCCGCATAGGGCGGCGGCGCATGGTCGGTCAGACGGAAGCCGAAGCTTTCGTGCTCGGTGCCGACGCGAAACGCTTCATGCGGCTTGCAGCCGGCCTCGAACCATGCGGCGAGCTGGCGCGGCGACGTGATCGGCGTAGCGTCAGCCTCTCCTGGATTGGACAAGTGCTGCTCCTGAACTCAGTCTGTTTCGGGTGACGCAAGCATGCGCGCGAGCCCGGCAATGGCGGCGGTTTCGGCGCGCAGGACGCGCGGCCCGAGTGAAACAATCGTAACAAAGGCACGACGGGAGAGAACGTCAAGCTCCGCCGGCGCAAACCCGCCCTCGGGGCCAACCAGGAGAGCTACGGGTTGAAATGGAGGAACCATTACCAAGGAGGGGGCTTGCGCCCGCTCGGCCGCGACGAACAAACGCCGTTCGGGCGGCCATGTCTCGATCAGGCGGAACAGATCAACCGACGAACGGATGTCCGGTACCGATAGGCGCTCCGACTGCTCGGCCGCCTCGGTCGCGATCGCCGCGAACCGTTCGAGGTTCACCCGCGCCGTCTGGCTGCGGTCGGTGAAAACCGGGTGGATCGCCGAGACGCCGAGTTCGGTGGCTTTTTCGATGATCAGATCGCTCGCATCGCGCTTGACCGGAGCAAAGCAGAGCCAGCAATCCGGCTCTCTCTCTTGCGCACGGGCCTGGCGCGTGATGGCAAGCCGGGCGCTCCGCCGGCCGATCGATTCGATCGTGGCGTCGAACTCGCCATCGGCGCCGTTGAAGACGCGCAGCGCATCGCCCGCCCGGCGCCGCATCACATGGGCGAGGTAGTGCGCTTGCGCGGCGGTTGTGGCAATCACGCAATCCCGCGCGAGCGGCACCGGAACGTAGAGACGGATGATCGAGCCCATGGCGGATGGTCTATCAGCAGATCGGCGATTCACCGATATCAGGGCGGGCGGCTGGGTCGCCCGCCTGCCGCCGCGCGCCCGGCCCTTCGCGCTGCTGGCGCGGCTGGACCGGCCGATCGGCGCGTGGCTGCTGTTCCTGCCGGGGCTATGGAGCATATTGCTCGCGCGGCAGGGATTCTGGTTCAGCCTGTACCTGATCGCGCTGTTCGGCGTGGGCGCGGTGACGATGCGCTCGGCAGGCTGCGTGGTGAACGATCTGTGGGACCGCGAACTCGACCGGCGGGTCGCGCGCACCGCCGGCCGGCCGCTCGCTTCCGGCGCGATCTCGGTGCCGGGCGCACTGATATTCCTGGTGGTTTTGCTGGCGATCGGCCTCGGTATTCTGCTGCTGCTCGATCGCCCGGCCAAAATCCTGGGCATCGTTTCGCTGCTGCTGATCGCGCTGTACCCCGCCGCGAAACGGGTGACGTTCTGGCCACAGGTGATGCTCGGCGTGACCTTCGGCTGGGGCGCGCCGCTGGGCTACGCGGCGGCGCATGGCGGGCTCGGCTGGCCGGTTCTGCCGCTCTACGCCGCCACGATTCTGTGGATTCTCGGCTACGACACGATCTATGCGCATCAGGACCGCGAGGATGACGCGATGGTCGGGATCAAATCCACCGCGTTGCTGTTCGGCGGGCAGACACGGCGGTTTCTGATGGTCTGCTATGCGGGAACGATCGTGCTCCTTCTGATCGCGTTCGCGCTCGCCGGAATCGGCACTCTGGGGATGATCGCGCTGGCGCTACCCGGCGCCCTGCTCGCCTGGCAGATCGCGACCCTCGATATCGACGATCCGGCGCGATGCCTCGCCCTGTTCAAGCTCAACCGCGAAGTCGGACTACTGGTGGCGCTTGCGATCCTGTTCGGCCGATGAAGCCGCCGGACGACCCGCACGCCTTTATTCGTGCGGCAACCCTATTTGCCGCACCCGCGCTGGTGCCTGAAATCGGGCTGTATCTCGCCAGCGAAATAACCCCGATCTGGCAGGCAACCGAAACCTTCCTGACCGAAACCGGCATCGCCCCGCCTTATTGGGCTTTCGCATGGCCGGGGTCGATCGCGCTGGCACGGCATATGCTCGATCACCCGGAACTGGTGCGCGGCAAGCGCGTGGTCGATTTCGCGTCGGGTTCCGGTCTCGCCGCGATCGCCGCCGCGCTGGCGGGCGCCGTTCATGTCACGGCGATCGACATCGACCCGCTCGCGGGGGCGGCGATCGGGCTGAACGCCGCTGAAAACCATATGGCCGTCGAGGTCGCGATCGGCGATGCGGTCGGGACGGCGCTGACCGCCGATGTCATTCTGTGCGGGGATATCTGCTATGAGGCGCCGATGACCCGGCATATCTGGCCGTGGCTCCAAGGCTGCGCCGCGCATGCCGAGGTATGGATCGCCGATCCAGGTCGCGCCTACGTGCCGCGCGAGGGCTTGATCGAGTTCGCACGCTATGCGGTGCCGACCACGGCGGAGCTGGAAAGCCGCACCTCGCGCGATGCCGTGCTCTATAGGGTGACCCGCCTGCCCTTCAATTGACCCTGGCCAAACCGGGCAGTAAGCAGACGCAGCATTTCGATAGTCTTTCCAAACAGCGACAAAGAGGTGGTGAACATCATGCAGGATGTGCGTGAAGCCTTCATGCAAGGGCGCAACTCCACCGGGGCTATGGTCCAACGGCCGCTATCCCCGCATCTGCAGATCTATCGCCCGCAGATCTCTTCGACTCTCTCGATTTTTCACCGCATTGCCGGCATCGCTCTTTCGGGCGGCGCCGTGCTGCTCTCGCTCTGGCTGGCGGCGGCGGCGGCCTCGCCCAGCGCCTTCGCCGTCGCGCAATCGCTGGCCGATTCGATTCTCGGCATGATCGTCCTGTTTGGCTTCACCCTCGCTTTGTTCTATCATTTCTGCAACGGAATTCGGCATCTGCTGTGGGATGCGGGCTATGGATACGACCTGCCCACGATGCACCGCACCGGCTATGCCGTGCTGATCTGCAGCGTGGGGCTGACGGTGATTTTCTGGTTCATCGGTCTGGTGGTCGGGTGAGCGGCATGGGCAATGCAAAATCGATCAAAATCATGCGTTCCTCGCTGGGGCGGGCGCGCGGCCTGGGCTCGGCCAAATCCGGGGTCGGGCATTGGTGGGCGCAGCGCCTGACCGCGATCGCGCTGCTGCCGCTTTCGCTCTATTTCGTTTTGTCGGTTCTGCTGCTCGACGGCGCCAACCAGGCGGCGATGCAGCGCTACATGGCCGAACCCTGGAACGGGGTTTTGTTCCTCGCCCTGATTTTCGCGCTGTTCCATCATCTGCGGCTGGGGTTGCAGGTGGTCATCGAGGACTACATCCATACCGAAGCCAAGCGGCTCGCAGCCCTGCTGGCGATGCGGGCCGCCGTGGTCTTTTTCGGCATTCTCGCCGCGCTCTCGGTCCTGAAACTGACGTTCTGACAGCAATTCCCGACAGGATATATTCGCGATGAACGTAATGTCGAAGCCGTCCCTTGGCGCCTATACCATCATCGATCATACCTACGACGTCGTTGTCGTCGGTGCCGGCGGATCGGGGTTGCGCGCGACCCTCGGCATGGGTCAGGCCGGGCTGAAAACCGCCTGCATCAGCAAGGTTTTCCCGACCCGCAGCCATACCGTCGCCGCCCAGGGCGGCATCGGCGCGGCACTCGGCAACATGGAGCCGGACGACTGGCGCTGGCACATGTACGATACGGTGAAAGGGTCGGACTGGCTCGGCGACCAGGACGCGATCGAATATATGTGCCGGGAAGCGATTCCGGCGATCTACGAGCTTGAACATTTCGGCGTGCCGTTCAGCCGCACCGAGGATGGCCGGATTTATCAGCGGCCGTTCGGCGGCCATATGAAAGACTATGGCAAGGAGCCGGTGCGCCGCGCCTGCGCCGCCGCCGACCGCACGGGGCACGCGATCCTGCACACGCTGTATCAGCAGAGCCTGAAACAGGATGTGGAGTTCTTCGTCGAATATTTCGCGACCGACCTCATCATGGACGACGAAGGCGCCTGCCGCGGCGTGATGGCGTGGTGCCTGGAGGACGGCACGATCCACCGCTTCCGCGCGCAGATGGTGGTGCTGGCGACCGGCGGTTACGGCCGCGCCTATCTCTCCTGCACCTCGGCGCATACCTGCACCGGCGATGGCGGCGGCATGGCGCTGCGGGCGGGACTGCCAATGCAGGACATGGAGTTCGTGCAGTTCCACCCGACCGGCATTTTCCCGGCGGGCTGCCTGATCACCGAAGGCGCGCGCGGCGAAGGCGGCTATCTGACCAATTCGGAAGGCGAACGCTTCATGGAGCGCTACGCACCGACCGCGAAAGACCTCGCCTCGCGCGACGTGGTGTCCCGCTCGATGACCATCGAGATCATGGAGGGTCGCGGCTGCGGCCCGAACAAGGACCATATCCTGCTGCATCTGGAGGGGCTGAAGCCCGAGCAGTTGCACGAGCGTCTGCCCGGCATTTCGGAAACGGCACGGGTGTTCGCCGGGGTGGATGTGACCAAGGCACCGATCCCGGTGCTGCCGACCGTGCATTACAACATGGGCGGCATTCCGACGAATTATCGCGCCGAGGTGCTGCGGCCGACAGCGGAGAACCCGGACGCGATCGTCCCCGGGCTGATGGCGGTAGGCGAAGCGGCCTGCGTTTCGGTGCACGGCGCCAACCGGCTGGGCACCAATTCGCTGCTCGACCTTGTGGTCTTCGGCCGGGCGGCGGCGCATCAGGCGGCGAAAATCGTCACCTCCGGCGCATCGCAGGCCGATCTTCCGGCGCGCGCGGGGGAAGCCTCGCTCGACCGGCTGGATGCCACGCGCCATGCCAAGGGCGACACGACGGTCGCTTCCCTGCGCGACACCATGCAGCGTACCATGCAGAACCATGCGGCGGTGTTCCGCAATTCCAGGACGCTGAAGGAAGGTGCCGACAAGATGTCCGCGCTTTGGCACGGGCTAGGGGATGTCAGCGTCGCCGATCGCGGGTTGATCTGGAATTCCGACCTGATGGAGGCGCTGGAATTGCAGAATCTGATGGGCAATGCGCTAGTCACCATGGTCTCGGCCGAGGCGCGCCACGAAAGCCGGGGTGCCCATGCGCATGACGACTATCCCGAGCGCGACGATCATGAATGGATGAAGCACACGCTGGCCCATTGCACGACGGAAGGGGCGGTGTCGCTCGATTACCGCCCGGTGCGGATGCAGACCCTCACCAACGACGTTTCCGTTTTCCCGCCCAAGAAGCGCGTGTACTGACAAGAGGTTCCGAACCATGGCCGAACTGACCCTCCCGAAGAACAGCCGCGTCGGAAAAGGCAAGACCCACGAGGCGCCCGCCGGCGCCAAACGGGTCAAGGCGTTTCAGGTCTATCGCTGGAACCCGGACGATGGCGGCAATCCGCACACCGATACCTACGAGATCGATCTCGATGCGTGCGGCCCGATGGTTCTGGACGCGCTGATCAAGATCAAGAACGAGGTCGATCCGACTCTCACCTTCCGCCGCTCCTGCCGCGAGGGCATCTGCGGTTCGTGCTCGATGAACATCGACGGCACCAACACCCTCGCCTGCCTCAAACCGATCGAGGAGGTGAAGGCGGACGTGAAGATCAACCCGCTGCCGCACATGCCGGTGGTGAAGGATTTGGTGCCGGACCTTACCCTGGCCTACGCGCAGTATCGCTCGATCGAGCCGTGGCTACAGGCGGAGACCGCGCCGCCCCCGGATGTCGAGCGGCGGCAGAGCGTCGAGGAACGCGCCGAGTTGGACGGCATGTGGGAGTGCATCCTGTGCTTCTGCTGCACCACCTCGTGCCCGTCCTACTGGTGGAACGGCGACCGCTATCTCGGCCCCGCCGTGCTGCTCGCCGCCTATCGCTGGATCGCCGACAGCCGCGACGAGGCGACCGGCAAGCGGCTGGATGCTCTGGAAGACCCGTTCAAGCTGTATCGGTGCCATACCATCATGAACTGCACGCAGACTTGTCCGAAGGGGCTGAACCCGGCGAAGGCGATCGGGAAGATCAAGGAGTTGATGGTCGAAAGGCAGGGGTAACTGCGTTGCCCTGAGCCACTTCACCCGCGCGGCGATGGATTGCTTCGGTCGCTGCGCGACCTCGCAATGACGGGTGGGGGAGTTGTTGGCCTATCCGCGAGGCAGGCGGATCACGAATCGGGCGGCGATGGATTGCTTCGGTCGTTGCGCGACCTCGCAATGACGGGTGGGGGAGTTGTTGGCCTATCCGCGAGGCAGGCGGATCACGAATCGGGCGCCGATGATCGCGCCCGTCGCGTTGCGGCGGTTTTCGGCCATGATCCGGCCCTGATGCGCCTCGACGATCTGGCGCGAGATTGACAATCCCAGCCCGGAATGGCTGCCGAAACTCTCCGATTGCGGGCGTTCCGAATAGAACCGATCGAAGATGTGGTCGAGCTTGGCGTCGGGAATGCCCGGCCCTTCATCCTCGATCGCGAGTTCGATGGTGCTGCCGGTCTCGCGGCCACGCAGCCAGATTTTGCCCTGGGCCGGGCTGAACGAGACGGCGTTGCCGATCAGGTTGCGCAGCACCTGAACCAGCCGCCCCTCCGCGCCGCGCACCACCAAGCCGGCTTTCGGCGCATCGAGCACCATCACCGGATCGTCCGGCTTGCGCGTGGCGTCGTGGATTTCGGCGAGCGTCGCCAGGATCGGCGCGAGATCGACCGGCGCCAGGGCAGTGCGCGACATTTCCGAATCGAGGCGCGAGGCGTCGCTGATGTCGGAGATCAGCCGGTCGAGGCGCTGCACGTCCTGGGCGATGATGTCGAACATCCGCGCCGCGCGGACCGGATCGTCCATCCGCCGGATGGTTTCGATCGCCGAGCGGATCGAGGAGAGCGGATTCTTGATTTCGTGGGCGACATCGGCGGCGAACCGTTCGATCGCGTCCATCCGCGCCCATAAAGCGCGCGCCGAGGCTTCCAGCGCGCGGGCCAGCGCGCCGATTTCATCCTCGCGCGCGGCGATCGGCGCCGGCACCGGCTCGGCCAGCGCCGTCCTGCCCTCGCGCAGCCGCCCCGCCGAATCCGCGAGCCGGAGCAGCGGGGTCGCGATGGTCCGTGCCAGATAGGCCGACAGCAGAACGGTCAGCGCCAGCGCCAGAACGAACAGGCCGAGGATCGAAACCCGGATCGCGAATACCGCGCGATCGACCCCGCTCGCCTCGCGGGTCAGCAACACCACCCCGACGGAATGCTTCGAACGGACAATCGGCTCTGCCACCGTGATCAGCAGTCGCCCGTCCGGCGCGCGGCGAATATAGGGCGGTGCCTGATGCTTGTGCGGAATGCTGGTCAGGCGCAGCGCCTCGCGCACGCTGGGCTGCCAGCCAAGCCCGGCGGCGGCACCGCCCGAACCGGCGGGTACCCCGTCCGGGTTGGGCAGGAAGGCGAGAAACTGGTCGTAGACGAAACTGACCACGCGCGCGAAATCCCCGCGCGGCTGAACCGCCGGCAAGGGCTCGGTAATGATCGCGCCGCCCGGTCCCTGGCGGATGCGCGAATTCGCGATCACCTGCCCGTCGGACCCGTAGATCAGCGCCTGGGCGTTCGGCGTCGGTTCGATCAGCCGATAGAGCAGCGGCCGCGCAAGGTCCGGGTTGAGCGCGGGCTGGTTGGCCGCATTCGGCTGCACCGCCGATTCGGCCAGCGCGCCCGCATAAATGCGCGCCTGCTCGCGCAGCGCGGTGACCTCGGCGGTGAGCAATCCATGCTGGTACTGGTCGAGATAGAGCAGCGCCGCGACGATCAGGGCCAGCGGGAGGGCATTGACCAGCAGAATCCGGCGCAGCAGCGGCGACAGCCGCGCCCGCCGCCGCCGTGCCGGGGAAGTCGCTTCGCTCATGACTCCTTGTAACGATAGCCGATGCCGTAGAGCGTCTCGATCTGGTCGAATTCCTCGTCCGTCGCTCTGAACTTCCGCCGCAGGCGCTTGATGTGGCTGTCGATGGTACGGTCATCGACATAGACGTTCTCGCCATAGGCCGCATCGATGAGCTGGTCGCGGGATTTGACCATGCCCGGCCGCGCCGCCAGCGCCTTGACCAGCAGGAATTCGGTGACGGTGAGCTGGATATCCTGACTTTTCCAGAGGCATTGATGCTTCGTCTCATCCAGGGTGAGATGGCCGCGCGCGATCACCCCGGTCGGTACGACGCCCGATCCTTCGGCGCGGCTCGTTTCGTTGCGGCGCAGCAGGGTGCGAATCCGCTCCAGCAGAAGACGCTGGCTGAACGGCTTGGTGATGTAGTCGTCCGCGCCGAGACGCAGCCCCATCAGTTCGTCGAGTTCGTCGTCCTTGCTGGTCAGGAAAATCACCGGCATCGCCGAGCGGGCACGGAGGCGCTGGAGCAGTTCCATGCCGTCCATGCGGGGCATCTTGATGTCGAGCACCGCGAGATCGACCGGCCGCGCCATCAGCCCCTGCAGGGCGGATTCGCCGTCGGTATAGGTGCGGACCAGGAATCCTTCCTGCTCCAGCGTCATCTGCACGCTTTCCAGGATATTGCGGTCGTCGTCGACCAGGGCGATGGTATGTTTCATGGTTTTTGCTTCGCAGAGGCTTAATCGCAACTTTCTCGCCGTGACGTGACCGGAATATGAGGACAATGCAAGACCTCGCCGAACCGCCCGACGATATCCACCGCGAGGCGCGGCTGATTCTGCGCGCCGCGCGCGCCGGCAGTCTCGCGGTGATCGAGGATGGCGCGCCGATGATCGCGCTGGTCACCCCGGCGATCGCGCTCGACGGCACACCGCTGATCCTGCTCTCGCGGCTCTCGGCGCATACCAGGGCGCTTGATGCCGATGGCCGCTGCGCGCTGATGGTCGCGGGTGCCGCCACGGAGCGCAATCCGCAGACCAGCCCGCGCCTGTCCCTGACCTGCCGAGCCGCGCGCAGCGACGCGGCCGCGGATCGGGCACGCTATCTCGCGATCCACCCCTATGCCGCATTCTATGCCGGTTTCACCGATTTCGGGATATTCCGGCTGGAAATCCTTACCGCCCGCTATGTCGGCGGCTTCGCCCGCGCGGCGGCGCTCGACCCGGCCAGGCTTGCGCCGGGTGCCGAGGCTTTGCGCGACGGCGAGGCCAATGCGGCCGCGATCGCGTCGTTGAATCGGGATCGGGCACAGGCGCTCGATGCGATCGCCCGGCGCCATGGCGGCAGCGGAGCCGGCTGGCGGGTTGTCGCCCTCGATCCAGACGGCTTCGATCTCGCGCGGGACGATATCGTGTTCCGGGTGCCGTTTCGCCGGACATTGCGCCAATATGCCGATTTTCAACACGAAATTGCTGGATTCGGTGCCTGATAGCGTAATTGAGTTTCCGGTGGCGTCATTGTGTTTTCGTTTTCCGGTTTGGAAAAACCCGAAACCCCGTCCATATAGGGAAACTTCGACACCCGAGATGCTAGTGTGGTGGTTCTGAAGTTCCTACGCATATGCGGCGGCGATTTTAGGAACTTCAGAACCAAAAACCACACTAGAATCAAATGTTTGCTAGTGTCCCGATTCGGAAGTTCGTAAGGTGCTGGTTTGAACGACAACGAACTTCCGAATCGGGACACTAGACGCCCAAGAGACACCAAAGGAAAGAGATTTCGACGTGAACGCGAATGGCCTCGACTCCCTGAAACACGATCATGCGGCGCATCAGACAACGATCCTGACCGGAACCGGCGTACGCCGGGTCGCCGAACTTCACGCCAATCTGACACCGCCGAGCCTGGTTGCCCATGCCTTGCGCCGTGGCGAAGCCAGACTCTCGGCCGATGGCGCGCTCCTGGTGCAGACCGGCGTGCATACCGGGCGCTCGGTCGCCGACAAATTCGTGGTCGATGAGCCGGGCGTGACCCGCGATATCTGGTGGGGCAAGGTCAACCAGAAACTCTCGGCCGGGCACTTCGCCACGCTCAAGGGTCGGGTGCAGGCCTATCTGCAGAACCGGGAGGTGTTCACCCAGGATCTGTTCGCCGGAGCCGATCCGAAAAACCGGGTTCGGGTGCGTCTGATCACCACCAATGCCTGGCAGGCACTGTTCGCCCGCAACATGTTCATCCGCCCGAAAACCGAGGAACTGGCCGGATTCGAACCCGATTACGTCATTCTGCACGCGCCGGAGTTCGAGGCCGATCCCGAGATCGACGGGGTTCGATCCAGCACCGCCATCGCGCTGTCCTTCGCGGAGCGGTTGATCGTGATCGCCGGCACCAAGTATGCCGGCGAGATCAAGAAATCGATTTTTACCGTGATGAACTGGCTGCTGCCGGAGCGCGGCGTTCTGCCGATGCATTGCAGCGCCAATATCGGCAGGAACGAGGATGTGGCTCTGTTTTTCGGCCTGTCGGGCACCGGCAAGACCACGCTCTCCTCAGATCCCGAGCGGCGGCTGATCGGCGATGACGAACATGGCTGGGGACCGAACGGCGTGTTCAATTTCGAGGGCGGCTGCTACGCCAAGGTGATCGACCTTTCGGCCGAGGCCGAACCCGAGATTTTCGCCGCCAGCCACCGCTTCGGCACGGTGCTGGAAAACGTGGTGGCCGATCCTTGCGGCGTGGTCGATCTTGCCGATCGCACGCTCACCGAGAATACCCGTTCCTGCTACCCGATCGAGTACATCCCGAATGTCGAGCTGTCCGGGCGCGGCGGCCAGCCGAAACACGTGGTCATGCTGACCGCCGATGCATTCGGCGTGCTGCCGCCGATCGCGAAACTCACCGCCTCGCAGGCAATGTATCATTTTCTCTCCGGCTACACGGCGAAAGTCGCGGGCACCGAAAAAGGGCTCGGCAAGGAACCGCAAGCCACGTTCTCGACCTGTTTCGGCGCGCCATTCCTGCCGCGCCACCCCAAGGTATATGGCGAATTACTCGCGAAACTCATCGCCGAGCACAACGTGTCGTGCTGGCTGGTCAATACCGGCTGGACCGGCGGCGCCTATGGCACTGGCAAGCGCATGGCGATCAGGCACACAAGAGCGCTGCTCAACGCGGCCCTGTCCGGCGCGCTGGAGGGGGCAAAATTCCGGCCCGATTCGGCATTCGGGCTGATGATTCCCGAAGCGGTTGAGGGCGTGCCGGCGAGCGTGCTCGATCCGCGCACGGCCTGGACCGACAAGGCAGCCTATGACCGGCAGGCGGCCGAGCTGGTCGGGCGGTTCGAGACGAATTTCGCCAATTTCGCCGATCTGGTGGACGACGACATCCGCAACGCGGCGATCCGGTCGGCGGCATAATTCAGGCGCGCGGCCTGTCATCGAAACTTCATCGCGGCGATCTTCCGTGAGACGATCGGTTCGGTCATGGAAGATACAGATCGACAGGAGAATTCGATGACGGCTCGCCGCTTTGTCCTACCCTTGTTGCTTTCGACGGCCCTGCTGGCACCCGCGACAGTACTGGCGAACCCCGCCATCGAGGCGCCGGCGCCAAAAGCGGCATTGCCCTATTCGCTCAAGCCGTCGCGGGAACCGCGACTTTCCACCGCGCAGATAGCGAGCCTGATCCGGCATCGCATCAAATACGTGTTCGTCCTGTATCAGGAAAATCGATCCTTCGATTCCTATTTCGGCACCTATCCGGGCGCGGACGGGCTCTATTCGCAGCCGGCTTCCGATACGCCGGGCTTTACCCAGAAAATCATCGGCGTGTCCGGCAAGGTCGAGACGATCCGGCCTTTCGGGATCGGGCCGAAGCAATTCGCCGCCGATACCGACGATATCGACCATTCCCACCCGATCATGTTCGCGAAAATGCATATCGTGAACGGCCATGCGGAGATGAATCGCTTCGCGCTGATCGAGGAGAAGAAATACTGGACATCCGACGCGACACCCTCGCTCAAGGCCAAGCAGATGGGCGAACTCGCCATGGCGCACGAGGATTGCGACACGATCCCGATCCTCTGGCGCTATGCCGATCGGTTCGTGCTGATGGATCACATGTTCCAGGACATGGTCGGCCCGTCCACCCCCGGCAATCTGTCGATCTTCGCGGCGCAGACCGGCCTGACCCAATGGGCGCTGCACCCGCACGAAGCCTGGACGAGCGTGAACCAGCCGGGCGAGCCGGTCGATGCCGATATCGACCCGCTCTGGGGCTCGCGCGAAGACCCGTTCCACCACAGGCTCGTGCCCTATAACCCGCGCGACTACGCGCATGACGGGCCGGGCAAGGTCCAGCTCAACCAGACCTATGCGACGCTGGCGCTGACCACCGCCGGCGGAGCGGTCAAGGCAAAAACCAGCCACGATCTTAACCCGAAGACCGATCTCGCCGATGTCGGCAAGGACGTGGCGTTCATCCAGCATCTCGACCGGCACAAGATCGCCTGGCGCTGGTTCGAGGAAGGCTATTCGTCGAAGCCGGTTCCCGGCGATCTCGGCCCGAAGGACGCGGAAGGGGTTCACGCCTCCTACATCACCCACCATAACGGCCCGCAATATTTCGGCTACATCGCCAACAACCCGAAAATGGCGGCGGATATGGGCGGGCTGCGCGATTTCTTCGCGGCGGTGAAGGACGGCACGCTGCCGGCGGAAGGCGGCGTATTCTATGTGAAAGGCGGCTACATCAATGGATTCGGGATGAAGCCGGCCGATCCCGATCCGGCGGTGCAGCGCAAGTTCCTCGGCGACGACGATCATCCGGGCTATTCGGATGCCGAGATCAGCGAGGCGATGCTGGCCCGCGCGATCAACGCCATCGCACGGAGCCGATACTGGGCTCATGCCGCGATCATCATCACCTGGGACGATTCCGAGGGCGATTACGATCACGTGCCGCCGCCGGAACTCGCCAAGGCGCCGGACGGTACCGTGCTCAGCGACGGGCCGCGGGTGCCGTTCCTGGTGATCTCGCCCTATGCGCGGGTACATACCGTGTCGCACGCGATCGGCAGCCAGGCCTCGGTGGTGAAATTCGTCGATGCGGTATTCCACCTGCCGCCGCTGGCCACTCTGCCGGACGAACAGAAGGGTCGGGAAATCGGCGAGAAAAGGTTTGGACAGAAATACATGGGCCCGTTCGACGCCGAAACGCCGGACGTGACCAATCTGTTTTCCGCCTTCGACCCGGCAAGGCTGGACGGCAAGGCGAAACCCCTGCCCGCTTCCTATGCGATGGTGCCGGCTGCCTGGACCACCGAATTGCCGGCGCAAACCGGCGCCGATTGCAAGATGATCGGGATCGTGCCGACCAACGTGCAGTTGCGCATTCCGAATCCGATCCCGGCCGATTTCAACCCGCGCCCGAAAACCGATCCGACCAGGAGTTGATCGCCAAAAGAGAATTCAACCTTGACGTGCATATGGCGATCGTAGCACTCTTCGTTACCGTTCCAGCACGGATCGGCATTGCGGAGCAAAAACATGAAACTGGCCGTTGCGGGACTTGTCGCCATCGGGATGTCGCTCGCCGCCGCCCAAGGGATGGCGGCGAACGCCAAGCCAAAAAAACACGATCATGCCGATCCGGCAAAATTACGGGGCAAGGAATTCAAGACCCTTGCCGCCGCGAAATCATCTTGCGGATCGAGCCCGGTGGTCTGGGTCAACACCCACGGCGTGGTGTTTCATACCCAGAAATCGCGCTGGTTCGGCCATACCAGGTTCGGTGCCTATAGCTGCATGGACGCCGCCAAGGCCGCCGGATTCTGGCCATCCAAATATTAAAGCATGGCTTTAAGCGGAATCGCGAAGCGACCCGTAAAGCCATGAAATTGCTCGCTCAAACAAAGACCAGAGCGCGATCGACTGAAAGTCATCACGCTCTGCGTCGAATCGAATTCAACCCTTGTGCGGCGTGACCTTGTGCGGCGCCGCGGCCATGTGGGCACTCTGGCCCGGCACCTTGAACTGCGTGCCGTAAGACTGGTTGATTTCCTGAACCAGCTTGGCGTGCGGCGTGAAGAACGGCGCCGCGCTGGCGATCATTGGCGCAGCTACGCCAAGACCGGCAAGAAGAACGATTACCCGAGTGGTTTTGGTCATCGGAACGATTCCTTAGATTTACGCGATATCGCAGGGGGATTTCCTGCTCGCCCCGAGACATGGACGCTTCAGACCGGAGACAGAAGCCGCGATCGCGGCCTAAGACTTATGTTTGGCACGCATGAAATCGGCAACAAATTACGGCCTTCCACCTAAAGATTGAATACATGGCAGTCCGCGCGGAATCCAATATGGTAGCCTCATGAACATCGACCCGTTGCTGCACGAATGGACCCCGGAACTGACCGCCTGGCGGCGCGATTTCCATGCCCATCCCGAACTCGGCTACCAAGAGCATCGCACCGCCGCACGGGTTGCCGAACATCTTGCCGAATTCGGTCTCGAGGTCGCCACCGGGATCGGCGGCACCGGCGTGGTCGGTACGCTGCGCTGCGGATCGGGCAATCGCGCGATCGCACTCCGCGCCGATATGGATGCGTTGCCAATGGACGAAGCCAATGGGTTCGACCATCGCTCGCAAGCGCCAGGCCGGATGCATGGCTGCGGGCATGACGGCCATACCACCATGCTGCTCGCCGCGGCACGCTATCTCGCCACGACGCGCCGGTTTTCCGGCACGGTGCATTTCATCTTCCAGCCCGCCGAGGAAGGCGGCGGCGGTGCTGCGCGGATGATCGAGGACAGGCTGCTCGACCGTTTTCCGTTCGACGCGATATTCGGCGCCCATAACGACCCGAACCTGCCGGTAGGCACGGTCTCGGCCTCACCGGGAACGGTGAACGCGGCCTCCGACACGCTGACGATCCGGCTGACCGGCAAGGGCGGCCACGCGGCGCGGCCGCACCAGGCGATCGACCCGATCGTCGCCGGGGCGCAGATCGTGCTCGGGCTGCAAACCATCGTCGCGCGGCGGGTCGCGCCGACCGATTCGGCGGTGATCTCGATTTGCACCTTCAACGCTGGCAGTGCCCATAACGTCATTCCCGAAACGGCAATTCTGGGCGGAACGGTGCGAACCCTGCGACCCGACATCCAGGACCAGCTCGCGCGCGAAATCCCCGATCTGGTGCGCGGCCTCGCGGCGGCGTCGGACACCGAAGCTGAGGTGAGCTATGCACGCGGCTATCCGCCGGTGGTCAACGACCAGACAATGGCGGAGGCAATGGCGATAGCCGCGGCCTCGGTGGTCGGGGCCGACAGGGTGCGGACGACCCTGCCCGCCTCCATGGGCGGCGAGGATTTCGCCTATTACGCCCTGGCCCGGCCCGCCTGTTTTTTTCGGATCGGCCAGAGCGAGCCTGAGAAAGGCAATATCCCGCTGCATCATCCGCGCTACGACTTCAACGATGCGATTCTGCCGATCGGCGGCGCCCTGTTCGCGGCGATCGCCGAACAGGAACTGCCTGCGTGAGCGTGTTCGGCGCGGCATCGGCCGCGTTTCTGCTCGCGTTTCCCGCTCTGCTCTCGATCGTCAATCCACTGGGTGGCGCGATCATCTTCAACGAAGTCACCGGCGCGCGCAGCCACGCCGACCGGCTCGTCCTGGCGCGGCGGGTGGGATTGAACAGCGCGCTGGTGATGCTGGTTTCCCTCTGGTTCGGCAGCTACATCCTGAATTTTTTCGGGATTTCCCTGAACGCGCTCCGGCTCGCCGGCGGGCTCGTGGTCGCCGCGCGCGCCTATCAGATGCTGTCGGCGCCCGAAGCGCAGGAGGAGCGCAAACAGGCGCAGGCCGCGCCCGCCGAGGAAACCGGCGAAGACATTTCCGCCATCGCGTTCTTTCCGCTCACTTTACCCTTCACGACCGGACCGGGAACGATCGCGGTGGCCATCGCTCTCGGAACCCAACGCCCGGCGGACTATGGCGCGCCGCTCGCACTGTTTTTCGCCGGCGTGTCCCTCGCCGCGATCGCCCTCGCGCTCATCATCTGGCTGGCTTATGCCACGGCCGACCGGCTGGGCGCCATACTCGGCCCCACCGGCCGCCGCGTTGTCGCCCGGCTCGCGGCGTTTCTGCTGCTCGGCATCGGCGCCCAGATCATGCTGTCCGGCGCGATCCCGGTGCTTCATCAAGCATTGCACGGGTAGCTCCGCCACGGCGGGGCCACCCTGCCGAAAACGCAGCACTGAGGCAGTAGCGCTTACTCGTATCGCACCTTATTATCTCTCCCGCGATGGATACCCCTCCCAACGAACCCGATCTGCTGCTTCTGCTGCATGATGTCGCGCGCGCGATGCGTCTCGAACTCGACCGGCGCGCGCGCCTGCACGGCATGAACCGCGCGCAATGGGCGATGCTGCTCAAACTGGCCCGCCATCCGGGCTTGTCCCAGAAGGATCTCGCCGAATTGCTCGAGGTCGAGCCGATGACCGTGGCACGTCTGACCGACAGGCTCGAAGCACGCGGCCTTGTCGAGCGGCGGGCCGATCCGAACGACCGGCGCATCTGGCGCTTGCATCTGAAGCCCGCCGCCGAACCGGTCCTGCACGAGGTGGACGCCCAGCGCGCCGCCGTGGCGGCCGTGGTCACGCACGATCTTCCCGCAGAAACGATCCGCACGATGATCAGGGGATTGATCCTCATGAAGGCAGCACTGATCTCCCCCGAATGCAGCGTGAAAATTCAGGCGGCGACCAAAGCCCAACAGGAGATGGTTTGATGTCCCAGACGAGTTCCGCCTCCAGCGCGGTTGCGCGGGAAGCCGATGAACGCGAGACTAGAGCACGCGCCGACGCTCGGGCCGGCAGGCGTTCCAAGCTTCTGCGCCCTGTCCTCATGGTGGGCGGCGTTCTGGTCATCCTGCTCGCGGTATTGCTCTATTGGCTGTTCACCGGCGGATCGGTGTCGGTCACCGATACTTACGTCAAGGCGGCGCGGGTTCAGCTTTCCACCGATGTGCCCGGCTTGGTACGAACAGTCGAGGTTCACGATCATGAAACGGTAAAGCCCGGACAGGTTCTGTTCCGGCTCGACCCGTCGCGGTTTCTCGTCGCGATCGATCAGGCCAAAGCCCGCGTCGCCCAGGTCCGGCAGCAGATCAACGGCGCGCGCAAAAGCTATGCGGCGCAGCTCGCCAAGATCGATGTCCAGAAATCCATCGTCGAAAACGACCGGATCAATTTCCGGCGCTACGCCTCGCTGGTGCATGGCGGCGGCGTAACCCAAGCCGATTACGACAATGCGAAATACAAACTGAAAGGCGCCGAAGCGACGCTCGATGCCGAAGAGGCGCAAGCCGGCGTGGATCTCGCGAAACTGTCGGGCAATGCGAAAATCCATGCCAGCGACACCCCCCAGTACAAGGCGGCGGCGGCGGCGATGGCGACCGCCGAGCTGAATTATCGCCATTCGGTGGTGCGCGCTCCTTTCGCCGGTGTGGTGACCGAAACCGAGAAGCTGCAACCCGGCATGTTTCTTCCCGCCGGAACCGCCGCGTTCGGCCTCGTGTCGTCGAGCGATGTCTGGGTCCGCTCGCAGCCCAAGGAAACCCAGCTCACCTGGGTCAAGCCGGGCGACAAGGTGCGCATCCATGTCGATGCCTATCCGGGCAAGCTCTGGCACGGCGTGGTCGCGAGCATTTCACCGGCAAGCGGATCGAGTTTCTCGATCCTGCCGGCGCAGAACTCGTCGGGGAACTGGGTGAAGGTGGTGCAGCGGATTCCGCTGCGGGTGAACGTGGTGAGCGGGCCGAAGGATCTCGCGCTGCGCAACGGCATGAGTGCCGAAGTCACCATCATCACCGGACATCAGCACAAACTCTCCAACCTGTTCTGATCGCGGCGCGGGATCATGGCCGGCCAGGACGCCCCAAAAGAAGAGGTCATGCGGATCGGCGGCATGCCGCGCGTGATCGTCACGGTCGGGTGCATGATCGGCACGCTGATGCAGGCGTTGGATGCGACCATCGCCAACGTGTCGCTGCCCTATATGCAGGGCTCGCTGTCGGCGTCCTATGACGAGATCACCTGGGTCCTGACCTCATACGTGATCGCGGCCGCGATCATGACGGCACCCGTCGGCTGGCTCGCCACGCGGTTCGGCCGGAAGAACATCTTCCTGATTTCCCTGATTGGTTTCACGATCACGTCGATGATGTGCGGGGTGGCGACCTCGCTCGGGGAAATGGTGGCCGACCGGCTGCTCCAGGGCGTGTTCGGCGCGGCCCTGGTGCCGCTCAGCCAGTCGACCATGCTGGATATCTACCCGGTTGAACAGCGCGGCTCGGCGATGGCGATCTGGGGCATCGGCGTGATGATCGGGCCGATCCTCGGCCCCACGCTGGGCGGCTACCTGACCTATTTCTACAACTGGCGCTACGTTTTCTTCGTCAACCTGCCGTTCGGCATCGCCGCGACCCTGGCGCTCGTCTTCTTCATGCCGAAACGCGCGAAACGGCCGGCATCCGGTCATTTCGACTGGATCGGCTTCGGCGTGCTGTCGCTGTTCCTCGCCTCGCTGCAGATCATGCTCGATCGCGGCCAGGAAAAAGACTGGTTCGGCTCGACCGAAATCATCACTTTCGCGGTGCTCGCGGTCATCGGGCTTTATCTGTTCGTCGTTCACATGTTCACGGCCGAAAACCCGTTCATTCCGCGCGGCGTGTTCCGCGACCGCAATTTGAATGCCGGGCTGATCACGATGTTCGCGGTGGGCTCGGTCTTGCTGTCATCCTCGACCCTTATGCCGCCGTTTCTGGAAAAACTCGGCAACTATCCGGTCGAGGCGGCGGGTCTGGTCATGGCGCCGCGCGGGTTCGGCACCATGGCGGCGATGATGATCGCCGGGCGGCTGTCGAACAAGATCGATCCGCGTTACATGATGTTTCTCGGCTTCATGCTGCTTCTGGTCTCGTTCTGGATGATGATGCAGTGGCTGCCGAGTTCGCCGCAATCCTATCTGCTGGAAACGATCATCGTTCAGGGCGCCGGACTCGGCTTCGTGTTCACCCCGTTGCAGGTTGTCGCCTTCTATACGCTCGATCCCGGACTGCGCACCCAGGGCACGTCACTGCTCAGCCTGACCCGCAATGTCGGCATGGCGGTCGGTATTTCGATCACCGAAGCCGTCCAGGTGCAGATGGCGCAGGTTTCCCACGCCTCGATCTCCCAGAGCATCTCTCCGTTCGACCGGATGCTTCAGGTCGGCGGTTCGGTGGGAAAAATGCTCGACCCGGCGACGAAACAGGGGGCCGCTTTGCTGAACGCGATGATCGATACCCAATCGCAAATCATTTCCTTTCTCGATGCGTTCAAATTCATGCTGATCATCAGCATTCCGGCGGTGTTCTGCCTGCTGCTGATGCGCAAACCGCCCCCGGCCGCAACGCCGGCTGCCGACAAGCACGAGATGGCGGTGATGGAATGATCGCCGACGATACCCTCCCGGTCCGGTATTTCGAGGATTTCGCGGCGGGCCTGATCGCCACGACCGGCGAGGTCGCCGTGACCGAGGCCGACATGATCCGTTTCGCGACGGAATTCGACCCGCAGCCGATGCACACCGATCCCGAAGCGGCTCAGGCGATCACCGGCGGGTTGATCGCCAGCGGCTGGCACACCGCCTCGCTCACCATGCGCCTGCTGATCACCGGACGCGGATACCGCCCGGCTCCCGGCACGCTCGGGCTTGGTTTCGAGGAGCTGCGCTGGCACCGCCCGGTTCGCCCTGGCGACCGGCTGCGGCTTCAGGTCGAACTGCTCGCCACCCGGGCCAGCGCGACCCGCCCCGACCAGGGCATCATCACCTCGCGTTTCACCACGCTCAATCAGCGCGACGAGATCGTACAGACCATGACCAGCAGCGCGATGGTACCGCGCCGGCCGGTCACGGATCAGGCGGATTTGGACACGGCGCGGAGCGTTTCGTAGCGCGGGTTCTTCCGCCCTATTTCGTGCCGAACAGCCGGTCGCCGGCGTCGCCGAGACCGGGGCGGATATAGGCGTTCTCGTCAAGCGCGCGATCGATCGCCGCGGTGAAGATCGACACATCGGGATGGGCTTCGCGCAGTACCGCGACACCTTCGGGAGCGGCAATCAGGCAGACATATTTCACCCCCCTCGCCCCGGCGCGCTTCAGCCTGGTGATCGCCGCGACCGCCGAATGGCCGGTCGCGAGCATCGGGTCGACCACGATTGTCAAGCGCTCGGCGACGTCGTCCGGCACCTTGAAATAATATTCGATCGGCAAGTGGCTGGCCGGATCGCGATAGACGCCGACATGGCCGATCCGCGCCGAGGGAACCAGGTCGATCATGCCGTCGAGAATCCCGTTGCCGGCACGCAGGATCGAGATGAAGCAGAGTTTCTTGCCGGAGACCTGACGCGCGGTCATCGGCTCCAGCGGCGTCTGGATATCGACGGGCTGCAATGGCAGGTCGCGCAGCACCTCGTAGCCCATCAGCAGGCTGATTTCCCGCGTCAGCCGCCGGAACTCGCCAGTGGGGGTGGTGGCCATGCGCAGCAGGGTCAGCTTGTGCTCGATCAAAGGGTGATCGATCACCGTGACGGATGAGGTCGTATCGGCCCCGCCGCTCATCGCACACGCACGGGCTGGGCGCTGCGCGGACGCGGCACGGTCTTTGCCACCGTCTTCGCCTTGTCCGCCTTCGGCGTCGTCCGCCGCTTGACCGGAGCGGCGGCGGCATCGCCGTTCCGTGCGGCGTGGCCAGCGGCGCGGCGCGGCGCAACCTGATCCGCGGCCACGCGTTTTCCGGTGATGCGCTCGATCTCGGCGCGGAACGCGAGAAGGTACTTCTTGAGGTCGAGTTCGCGCGCGGCATAGTCCCGCGCCCCCGCGGAAAGCCGGGCCGCGAGGGCACGATCGTCGAGCAGGCCAAGCGTGGTGCGCGCAAGCGCCGCCGGATCGAGCGTCGGGCTCACCAGCCCGGTTCTGCCATGGTCGACGAATTCGGTGACCGTTTCGGTGTCGGAGCCGATCACCGGCGCGCCGATCGCCAGCGCTTCACGCAGGCTCCAGGACGCAACGAACGGATACGAATAGTAAATATGGGCATCGGAACGCTGCAGCAGTCTGATATGATCCTCGTACGGGATGCGGCCGAGAAAATGCACCCGTGCGAGGTCGATCCGGCCGCCGACCTCCTTCATCATGATCGATCGCCAGGTTCCGCTCTCCGGCGCGGCGCCGTAGCTGACCTCGTCGCCGCCGACGATCGACACGACGGCATCCTTTCGCTTGGCCAGGATGGCCGGCAGGGCGCGCATCAAAACGTGGAATCCACGATACGGCTCGAGATTGCGCGCCACATAGGTGATCAGCTTCTGTTTCGGCGTCACGGTCAGCTTCCCGACCGACAGCGTGCGGCGCCTGATCGCCGGGTCCGGCTTGCAGATGTCGAGATCGACACCTTCGCGAATGATGGAAATGCGCGAGCGCGCCCATTCGGGATAGGTTTTCCATTGCCAGGCAGTCGGCGTCTGGCCGAACTGCTCCAGGGCGGTCGCGAGGTGATTGACGCCGTTCTTGGCCCGGACCGCGCCGAACCGCTCGGGCGACATCGGAAATTCCGGGTCGAAATTCACATCGGTGCCGTCCAGCCGGTAGTAGAACTCGAAATAGCCGAGGATCGGCACGCCCGGAAAAATATCGACGAGATTGAGCAGCTCGCCCCAGCCATGATGACCGATGATCACGTCCGGCTCGAAACCCAGCGCCTTGATCTGCTTGGCGCCGGCATAGCCGGCCTCGGCGCGCCGCATCGCGACATCGAATTCACGGGCGCTGGGATGCACGGCGGCATGAGTCGCCGGCGGCCGCGCATAGGTGACTTTTCGGACCCCGGCGATCTGGTTGCGGTTCGGCTCGGTCATGAACACGATCTCATGGCCGCCCTGGGCCAGGAGATCGCGAACGATATGCAGATACTGGCCCGGAAAATTCTGATGAACGAAAAGGAACTTCACGTGCTTGCGGGAGGTATCAGCGGCGGCCGCGCGCGGCAGCCTTGACCCGGCCGCGCGGCACCAGGCTGATCCGAACCGCCTCGAGCGCCGCGAGACTGTCGGCTTCGCAAGTTTCGTCGTTGCCGACCGGACCTGCCTTCGACCCGTCGACAAAGCTAGCCTCGCAGGCGATATCGAAGCGTTCCGCCGCCTCGCCCTGCAGGCGAACCCGCAGACCAAGCAGCGGCAGGGCCATGCCCCGGCTGCCACAATACTGGCCGGCTTCGACCCAAGGCGAGAGCCAGCCGCGGCCGAGCACCGCCTGATACGAGAAATCGACCGGCGCGATCCCTTCGGGTGCCGCGATCGCGATCCCTTCGATCCACGTTCCGGTTCCGGGCTCGCCGAGCCAGTCGCCGAATTTCGCGCCGACATCGCCCCTGGTCTGGATATGCGCGAGCACATCCATGACCTCGGGAGGCTGGGCGGGTGCCGTCGGCGCCGGAGCCGCGCCGTTGGCAAGGCGCATGACCTGAAGCCGGGGCGCGGCATCGGCCAGCCCGGCAATCTGATAGACGGTGACGAGGATCTGCGCCGGACCTTCGGAAACCCGCACCAAAGCCGCATCGCCATGGCCGGAAAGCCAGCCATCGGCGCGGAATCCGGTGATTTCGATCCCTGTCGCGCCGATCGGCGGCGGCGAGATCCGCACTCCAGGCAGCCCCTGTTCGCCGGTCGCCGCCGCGCTGGCTTCGTTGACGATGCAGAAAAGGCCGGAATCCAGGGTCATCAAATGACCGGTGACTTTCAATTCCTGTATGGAACCGGCCTGCAGGGCCGGCTTCGGCGCTTGTTCCGGTTCGGTTTTCTGGACGGCGGCTCTGGACATCAAGGCGTCTCCGTTAGGGCACTGGTCAATATTGAGCGATGGCGCGTAGGTTCGGCATCGGCGAACGATTATTGAGATCGCCCAAATCCGGCCGCCACGCAAGGAGCGCATCGTTGATCCGCTGCACGGGCATTCCGAGCGGCAAAACCAGGCCGCGACCGGTCGCCCTGATCCGCTCGGCCTGAGCGCCAAGATCGAACGTAACCGCATACAGGCCGCCGCGCCATGCCTCGCTGAGGGCGAAGCACCAGGTTTCCGGCCAGATCGACGGCAGAAAGGCGAGATGCGCCCCGGAACGCCGGATCAGATCCCCCGCCTCGCCCTCCTGATAGGGGCCGGTGATGATGATTCGGTCCGTTTCGATCAAGGGTGCGTCATCCTCGCTGGCGCCAATCACCACAAAGGACAAAGCCAGGTCGCGGGCGGCGGCATCCCGTGCGCAGTCGAGCAGGACATCGTAGCCCTTGGCCGGACCGATCCCGCCGACGACCGCGATCAGGCGGTGGCCTACCCCCACGGGTGGAGGCTTCAGCGCCACGGATACCAGATCGTCCTCCCAGCCCGTCACCGCTACCGCGATTCCGGGGAAATGCCGACGCAGCCGCCGTGCCGCATCCTGTGACGGCGCGACCACGCGGCGCGCGGCGTGCAACTCGGCACCGGACCGGGCGACGAGATCGGCCGGGGCGATCGGGTCGGTCAATTCGCTGCCGGCCTCCTCGATACAGGCAACGCAGCCATCGACATCCGGCTCGCCGCAATACCGGCGGCGCGGCCCGATCAGATTCACTCGCTTGCAGAAAACCGAATAGTCGTGAATCACGTGTTCGGCCGGAACGGCGAGCCGCTCGGGCAGCGAGCGGATCAGCGGATGATGACCGAGCGTGTGGTGAAATTCGACGTGTTTGACGCGCTCGGCCTTCAACAATGCGACCAACCTGTCGATCTCGCGCGGCAGGCGATATGTCAGGTTGGGAAATTCATTGGAATGACCATCGGTAACGCGCGCCGCGCCGATGCCGGATTCGCGCTCCTCCGTGGTGGAAAAATCGGGCTGCACCAGGATCGGGCGCAAACCCTCCGCCCGCAATTCGGCCATCCGGGCCTCGACGACACGGGCGATACCGCCGCCATGATCGTGCGAGACCAGAGCGACGGCGCCGTTGCGGACCCGCCCGATCCGAAACCGGGCATGGTCGAGGCGGCGGCGCGAATCCCGGAGCGGGTCTGACTGATGGTGAGCTTCGATCAGGGCGTGATAGCCCGGATGCAGCCGCTCCAGCAGGGCGAGATTGCGGGCGCATAGCGCGGCACCGGCCGGTCCGAACGAAGCGCCGCCGCGATGGGCCACGAAAACCCCCGGTACGCCGACATGGCGGAAACCGAGGCCGGCTGCCCGCCTGCACCAGTCATTTTCCTCGCCATAACCCTGGGCGAAGATGTCTTCCCTGAACAGGCCGGTCGCGGCGAGAGAATCATGGCGAATCGCCATGCAGAACCCGATCGCTGTCGGGATATCGATCGCGGCATCGCGGTTCGCGCGCCACGCCAATCGATCGATCGTCGCGACCTCGGCCGGATCGGGTGCGGGATTGCCGCCGCCGCGCGATGGATAGCTCAGGATCGTCGCCTCGTTCGACAGCGGCGTGGCGCTGGCAATGTCCGGCCCCGCATAGAGCGCGGCGTGAAGCCGCGCCGGCGCGCCTGCGGGCAGCAGGATGTCGGCGTTCAGCAGCAGAATATCGCACGCGCCGAACCGGCGCCGCGCGGCACGCATCCCGGCATTCGCGGCACAAGGAAACCCGCGATTGACCCGATGACGAACCAGAATGATCCTGCCGAGACGGCGTTCCTCATCGAGGAACCGCTTGAGACCGGGCTCCGGCGAGGCATCGTCCACCACGATGACCGGGACCGGCTCATCCAATGAAGCGTGGAGCGAGTTCAGAGCCGCCTCGGTCGTCCCGATATCGCGATAGACCGGCATGACCACGCACAGACGCGCGCGTGGCGGCAAGCTTCGCCGGACCGGCCGCGTCGCGACCGGTTCAAGCCCGGCAACCAATTGCGGATCGATCGGCGAGCCATATAGCGGGGTGCCGTGCGCCGTTTGGACCCGGAACGGCGGAGTGAGGCCCCGCAACGTCCTGGCGCCGATCCGAAACCCGTGACGGGGCAGGAACGGCGCCTGAACCGCCGGTTCGAGCATCCGGCGAGGCCGGATATTCCGCCACCGCCCAGCCGAATCGACCAGAACCAAAACGGGCGACCGGCTCGGCGCGGCCCAATTGATCGCCCAGCCGGACATGCCTGCTCCATCCGCCTCGACGATACCGTCGATCCGACGCAATGAAGCGAGATCAATCGGGCTGCCGAGCAGGCGACTGCCATCGGAAGTGACATCCAGCCGCGACGCCTCTTCGTGTACCACTGAACGAGGCGCTTCGATCCGCAGCCGCTCCCCAGCGGCGATACCGCACCAGCCCTGCATCCCATTGCTCCGCGCGATTTCTCCGGCAAGGCGCCCGAACGTCGCATCCGGCGGGATCTCATAGCGTCCCAGCATGGCATCGAGAGCCCGCGCCGCCCTCGCGCGATCGCCGTCGCGCTGGCTTACCCGCGCCAGCGCGATCCATGCGGCGGAGCAGTCGTAGCCAGCGGCGATCGCCTCCAGTTCGTCGCCAGCCTTGGAATCGCCCAAGGCGGCAAGCACCAGTGCCAGATCGAAACGCGGCCTGGGGTCATCCGGTGCGATCCGGCAGGCGCGCTCCAGCCAGAAGCGCGCGCGCGGAAAATCGCCGGCATCGAGTGCAATTCTGCCGCGCGACCACGCATCGGCGGCCTCGCGATCGCGCCTTTGCCGGACCGGGTCGGCAGTCATCCCATTCAATCGCTGGCGGCACGGCTGGGAAGCGGGTCTTCCTGGGATGCCAGTTCGGCGAGATCCAGCCTGGCCTCGTCGATGCCCTGGGCCAAAGCGCGCTTGAGCCATTGGGCCGCCAGGACCGGATCGGCCGGTCCGGCAAGCCCTTTCCGCAGATAGCGCCCCAGCATCAACTGCGCGACCGGATGGTTCAGTTCGGCGGCCCTGGCGAACCAGATTTGCGCCTGCACCCGCTCGGTCGGAATGTCGTGCCCGCCGCCATAAAGCGCACCCAGGGCGAACATCGCACCGGCATGGCCGGCATCGGCCGCACGGCGGAACATGTCGCTTGCGGCGGCATGATCCTGCGCGCAGCCGCGCCCGTTGACCATCAATTCCGCAACGGTGACCATTGCCTCGACCATGCCTGAATCGGCTGCGCGGCGGATCCAGCGATAGGCTTCGGTCGGGTTTGCCGAAACCCCCTTGCCGTCGAGCAGCATCCGGCCATACCAATATTGCGCGTTGACGACGCCCTCCGCCGCCCGGCGCAACCAGGTCACGGCCCGCCCCTCATCGCGCTTCATGCCGATGCCTTCGGCGAGGCAGACGCCATAATTGAACGCACCGATCAAATCGCCCGATCCGGCGGCCCGTTCGAACCATTCATGGATCGGCAAGCCGTCCAGCGACGACTGCCGCGCCTCGCCCTTGAGCATCAGATTGCCGAGATCCGCCTGAGCCGCGGAATCGCCCTGCTCGGCGGCGCGGGCGAGCCAGCGCGCCGCTTCGTCGGGGTCGCGCGCCACGCCCGCGCCGGTCAGATAGAGCATGCCGAGCGCACGCGCGGCGGTCCGGTGCCCCGCTTCGGCGGCAACCCGGAACCAGATCGCCGCTTCGGCATAATTGGGCGGCAATTCTCCGCCGCGCGCATAGAGGTCGCCGACCAGGGCGGCCGCCTCGGGATCGCCCGCCAATGCCGCGCGACGGAGCCAGGATTCGCCCTCGATCGGATCCGGCGCGCAGCCCTGCCCGGTCAGCAGCATGGCGCCGAGCTTCGCCTGGGCATTCCGCACGCCGTGGATCGCCGCCTTGCGGTAATGGTTCAGCGCGCGCGCCGGATCGGGCAGCACGCCGACCGCCTGCTCATGGATAACGCCAAGCAGATAATGCGCGGTCGGCAGATCGGCCTCGGCGGCTTTTTCGATCTCGCGCATCGCCGCGACGGTTTTCTCGCCGTCATCAGCGCGGCGCATCAGGATCATGCCGATTCCAAGATGCCCCTGCGGCCAGCCTTGATCGGCGGATTTGCGATACCATGATTCGGCCTGCTCCGGGTCGCGCAGATCCTCGGGACCGTTTGCCAGGATGTAACCGAGCAGCGCCTGGCCATCCGCCGCGCCGGCTTCGGCGGCACGCCGCGCCCAGACCAAGGCCGCCGGATAATCGGCATCCCTGTTTTGTGATTCCCCGATCGTGTCGCCGAACAGGGTTGCCGTTTGCCCGACCTGATGGCTCTGGAGCCCATGAAGAAACAGCCCGGCGATCCGGCACTGGCTCTCGATATGCCCGCTCTCGGCCGCACGCATGAACCATCGCGCGGCTTCGCGCGGGTTATGCCCGAGGCCGTTTCCCTCAAGATAGGCCTCGCCCACGCGAAATTGCGCTTCGACAATCCCCGCCTCGGCCGCGACGCTGAACAGCCTGGCCGCCCGGTCCCATTGTTTCTGGCCGGCAAGCTCCTCGGCGCGCTTCAATGCCCGGCGTGGCGATAATGCGGCAAAACGATCAAGAGGGTTCATGATGGCCGGTATCGTATCGGTTCACGGCTCCCGCATGCTGTCATAGGCGACAGGCATGATCTTGGTGACGAAATAGGACAGGATGGTCCGGCGCCCGACCTTGATGTTCGCCTGCAAGGGCATGCCGGGCACCAGACGGAAACCCGGCGGCGTGTTATGCAGCATCAACTCGTCCAGCGATATCCGAGCCTTGTAATAAAGCGTGTGCGGACGGTTCGGCAGCGCGGAACCGCCTTCGCCCGGCTGCATCTCGGGGCTGAAACTGTCGGCGCTGACCGATTTCAGCGTGCCCTTGGCGGATCCGTAACGGAGAAAATCGAACGTGTCGAAATTGACCGTGACCGGATCGCCGACATGCACATAGCCCGATTCCGTGCCGCTGATATCCGCCTCGATCGACAAGGGCGCATCGATCGGCACCAGCGAAATGAATTTCTGGCCGGACTGCAACACCGATCCGACCGAAACATGAGCGATCGTCAGAACGATGGCATCGCGCGGCGCGCGCAGAACGACGAGTTGGCTCTGCAACCTCGCCTTTGCCAGATCCTGCTCGGCGGTAATCAATTTGCTCGTGGTTTTCGCGAGATCTTCGGAAACGCCGGCGGCCCATTTCTTTTGATAGGCATCCCGTTCGGCGCGCTGTGCCGCGAGATCGCGCTCGCCTGCCGCGGCGGTCGCGATCGCGCTCGACAGGGAACTGGACACCGTGAGCCTGTCGTTGAGCGCGATGAGCGAGTTCAGCTTGCTTCCCACCTGCAATTTCTGCAACTGGTTGCGCATGTTCTCGACATCCTGCGCCACATTGACGCGCTTCTTGTAGAACGAAGCCTCGTGCTCGCTTTTCGCCACGATCATCTGCAGCTCGGCGATTTTCTGGTTATAATTTTCGATCGTATAGGTTCTCTCGGCCCCCCGGCTCTGAAAAATCGCGGCCTGCAGCGCCTCGGCCGTATTCGGGTGCCGAGGTGCGTAAACCTTACCGTTCGCTTCGGCCTCAAGCCGCGCCTGCTCCGCCGACAGCGCGACGACCTGCGCCTTGAGCGCCTTGAGATTGGCATGAGCGAAGGTCGGGTTGAGCTGGGCGAGCAATTGACCCTTGCGGACGATCTCTCCCTCGTGAACCTTGATCGACTGCACGATCGACGTGTCGAACGGCTGCATCATGATCGTCGGCGCTGACGAGACGAGCTTGCCCTGCGCGGTGACGACCTTGCTGACCCGAACGGTCGCCGCGATCGCCAGGAGCGCGAACACCATCGCGGTGACGATCAGCGCGGTATAACGCGAGACGGCCGATACCGGCGTCGCGATCACCGCGGCGGTGGGCGACTGGAATTCGAGCAGCGCCATCGGCGTATCGCCAAGCTGGGCCGGAGTCGCGAGACTCATGCCCGAGGCGTCCTGAATGCCGGGATTGTTGTCGCCCTTCCGCCCAAGGGCCGGGAGGTTAATCTCCTTGAGCAAGCGTCGGAGTCGGCGCATGACGGCCTCCCTCGGGATTCATGTGGCGGTTCTGCTGGAGCCAGAGATGGCGGTAGATCGCGCATCGCTCGACGAGTTCGCCGTGCTTGCCGAGATCGATCACCTGCCCCGCATCCATCACCAGGATCTGGTCGCATTCGACCAGCGAGGCAAGCCGGTGCGAGATGATGACCATCGTTCGCCCGCGCGCGATTCGCAGAAGATTCGCGTTGATCAGCGCCTCGCTCTCGGGATCGAGCGCGCTGGTGGCTTCATCGAGGATCAGCAGGCGCGGATCGGCGATCAGAGCGCGCGCGATGGCGAGCCGCTGCTTCTGCCCGCCCGAAAGATTGGGCGAGCCTTCCTGCACGAAGGTTTCATAGCCTTGCGGCAGGCGTTCGATGAATTCCTCGGCGCCGGCAAGCCGGGCGGCACGGATCGCGTCCTCGAAGCTCAGCCCAGGTCTTCCGGCGACGATGTTATCGCGCACCGAGCCCCGGAACAGGAAATTATCCTGCAGCACGACCCCGAAGCTCTTGCGCAGGTGCCGCAGATTGATCTCGCGCAACTCGGTGTTATCGATCTTGACCGCGCCGGTATATTCGCGATTGATCCCTTGCAGCAGGCGGGTAATCGTCGATTTGCCCGAGCCCGACCGGCCGACGATGCCGAGCATGGTGCCTTCGGGGACCGCGAAATTCACCTTGTTCAAGGCAGGCGTCTTGGTGCCTTCATAGGTGAATGTGACGTTTTCGAATTCGACCGATCCCTCGAAGCGCGGGCGCAAACCGGTCGTCAGCGCGCGGCGCTCGGTCGGGCGGTTCAGCACCTGTCCGACGATGCCGACCGCCGCCCTCGCCTCCTGCGCATCCTGGATCAGCCGCGCGAAGGACACCAGAGGTCCGGCAACCCTGCCGCCGAGCAGCATGAAGCCGACAAGCCCGCCAAGCGCCAGCGGGTTTTGCGACGTCACCGCGAGGTAGCCGCCAAGAAGCAGCACACCGCCCTGGGCATAACGCTCGAACGGCAGCGACAGCGCGACAGGCCAGTTGGTCAATCTGCCCATCTGGATATTGAGCCGGCTGGTTTCGGCGACGCGCTCATCCCACTCGTCGGCGCGCACTTTTTCCAGCGCCAGCGCTTTGACCGTGCGAATCCCGTAGATGCTTTCCACCATCACCGCGCCCTTGAGGCTTTCGGCGGCGATGATCTTGCCGGTCAGGCGCGCGATCGCGGGCAGGAAGGAGGTGATGATAACGGCAATGATCGCGGCCGCGATCAGGATCGTCCATGCCAGGAATGCATCGAGATAGAACAGGATGGGCAGAATCAGCGCCACCATGAACATGTCGATGAAGGTCGAGAGCAGGCGTCCGGTGATGAAGTCGCGAACGCGATAGATCTGCGCGGCCTTATACGACAATTCGCCCGCCTGGTTCTTTTCGAAGAAATCGATCGGCAGCGTCATCAGACGGTCGAAAATCATCAGGTTCAATCGCGCATCGAGCCTGGTCGAGAGAATGACCAGCATCATTCGCCTTCCCCAGGTCAGGATCGCTTCCCAGATGATGGCGACGATGAACACCAGCGTCACCAGGATCAGGGTATTCATGCTGCGATAGATGATCACGGTGTTCAGCACGACCATGATCATCAGAATCGGCAGAACCTGCAGGATGGTCAGCGTGACCGAACTGATCGCGACATCCCGCAGAATGCGCTTTTCGACCCAGACCATCTTCCACAGCAGCGCGAAGTTGAATGCCGGCTCAACCTCCTGCCCGCCCCGCTCGCCCCTGATCAGCAGGACGGCACCGTCCCACACCTGGCGCAACTGGAGTTCGTCGACCGCCACGGGCGCCGAGCCCAGAGGTGCTCGGGGATCGCGCACGAAAATGATCCCGCGGTCCCGGTCATGCGCGACCATGATCGCGGCACCGCCATCCTGCAACAGCAGAACGACCGGCGTGGTGGTCTCGACCTTGAGCAATTGCCGGAAATTGAGGCGAATCCCGCGCGCCCACAGCCCGGATTCCCGCAGCCACTCCACGAGGTGCGGAGACATGGGCGCTGTTTCCGCCGGATCGGACCGGAGGGTTTCGATGTCGAGGTCGACCCCGTGAAAGCGGGCGACTGCCTTTACGGCCAGGATGCGGACATGGAGAGTTTCTGGCTGCTCGTGTCCGGTCGTATCGGAAGCGTCATTCATCGGGCGTATCGTCCTTCCGTCTGCCCAGGCGGGAATCGTCCGGCACAGAGCCATGGCGTTCGATGGCTTCGGCACGGCAGGCGGGCTCGCGCGCCGCCCGTCTTCTTGGATGTTTCTTTTGAATTCAATCGGTTAACTAAAGATATCGCCATCAAGCTCGTCAATAGCATAAGGGGCACCGGCGTTTCTATAGCATCGAATTCCGATAATCCGATTAATTTTCCACAAGCCATCTCTCGATTGGCACAAATCCGCCCCTTGATCGCGCTCTTGCATCATCCCGCTTCAGTGCGGCATCCCTGTTCGAAACAGGAATGGAGTCCGCCGCATCATGGAAATCCGCCCGGCAACCCCTGACGATCTGGCCGAATGCCAGGCGATCTACGCCCACCATGTCCTGGAAGGCACTGGAACCTTCGAGGAAACGCCTCCCTCGCTCGAGACGATGACCCGGCGCTACCATGGTATCGTGGATGCCGGGCGATCCTGGCTGGTCACAACCGACGATACCGGCGTGCTCGGTTTCGCCTATTTCGATCAATATCGCCCCCGATCGGCCTATCGGTTCGCCGCCGAAGACAGTGTCTATGTCCGCGAGGATGTGCGGGGCCAGGGAGTCGGCAAAGCGCTCGTGCGCCGCCTGCTCGCCGATGCGAGCGAGGCCGGATTTCGCCAGATGCTGGCGGTCATCGGAGATTCGCAAAATATCGGATCGATCGGGGTTCATGCCAGCCTGGGCTTCCAGCGGGTCGGCATTCTTCGCGATATCGGGTTCAAGTTCGGCCGGTGGCTGGACGTCGTCATCATGCAGCGAAGCCTCGCCGGCGATTATCAGGCTTAGATTTCGAGGGCTTTGCGGTTCAGGCGTGTCCCGCCTCTCCCGAAAGCGCCGCCGGATCGATCCCGATCCGGGCAAGGGAGCGGCGCCATTTCGTCTCTGGCGACCGATCGAACAGAATCGCATCGTCGGCCGAACCGGCGAGCCAGAAATTCGCGCTGATTTCGCTCTCGATCTGCCCGGCACCCCAACCCGTATAGCCCAGGGCAAGGACGCAGCGGCGCGGGCCGTGTCCCTCGACGATCGCACGCAGAACGTCGAGGCTCGCGGTCATGGCATGGCCGTCATCGACCTCCAGCGTCTCCCCGGTGCGCCAATCCGCGGAATGCAGCACGAAGCCGCGCCCCTGATCGACCGGGCCGCCGGAACATACCGGGATGTCCTGCGTAGGCGGGGTGTCCGCGAGATTCAGATTTTGCACCAGCTCGCCGAATTGCGGCCGGGCGAGCGGACGATTGAGGATCAGCCCCATCGCACCCTCATGCGAATGGGCGCAGACATAAATGACCGTCCGCGCGAAATCGCGCCCCACCAGCCCTGGCATGGCGATCAGCAAACGGCCGGTCAAAACGATCTCGTCCATCGGCATCAAATAGATATTAGGGCGGATATCGGCTTCGTCATCCCGCCCCTATCCTCTGCGCGCAACCGCGGCGCAAGGGTCGCTGCCTTCCGGCCGCTTCACGCGCGTGCCGGGTTCGGCTACCACACGGGCCGGCAAACCAGAGGCCAGGAGAAGACACGATGATCAAGGTGGGCGACAAATTGCCGACGATGAAGCTGATGAAGCCGACTCCGGACGGACCGCAGGAGGTCGATACCGGCACCCTGTTCGCCGGCAAGACCGCGGTTCTGTTCGCGGTTCCCGGCGCTTTCACGCCCACCTGCAGCGCCCGTCATCTGCCCGGCTTCCTCGAGCACTACGATGCCTTGCGCGCCAGAGGCGTCGACGAGGTGGCCTGCCTCGCGGTCAACGATGTCTTCGTGATGGGTGCCTGGGCCGCGAGCCAGAGCGGCGGAGACAAAATCACCTTCCTTGCCGACGGCTCCGGCCTGTTCACCCGCGCTCTCGGGCTGGAACTCGACCTGACCGCGCGCGGCCTCGGGGTTCGCAGCCAGCGTTTCGCGCTGATCGCAAAGGATGGCGTGGTCGCTCATCTCGCCGTGGAACAGGCGGGCGGATTCGATGTGAGCCGCGCCGAAGCGATCCTCGAGGCGCTGCCACCTTCGTGACCGGATCGTCCGGGCCGACGCTTAGCGTCGTCGTCCCGTGCTTCAACGAAAGACCGAACGTCGCCCCGATGGTGAGGGCGCTCGCCGCGAGCCTTGAAGGACTCGATTGGGAAGTCATTTTCGTCGATGACGACAGCCCGGACGGCACCGCCGAGGAAGCCCGCCGTCTGGCGCGCGAGGATAACCGGGTTCGCTGCCTGAGACGCATCGGGCGGCGCGGTTTGTCCTCCGCGGTGATCGAGGGCGGTCTCGCCAGTTCGGCCGACATCATCGCGGTGATCGACGGCGACCTCCAGCACGACGAAACCAAGCTGCCGGCCATGCTCTCGGCGTTGCATGCAGGTGCCGATCTGGTTGTCGGCAGCCGCCATGTGGGCGATGGCGACGCCGCCGGTCTCGCCTCGCCGATGCGGGCCAGGCTGTCGAACGCCGGGATCAAGCTCGCGCAATCCCTGGCGCGCGTGCCGATCACCGATCCGATGAGCGGATTTTTCATGCTGCGGCGCGACCTGTTCGAAAGCCTCACGCATCGGCTGACCGGCCAGGGGTTCAAGATCCTGCTCGATCTTCTCCTTGCGGCACAGCATCCGCTGAAAATCGTCGAAATCCCCTACCGTTTCCGCCGGCGCACCGCCGGCGAGAGCAAGCTCGACATCCTGGTGCTCGTCCAGTTCGCCGGCCTGCTGATCGACAAGGCGCTCGGCGGCACGATTCCCCTGCGATTCATCGCCTTCGCCCTGGTTGGCGGCTTTGGTCTGATCGTCAATCTCGCCGTCATGGAACTGGGCCGGCATGCCGGCCTCGATTTCGGCACCGCTCAGGCGCTGGGCACGATCGTTGCGATGATCGCCAATTTCGAGATGAATAATCGCCTGACCTATCGAAGCTCCCGGCTGAGGGGCCCACGCTACTGGCGTGGTCTGATCCTGTTCATGCTGGTCTGCGGATTGGGGGCGATCGCCAATATCGGCATCGCACGCGCCCTCTATCGGGAAAGCGCGACGAGCCTGGCGGCCAGCGCCGCCGGCTCGGCGATCGGGGTGGTGTGGAACTACGCGGTTTCGGCGACGCTGGTGTGGCGCCAGCGATGACGCGGCGATATTTCCTGCTCTTTATCGCCGGCATCACCATCGTCCGATTGATCGTCGCTTCCCTGGTGCCGCTTGCCCCGGACGAGGCCTATTACTGGCTGTGGTCGCGGCATTTGCGGCCCGGCTATTACGACGACGCGCCGCTGATCGCCCTGTGGATCAAGGCCGGAACCGGCCTGATCGGCCAGTCCCCGCTCGGCATCCGGCTGCTCTCGCCGATCGGTGCGGCGATCGGGTCCCTCCTGCTCTGGCGGGCGGGGGACGATCTGTTCCCCGGCCGGAATGCCGGCATCGTCGCGGCGATCCTGCTCAATGCGACCCTGATGCTCAACGCCGGAGCGATCATCACCACGCCGGATACGCCGCTGCTGCTGTTCTGGACGGCGACGATCGCCGCCGTCGCGCGCTGGCACGCCACCGGCGACGATCGCTGGTGGATCGCGGCCGGGATAGCGGAGGGGCTTGCTTTCGAGTCCAAATATACCGGGGTTCTGCTATTCCCGATCGTCGGGCTCTGGCTGCTGATGTCACCCGCTGGCCGGGCTGCGTTGCGCCGGCCGCTGCCCTGGATCGGACTCGGCTTCGGCCTCCTGCTGTTCGCGCCGGTGATCTTCTGGAATGCCGGGCATGGCTGGGTCAGCTTCGCCAAGCAGGGCGGCCGTTCCGCGCATCTCGATCTTTCCGATACGCTCGAACACCTTGCGGGCCTGATCGGCGGCCAGCTCGGTCTGGCGACCCCGATTGTCGCCGCGCTGATGGCGGCCGGCGTCTGGCGGGCGATCCGCGACCGGAGCACCGCAAATAAACTTGTCTGGCTTTCGGTGGTGATTCCGGGCGCGATCTTTGTCGAACACACTTTGTCCGGCGCCGTGCAGGCTAATTGGCCTTCCATCCTATACCCCGGCGCCGCCTTGGCCGCTTCCGGCGCGGCCAGCGACATGACGCGAAAATGGCTGCCCGCCGCGGCCACGCTGGGCGCCGTCATCACGGCAATCGTCTATGCTCAGGCGATCGCCGCACCGATCCCCCTGCCCGTCCGGCACGACCCGACCGCCCTCGAACTCGCCGGCTGGCCGCAGTTTGCCGCAGGCGTCGCTCGTTTCGCTCAGGTCAGGCACTCGGCCTTCATCGCGGGAACCGATTACGCAACCGTCGCCGAACTGGCTTATCGCCGGCCAAAATCGATAGCGGTGATCGGCGTCGGCCCGCGCTGGCGCTATTTCGATCTGCCCAGCCTTGCGCCGAACGCCCGCCAATCCGGCCTTCTGGTCGAACCGCGATACCTGAAACCACAAACCGATGGCCGGTTTCACGATGCCACGCTGATCGGTGCGCTCGATCGGCGTCGCGACCATAAGACGATCGAGGTTTACGACCTCTATCGGGTCGAATTAGGTTCCGCCGTGCCCGATGCAATCGTGAGAGACGCGCGATGATGCAACCCCCTACCCAAGACGACATCGTCCGCGCCCATCGGATGATCGCGCCTTTTATCGTCCGCACGCCGGCCTTGCGATCGCCGATCCTCGACGAGGAAACCGGGGCCACGGTGTTCATCAAGGCGGAACCGTTGCAACGAACCGGAAGCTTCAAGCTGCGCGGAGCCACCCACGCGCTGCTGCGCCTGCCGGAAGCAGCCCGTGCGCGGGGCGTGGTGACATATTCGTCGGGAAATCACGGTCAGGCCATCGCCTGCGCTGCCGCAACTCTCGGTATGCGCGCGACCGTGGTCATGCCGTCCGACGCCCCGGCGATCAAGCGGGACTCGACCGCGCGCTGGGGTGCGGAGATCATCACCTATGACCGGCGCAAGGAGGATCGCGCCGCGATTGGCCGGGTGATTGCCGAACGCACCGGGGCCGCGCTGATTCCACCCTACGACCATGCCGACGTGATTGCCGGTCAGGGAACGCTTGCCGTTGAACTGGTCGAGGACGCGAGGGCAGCGGGATGCGAACTCGATATGGTTCTCGTCTGCACCGGCGGCGGCGGCCTGACCGCCGGCTGCGCGCTTGCCCTGCAGCTTTTATCCCCGGAAACAAGGCTGATCGCCGTCGAGCCCGAAGGCTGGAACGATACCGGCCGCTCGCTCCACGCGGGCCGCCGCGTGGCGAATGACGGCACCGGATCGCCTCTGTGCGACGCTCTCCTTGCCATGGAGCCCGGCGAGCTGACCTTTGCGATCAACCGGCCGAGGCTGGCCGGCGCCGTCGCGGTGTCCGATCAGGCGGTCCTGGCGGCGATCGGCTTCGCCGTAAGGACATTGAAGATCGTCGTCGAGCCGGGCGGTGCGGTCGCCCTCGCCGCCTTGCATGCCGGCTTGCTTCCGGTCGCCGGCCTGACCGTCGGGATCGTCCTGTCCGGCGGCAATGTCGATCCTGCGGTCCTGGCCCGCGCGCTCGATTGCTGAACTCACCGAACCGATTCAGCTTCTGTTAATCCTGCCTCGCGATACTCCGCCGCAAAGGCGGTGGATGAACGATGGCGGTACGGAAAAATCGAGGCAGGATGGCCGGCAATCAGCCGGTCAACCTGATCATTCGCAAGGAGGAAATCGTCGAAGGCGTGCCCCATGGCGGGGCATGGAAAGTCGCTTATGCCGACTTCGTGACGGCGATGATGGCGTTCTTCCTGCTGATGTGGCTGATTAACGCGACGACGGAGGCGCAACGGATCGGCCTGGCCGATTATTTCAGCCAGGCCAATATTCTCAATCGCGGCGCATCGGGCGAAGGCAAGCCGTTCGGCGGCCATACCCCGTTCGATCATGGCGCCCTGTCATCCGATCGGGGCGCCGTTCGGGTGACGATCGGCAACAACCCGGTGCCGCGAACGGTCGCCCGCACGCCCCCTGGAGCGCATCACCATCCGGTTCCGCGATCGGGAATCCATACCGCCAGATCGGGCAAAACCATCGGAGATATTCAGCCCGGAAATATCGGTCATCGCCGGTTCGCCGCCGCGACCAGGGCGATCAGGCAAGCGATCGAGGCGGACCCGTCCCTGCGCAGCCTGGCGCGCCAGGTCAGCATCCACGAAACGCCGGCGGGTCTCAAAGTTCAGATCATGGATACGCACAAGCGGCCGATGTTCGCACTGGGCTCGGCGCAGCCCAACCCGATGACGCGCGCCCTGATCAGAAAAATCACGCCGATCCTTGCCCGACTTGGCAATCCGATCCGCATCTCCGGCGACACCGATGCACGGCCCTATCGGGTTCCAGGCCATAGCAACTGGGATCTCTCGGTCGATCGGGCGAATGCGACGCGTCAGCTGATGGAACATTCCGGCTTGCCGAAAAATCGGATCGTCGCCGTTTCCGGTTACGCCGACCGGCGCTTGCTCCTACCCGAACATCCGCGCGCCGCCGCCAATCGCCGCATCGCGATCCTGGTGTTGCGCCCCGCGCCTGCCACCGGCCCGAACCTGCCAAATCCCCGATGACGCCGTGACCCGCCACAGCCGATATTTCCGCGTGATGCTTCATCTATGCTGACCCTCGGAGGTTTGGCATTCCTTCTGGTGTGCGTGTTCGGCGTGTTCGTCGCGAGCGGCGGGGCGATCGGCCCGCTCATGAAGGCATTGCCCCTGGAATTCATCACCATCGGCGGGGCTGCCTTCGGCACGCTCGTCGCCGGCAATTCCATCCATCACATCAAGCATACGCTCGGCGATTTCAAGAAAGTCCTCAAAGGCGGCTTATTTCAAAAAGCCGACTACACGAACCTGCTCTGTCTGTTGTTCTATCTGGTGCGTCTGGCGACCACCAAGGGAGCGATGGCGCTCGAAGCGCATATCGAACGACCGGAAGAAAGCCCGGTATTTCAGCATTTTCCGGCGATCCTGAAAAACCGCCACGCCACGGCGATCATTTGCGACTATCTGCGCATGGTCGGCATGAACGCCGACGATCCGCACCAGATCGAGGATGTGATGGCGCGCGAATTGCGAAAAACCCTGACCGAAGAACTGCACGGCGCGCATAATCTTCAGGTCATGGCCGATGGACTGCCCGCTCTCGGCATCGTTGCCGCCGTGCTCGGCGTCATCAAAACCATGGCTCATATCAGTCAACCTCCCGCCATTCTCGGCGAAATGATCGGCGAAGCGCTGACCGGCACTTTTCTCGGCGTGCTGCTGGCCTATGGCATCGTCGGACCTTGTGCCGTGCGGTTGCGTGGCGTGGTCGAGGAGGATTCCAAATATTTCGAGGTCATCCGGGCCGTCCTGGTCGCCCATCTCCACGGCAACGCCCCGCAGGTCAGCGTCGAAATCGGCCGAAAAATGGTGCCGAACATGCACATGCCCAGTTTTCAGGAACTGGAAGATTCGGTCAAAAGCCTGAAAATTGGCGCCTGATACCCCCGCTTCGATCTTGATAAACATCTTGAACGAACCGGGGTCGACGCTCAAAATAAGGTGCAACACACCGGATAGGACATGACAACGACTATTCCCGGCCCATATTTTTTCGAACCCGCCACGCAGTCAAGGACGCATCGCGCATGAGCGGCCTCATCGTGGAAGGCGCCGGCCAACTGACGACGTTTTCCAATGCGGTGGATGCGGTGGCCGAAATTCGCTCGATCTACGATCGCAGCCTGGCGACGATCACGCGGCAGTTCGAGCGGCGGATCAATGAACCCAGCCGTAACGGCAAGGTCGAGGCGCCGTATCCCTATGTCGCCTTCGCGGTCACCCCAGACCAGTTGAACGTGGATGCGCGCCTCTCCCACGGCGTGTTTCTCGAACCGGGTGTTTACGGCACGACCGTCACCCGTCCCGATCTGTTCGGCGCCTATTACGAAGAGCAGATCGGCCATCTGATGCGTCACCATGGCTGTGACGTTCGTGTCGGCCCGAGTACCACGGCAATCCCGTTCGCCTTCGCCGTCCAGGATGCATCGGGTGCCTCGGCGGATTTCGATTTCGAGTCGCTGCTCGACCGCGTGACCGTTCCCGATCTCTGGACGATCAACGACGCGATCGCCAACAGCGCGGTTCGCCCTCTGGCCGGAACGCCCAATCCGCTCGCGCTGTTCACCGCTGAACGGGTGGATTTCTCGGTCGCACGCCTGCACCATTACACGGGCACGGCCGCGGAACATTTTCAGTCCTTCGTTCTGTTCACCAATTATCAGCGCTATGCCGACGCTTTCATCGACTACGGGTTGCGCGAACTGGCCGCTGGCGACAGGTTTACCCAACTGGTCGGGCCCGGCGATATCGCGGTCGAGCCGGGAATGGATGATGACGCGGCATCCCTGTTCGGCCGGAACCTGCCGCAAATGCCGGCCTATCACCTGAAACGGCCGGATGGCACCGGCATTTCGTTAGTGAATATCGGCATCGGCCCAAGCAACGCGAAAACGATCACCGATCACGTCGCGGTACTCCGGCCGCATTGCTGGCTCATGGTGGGGCATTGCGCCGGGCTTCGGCGCGGCCAGGTTCTGGGCGATTACGTGCTCGCCCATGGGTATGTCCGCGCCGATCACGTCCTCGACGATGAATTGCCGCTCTGGGTTCCGGTCCCCGCGATCGCGGAAGTCCAGGTCGCCCTCGCGGATGCAACCACGCGGATCACCGGCCTGCGCGATCACGAACTGAAAACCAGGCTCAGAACCGGCACGGTCGCGACCACCGACAACCGGAACTGGGAAATCCAGCTCGGCGACTATTTCAGTGCGTTCAACAAGAGCCGCGCAATCGCGGTCGACATGGAATCGGCCACGGTCGCCGCGAACGGGTTTCGCTTCCGCGTGCCCTACGGCACCCTGCTCTGCGTGTCGGACCGGCCGCTGCACGGCCAACTCAAGCTGCGCGGCATGGCGAATACGTTCTACCGCACCAGCATCGATCAGCATATCATGATCGGAATCGAGACAATGAACATCCTGCGCGAGCAGGGCGTCGAGCGCCTGCACTCGCGCAAGCTGCGCGGCTTCGTCGAACCCGGCTTTCGGTAGCCCCGCTTTCCGGTAGCTATGGAATCGCCTGCGCAACGGGTGTTTGACAACGCCCATCCATGACCCGATCATGGATCATGCGACGCTTTCTCGAAAACTGCATCGATCAGGCCCTCGGGCGGATGCCGGCCGACCTCGTGATCGGCAATGTGCGCCTGTTCAACCTGGTCACCGGCACATTGAAGCCGGTCGATATCGCCATTTGTGGCGACCGGATCGTCGGCATCGGCAGCGATTATCAGGCAGCAAACAGGGTCGATGGCGAGGGGCGCATTGCGGTTCCCGGCTTCATCGATACCCATGTCCATTGCGAATCCTCCCTGGTCACGCCGCTGGAATTCGAGGCGTGCGTGCTGCCGCGCGGCACCACAACCGCGATTTCCGATCCGCACGAAATCTGTAATGTCCTCGGCACCGCCGGCCTCGACTATATGCTCGCCTGTGCCGGGCGGATGGTCATGGATCTGCGCGTGCAGCTCTCCTCCTGCGTGCCGGCGACCCATCTCGAGACCGCCGGCGCCCGAATGGATGCCGCATCCCTTGCCCCATACCGGTCGGCACGGCAGGTCGTCGGGCTTGCCGAAATGATGAACTTTCCCGGCCTGCTCGCCAAAGACCCGGTGGTCATCGACAAGCTCGCCCTGTTCCAGGATGGTCATATCGACGGTCACGCCCCGATGCTTGGCGGACGCGCGCTCGACGCCTATCTCGCCTGCCGGATTCGCAACTGTCACGAAACCACGAGCCTGAACGAAGCTCGTGAAAAACTCGAAAAGGGCATGCATCTGCTGATCCGCGAAGGTACCGTCTGCAAAGACCTCGCGGCACTCGCTCCGGCCCTGACGACGGAAACCTCGATTCTGTGCAGCTTCTGTACCGATGACCGCAATCCGCTCGACATTGCCGAGGAAGGCCATATCGACCACCTGATCCGCCGCGCGATCGCCCTGGGCGTGGCGCCGCTGCACGCCTACCGCGCCGCGTCGTTCTCGGCGGCGCGCGGATTCGGCCTGACCGATCGCGGCTTGCTGGCGCCGGGTCAGCGCGCGGACATCATCCTGCTTGACGATCTTCACGACTGCGCCGTCGCGCGGGTCATCGCGCGCGGTATGCCGGTCGAGCCCAATCTGTTCAAAAATCGCACCGCGCCGTCGCCGATCGGGCTGGACAGCGTGCGCCGCGCCCCGATCCGCCCGGAGGATTTGCGTGCCCCAGCCGGCGGGCCGACCGGGCCGGTGATCGGCATCCTCCAAGGCAAAATCGTGACTGAATTTCTAACGATGGATCTGCCCTGGAAGGACGGGTTGCGCCACCCCGACCCGGCGCGTGACGTTTTGAAAGTCGCGGTACTCGAGCGGCACGGCGTCAACGGCAATATCGGGCGCGGCTTCGTCAAGGGATTCGGCATCGCCGATGGAGCGCTCGCCGCCTCGGTCGGGCACGACAGCCACAATATCTGCGTCGTGGGCTCGAACGATTCCGACATGGCACTTGCCGTCAATCATCTGATCGCCCTCGGCGGCGGTTTCGTCGCGGTGCAAAGCGGCGCCATTCTCGGATCGCTCGCGCTGCCGATGGCAGGACTGATCAGTCTCGAACCGTTTTCAACCGTTCGCGCCCAACTCCTCGTCTTGCAGCGGATCGTCCGCGACATGGGCTCGCGCTTGCCCGAACCGTTCCTGCAACTGGCCTTTCTGCCTTTGCCGGTGATTCCGCACCTGAAAATCACCGATCGCGGGCTGGTCGATGTCGATCGGTTCGAACTTATTCCCGGTTAGTGCTGCGCGGCCGCGGCTTCGATCCGCACCATCACCGCTCCCCGCTTACGACTTCCAGCGATTTTCGGGTGGCATTGATCGTGAATGGCAGGATCATGGCCGTGACCAGGCCCGTCAATGCCATGAACAGAAACACCGCCAGGAAACCCACCGAACTGCCGCCCCACGAATAGATGGCAATCGCCATGATCGGGCCGATCGCACCGCCCAGATGTCCGGCTCCATCGGTCAGCGAAACGCCGGTCGCCCGTGCTCGTGTCGGAAAACTCTCCGCCGTCAGCGCATACATCAATGGCACGAAGAAGCCATTCGACACAGATAGCAGGAACACCGAGACATAAATGACCGTCGAACTGCCGGTGACGCCGATCACCACGAAACCGGCGGTCCAGACCAGCATACCAATGAGAATGCTATATTTGCGCTCGAAGGCATCACCCAGGGCGGTGGCAAGAAGCGACCCCAGCGGATAGCCGATGGAACTGGTCAGCATGAATGCGATGCTGTGGGCGAGCGTATAGCCGCGGGCGACGAAAAATGTCGGCCCCAGCCCCAGCCACGCATAAGTGCCGAGATACCAGATGAACCAGAGCAGAAACAGCAATACCACGCGACCGACGAACGGCGCGCGGAACAGTGCCGTGGTCGGGAAGCCCAGCATATGCACTTCGGCCGCCACTTCGATGGGCGGAGGCAATTGATCGCCGATGCGCGCCTTGGCCCTGGCTTCGGCCGCATCGATGATTGCCGCGGCTTCCGCCAGCCGGCGCTTGCTCAGCAACCAGCGCGGCGATTCGGGAATCCAGGGAAACGCGAACAGCGTAAGGCCGCCAAGCGCGCCGAGCAAGAACATGGCTCGCCAGCCCCACGGAAAATTCGGCACCAGCATCAGGGCAATCACGGGAACGATCCCCAGGCCGATCATCGCGAACATGCTCGCAAGACCCGTGTATCGGCCCCGCACCGATGCCGGAGCCATTTCACCGATGTAAGCGGAAATAACGGCGATTTCGGCGCCGATACCCATGCCGGTGATGAACCGCCCCGCGACCATCGAAACGATACCGACCGCGAAAGCCGTTCCGATGCACCCGACGGTGAACAGCAGCGTCGCCGTCATGATTCCGCCTTTCCGGCCGATCATGTCGGCGAAATTGCTGTTCAGCCAGGAACCGGCAATGTAACCGATAAGACTCGCTGTGATCGGAATAGCCTGCTGTCCGGCGGTGAAGTGCAGAACCTTGCTGAACACCGGCAAGCCGAACGCGACGTTGGTTATGTCGAAAAACGCGATAAGGTAACCTATTCCAACAACCCAGAGAACCAGCTTGGAATGGGGCCATAAAGGCAGCCGGTCGAGACGGGCGATCAGCTCCCGCTCAGCATCCGCATCATAGCTATTCGATTTCATGGAGTTCCTCGTCATTATCTGACATTGCCGTTTCGGTCTGACCGGTATCGTGGCAGCATCCGTCAATAGGATTTCGGCAGGCCCAGCACCTTTTCGGCGATGAAGCAGAGAATCAGCTGCGGGCTGACCGGCGCGATCCGGGGGATCATCGCCTCGCGGAGATAGCGCTCCACGTGGTACTCCTTGGCATAACCAAAGCCGCCATGGGTCATGACCGCCTGCTGGCACGCCTTGAATCCGGCCTCCGCCGCCAGATATTTTGCCGCGTTGGCCTGCGCCCCGCAGGACAGGCCTTTGTCGTAACGCCACGCCGCGTTGAAAATCATCAGCCGGGCGGCTTCGATCTCCATCCAGCATTCGGCGAGCGGATGCTGAATCGCCTGATTCCTGCCGATCGCCCGGCCGAACACCACGCGCTCTTTCGCGTATTGCGACGCGCGTTCCAGCGCGACGAAACCCAGCCCCACCGCCTCGGCCGCGATCAGAATGCGCTCCGGGTTGAGGCCGTGCAGGATATACTCGAAACCCTTGCCCTCTTCGCCGATCCGGTCCTCGACTAGGACTTCCAATCCGTCGAAAAACACCTCGTTGGAATCGACCGCCTTGCGGCCCATTTTCTCGATCTCGCGCACCGTGACCCGTTTGCGATCGAGCGTGGTGTAGAACAGGCTCAAGCCGTCGGTCCGGCGGCGCACCTCCTCCAGCGGCGTGGTCCGCGCCAGGATCAGCGCCTTTTCGGCGACCTGCGCTGTGGAAATCCAAACTTTCTGGCCATTGACGACATAGCGGTCGCCCCGGCGATCGGCACGTGTCTTGAGCTGCGTCGTATCGAGGCCGGTATTCGGCTCGGTCACGGCAAAGCAGGCGCGCTCCCTGCCGGCGATGAGCGGCGGCAGCATCCGGCGCTTCTGCTCTTCGGTGCCGAACACCACAACGGGATTGAGCCCGAAGATATTCATGTGCACCGAAGACGCGGCGGTCATGCCCCCGCCGGATTGGGAGATCGCTTGCATCATGATGGCGGCCTCGGTGATCCCGAGCCCGGCGCCGCCATGCGCCACCGGCATGCAGATGCCGAGCCAGCCATCCTGGGCGAGTGCTCCGTGCAGTTCGGCGGGAAACCGGCCATCGCGGTCGCGCTCCAGCCAGTAATCGTCACTGAATCGAGCGCAGATGCGCGCAACGGCGTCGCGGACCGCCTCCTGTTCCGGTGTCAGGGCAAAATCCATGATCTATGTCTCCGGGCCTGAAGGAAGCGTCATCGCTCCATCGGCGCCGAACACCGCATCCAGCGCATCGCGGGCAGCACACAGGTGAAGCGCATGGCGCACGATCGACGCTTCGATCCGATTGAGCGGCCCGACGACCGAAACGGCGAACCACTCTCCGCCGACCCGGACGGGTGAGGCGATAGCCCCGAGATCGGCGATGCTTTCGCCCAAATTCGCGTACCAGCCGCGCTCGCGCGAGGCGTCGAGATCGGCCTCCAGCGCCGCCAGATCTTTCGCGGTACGCGATGTGAAGCGCTGCCAGTCGATTTTCGACAGCAGTGCAAGCCGGTCCGCCCGGTCCATTGCGCCCAGAATCGCCTTGCCGAGCGAATTGGCGTGCGGCGGACGCATGTCGCCGGCCTCCGCGATATAGCGCACGCTCTGCGGCGAGGGCACGTAGTCCAGATAAAGAATCCGCGTTTCCTTCATTTTGCCGAACACGACGGATTCGGCGGTGGCGTCGCGCAGTGCTTCGAGCGTCGGGCGCACCCGTTCGAGCAGCGGGTCATGCGCGGCGATGATGCTCGCGCGGGCATAAAGGCGTCCGGTTGGATAGAAACCATTGCGCCGCTGGATTTCGTACAAATACCCTCGGCCCGCGAGGGTGCGCACCAGTCCGAGGCAGCTGGAGGCCGGAATCGCCAATGCCCTGGCAAGCTCCGTCAACGTCAGCGGGCGGCGATGCTCGGCAAATGCCTCGAAAAGGTCGATCGTTCTGGCTGCTGTTTTTACATCCATGAATTTATTTTCAATATTTAGAATTTTCTGTCAAGCAGGCTCGGAAAATTCTTGACAGGAGACGGCGACGATCGCGATGATCGGCGCGAAGGACTCGGGAGTGGCATTATCCATCCAACGCTTGACCGGCCAGATTTCTCGGCACATCCACGGGCAAACTCTCTGCCCGGATGAATGCGAATGACCGAAACCTCCCCGATCGCGACTGCCCAGATCCTCCGCACGCTGCACATCGTCACCTGGGGCTGTCAGATGAACGTCTATGACAGCGCGCGCATGGCGGACGTGCTGCGTCCGCTGGGTTATCGCGCGGTCGATACGCCGGACGCCGACATGGTGATCCTGAACACCTGCCATATCCGCGAGCGCGCCTCGGAAAAGCTGTTTTCCGAACTCGGCCGGCTGCGCGCGGTCAAGGACGCGCGCGGCGGAGCGATGACGATCGCGGTCGCCGGCTGCGTCGCCCAGGCCGAAGGCGCGGAAATCCTCGCCCGCGCCCCCTACGTCGATGTCGTGGTCGGTTCGCAGGCCTATCATCGCCTGCCCGCACTGATCGCCGAGGTCGAGGCGAAGCGCCGCGCCGTGGTCGATACCGATTTTCCAGCGGAACAGAAATTCGACCATCTGCCGGCGCAACAGGCCTCGCAGGGCCCGATCGCTTTTCTCGCCATCCAGGAAGGCTGCGACAAATTCTGCACCTTCTGCGTGGTGCCCTATACACGCGGTGCCGAGCAAAGCCGTCCGGCCGCCGCCATCCTCGCCGAAGCAAAACGCCTTGTCGCCGGCGGGGCACGCGAAATCGCCCTGCTCGGCCAGAACGTCAATGCCTGGCACGGCGACGGCCTCGACGGGCGCACATGGCCGCTAGCGCGCCTGCTCGCCGAACTCGCCGACATCCCCGGCCTCGCCCGGCTGCGCTACACCACGTCCCACCCGCGCGATATGGATGCCGCCTTGATCGCCGCGCATCATGACAATCCGAAACTCATGCCGTTCCTGCATCTGCCGGTGCAGTCGGGCTCCGACGCCATCCTCCAGGCAATGAACCGGCGACACGGCGTGGATCTATTCCGCCGCATCGTGGCCGATCTGCGCGCGGCGCGGCCGGATATCGCGCTGTCGAGCGATTTCATCGTGGGCTTCCCCGGCGAAACCGACGCCGATTTCGCCGCCACCATGCACCTGGTGCGCGAGACGGGTTTCGCCCTCGCCTATAGCTTCAAATACTCGCCGCGTCCCGGCACGCCCGCCGCCGAATCGCCCGATCAGGTGCCAGAATCTTTGAAAAACAGCCGCTTGCAGGAACTTCAAGCGGTGTTGCGCGAACAGCAGCACGATTTCAATCGGGCGCAGATCGGCCGGCGCTTCGATGTTCTGTTCACCGGCCCTGGCCGCCATCCCGGCCAGATGGCCGGGCGCTCACCCTATCTGCAGCCGGTGATCGTCAACACCGCCAGTCTTGTTCCCGGAACGATCCACCCCGTGACAATCGCCTCCGCCAACCCCAATTCCCTGATGGCCACCCTCAACCAGGAGCAAATCGCCGCTTGAGCCAGATCGCCGGACCGCAAGCCTCGCTTTCCCGCACTCTTACCTTCAACGACAACAGCTTGTTGTCGGTTCTTCTAGGCGATCACGATCGCAATCTCGCCCGAATCGAGCAACGGCTTGGCGTTCGCCTCGCCTGCCGGGGCAATCGCGTGTCGATTTCCGGCGAGCCGAGTCGAGTCGAGGCGGCGGAAATCGCGCTGTCGTCACTCTACCAGCGCCTGTCGCAGGGCGAGGCGATCAGCGTCGCGGAAGTCGATGCGGCGGCACGGCTGGTCGATCCCACGATCGACCCCCGCCTGCCGCTGTCCGACCTGCCGGCAATCCGCACCCGCAAGGGTGCAGTCGGCCCGCGCAGCCCAGGGCAGGCCAGCTATATCGACCTGCTCTCCCGCTTCGAGATGGTGTTCGCGATCGGACCGGCCGGCACCGGCAAGACCTATCTCGCGGTCGCCCAGGCGGTCGCCATGCTCATCTCCGGCCGGGTCGACCGCATCGTGCTGTCGCGCCCGGCGGTCGAGGCCGGCGAGCGGCTCGGCTTCCTGCCCGGCGACATGAAGGAAAAGGTCGATCCCTATCTCCGCCCGCTTTACGACGCGCTGCAGGACCTGTTGCCCGGCGACCAGATGACGCGGCGCATGGCCTCGGGCGAAATCGAAATCGCCCCGCTCGCTTTCATGCGCGGCCGCACGCTTGCCCATGCCTTCGTCATCCTGGACGAGGCGCAGAACACCACGCCGGTACAGATGAAAATGTTCCTCACCCGCATGGGCGAAGGTACCCGCATGGTCATCACCGGCGATCTCTCGCAGATCGACCTGCCGACCGGAAGCCGTTCCGGCCTCACCGACGCGCTCGACACGCTGGAAGGGGTTTCGGGCATTGGCGTCGCCCGCTTCACCGTGAACGACGTGGTGCGTCACCCGCTGGTGGCCCGCATCGTCGAGGCCTATGATCGGCGAACGACGGCGCAGCAGGAGCGCGAACGCGAAAACTGATGGAGCCTCCACAAGAATCCTGTAGTCCGCAGGAACCCTATAGTAGGCTCCCCTTCGGCGCCGCGGCGTCGCGGGGGGAGATAATCGTTGCCGAGCCGCTTTGGCGGCGCTACGTCTCGGCACCCGAACGGCTGGTCGCTCGCGCCCTGATCGCGGCGGGATACGCGCCGTCGGTGGTTCTCACCAACGATGCGACGGTGAAGCGCCTCAACGCGCGCGACCGTGGCCGCAACAAGCCGACCAACGTGCTCACCTACGAGGCGCCGCCCGAAATCATCGTCGCCCTCGGCACCGTGCTGCGCGAGGCGCGAGCGGCGGGCAGACGCCCCGCCCATCATCTCGCGCATCTGATCGTCCATGGCGCTCTGCATCTGGCCGGCGAGGATCATCACCACGCGGGCGACGCCCGGCGTATGGAGCGACTGGAAGCCCGGCTTCTCGCTCGTCTTGGCGTGCCGAATCCGTGGAAACACCAGTCATGAGCGGGAGCTGGTTCACCAAGCTGCTGCACAAAATGCGCGAACAGCCCGATCTGCGCCAGCAGATCGGCGAGCTGATGGAGGAGGCCGAAGCCGAGCTCGACACCGAAGACGGCGGCACCGGGCTCGACCGGCAGGAACGCGCGCTGATCGCCAACGTGCTACGGCTGCGCGGCATTACCGCCGACGACGTGATGGTGCCCCGCGCCGACATCGTCGCGATGCGCGCCGACGTCACGCTCGATCAGGCGATCGACCAGATCCGCCGCGAGGGCCATTCGCGGATGCCGGTGTTCGGCGAACATCTCGACGATGTGCTCGGCATGGTCCACATCAAGGACGTGATGGGCTATATCGGCCCGTCCGATCGGTTTTCGCTGCGCGCCATTCTGCGCAAGCCGCTGATGGTCGCCCCGCAAATCCCGGTGCTCGATCTTCTGCTGCAGATGCGCCAGCGGCGCACCCATCTCGCTCTGGTGATCGACGAGTATGGCGGCGTCGATGGCCTGGTCACCATCGAAGACCTGGTCGAAACCATCGTCGGCGATATCGACGACGAGCACGACGAAATCGAAGGCCCGATGCTGATCGAGCGGGACGACGGCAGCGTCGATCTCAACGCGCGCCTGCCGATCGAGGAGTTCGAGGCGAAATTCGGCCCGGTCCTGACCGAGGAAGAACGCGAGGCCGATCTCGATACCGTCGGCGGACTGGTTTTTACCCTCGCCGGCCGGGTGCCGACGCGCGGCGAAATCATCGCCCATTCCGCCGGCATCGAATTTCTGATCCTCGACGCCGACGCGCGCCGCATCCGCCGCCTTCGGGCACGAAAACTGGGAAAGTCGGAAATTTAGAATCGTCAATGCGACGCCGAGCGCCCCACAATACGATCCCTTCGATCAAATCAGCCCCCCCCATTACACGAGCAATCCATTCCTTCAATGGCCGGTGTCGCGAAAAATGGATTACCTGCGCGTCGTTTCGGCGCTCCACCGCGCTGCTGACACCAATAATCATCGGGCTGAAAGGTCATTGTCAGGGGCGATTTGTAGCACCGCCGCGATCCCGCTACTCTCTCACGGATGCGTCCCGGCATGGTCATATTTCCGGCGCTTATCGTCCTCGCGCCGATTGCGGCGCGTGCGGTTCCCTGGTTTCGCGGTCTCTGTTCGGTCACGGAGCATGGTTTCGGCCGCGTCTTTCCGGTTTTGGCGGTGCTCCGGGCGGACCGATTCTACGGTCCCGCCGGATGCTCGGCGATCCTGGCGGGAATCGTCTTTGGCCTTTATCTGCTGATCCATTGCGGGCGGATCGTGCCAAAGAACATGAAATCGCTCAACTATTCCCTGGTGCGGATAACCCTCGCGTCAAACCCGGTGTTGAGACGAAACCCGAGCGCGGCATCGACCCGCCGGCATATCGCCGTGGCGTTGACCGGCGTGATTTTATTTACGATCGTGTATCTTTGTTTGTTGCTCAACGATATCGACGGCTATATCCGGTGGTCAGCCGCACCAGATCCGCACTGGTATGCGATCCGGCCGAATCCCTTCCTTTTCGGCTCGATCCTTTCAGGCCAAGGCATCGTCGAAAGCCTCATCTATCGTCCCCTCGGCGCCCCGCATCACCTGTTCGACGCGATCACGAGCGGGTTCAGGATCGCGGTATTCTTGGGCTGTCTCGGTATGATCGCGAGCTTTCTGCTCGTTTTCCTGTTCAATGCCCGTGCCGTCTGGCGCAATACCCGATCCGACCTCGTGCCGCCGCGCGCCCGGCTCCACGTTAGCGGCTAGTGTTCCGATTCGGAAGTTCGTTGTTGCTGATAAAGGCGTTTTACGAACTTCCGAATCGAAAGGACACTAGCAAACGTTTGATTCTAGTGTGGTTGATGGTTCTGAAGTTCCTAAAATCGCCACCGCAAATACATAGGAACTTCAGAAGCAGCCGAGCTCTGCCTAACCCCCCGTCACGCTCATGTGCCGCGCCAGGGCCGGCCGGTTGTGCTCGCGGTCGATCACGAAATCATGCCCTTTCGGCTTGCGAGCGATCGCGGCGACGATTGCGTCCCGCAGCACCGCATCGTCGTCGCTGCTGCGCAGCACCGCGCGCAGATCGGCCGCGTCATTCTGGCCGAGGCACATATAGAGCGTGCCGGTGCAGGTCAGCCGCACCCGGTTGCAGCCCTCGCAGAAATTATGGGTCAGCGGCGTGATGAAGCCGAGCCGCGTGCCGGTCTCCGCCACGTCGAAATACCGCGCCGGGCCGCCGGTCGCATAATCGGTAGGCCTCAGGGTCCAATTCCGCGCCAGCCGGGTCCGCACCACCGACAGCGGCAGATACTGCTCCAACCGGTCGCCGTCGATCTCGCCGAGCGGCATGGTCTCGATCAGGCACAGATCGAACCCGTGCTGTCCGCACCATGCGAGCATCGCATCGAATTCGCCCTCGTTCACGTCCTTGAGTGCAACGGTGTTGATCTTGACCTTGAGCCCCGCCGCCTTGGCCGCCATCACGCCGTCGAGCACCTGCGGCAGGCGTCCCCAGCGGGTGATCGCGGCGAATTTATCGGCGTCCAGCGTATCGACGCTCACGTTGATCCGCCGCACCCCGGCCGCCACCAGTTCTTCCGCGAACCGCCCCAACTGGCTGCCATTGGTGGTCAGGGTGAGCTCGTCGAGCCCGTGGCCCAGCCGCAATCCCAACCGGTTGATCAGCGCCATCACCCCGCGCCGCACCAGCGGCTCGCCCCCGGTCAGGCGCAATTTGCGCACCCCGAGCCCGACAAACACCCCCGCAAGCCGCTCCAGCTCCTCCAGCGAGAGCAGGTCGCTCTTCGGCAGGAACGTCATATCCTCCGCCATGCAATAGACGCAGCGGAAGTCGCATCGGTCGGTCACCGAAACCCGCAGATAGGTGATGGAACGCCCGAACGGATCGATCATGAGGGTAATGTTTACCTCTATGGCCATTAGCGCAAGAGGCGCGCGCGGGGGCGCCCTGCAATGATAGCGGCGCGGAATAGCTTGACCGCGACGACAACTCTGCACCATATCGGGAGGAATATATATTGTTTTCGGCTGCGCCGAGGCTTGGCCTTGGCCGTTTGCCGCTGTTCCTGAGGTATGACGATGACTTTGCCCCTGATGCCGAAAGCCACCGCCGTGTGGCTGATCGAAAAGACCGCTTTGACCTTCGAACAGATCGCCGATTTCTGCGGCATGCACCCGCTCGAGATCCAGGCGATCGCGGATGGCGAGGTGGCGCAGGGAATCGTCGGCTACGATCCGGTCGCCAACAAGCAGACGACCGCCGAGGACATCAAGCGTTGCGAGGCCGATCCCTCGGCACGGCTGAAGGTGCTGGAAACCGCCCTGCCTGGCCCGAAGCGCGGCAAGGGCTCCCGCTATACCCCCGTCGCCAAGCGGATCGACCGGCCGGACGCCATCGCCTTCATGCTGCGCAACTATCCGCTGGTTCAGGACGCTCAGATCGTCAAACTGCTTGGTACCACGAAGGAAACCATCCAGAAGGTGCGCGAGCGCAGCCACTGGAACAGCGCCAATATCAAGCCGCGCGACCCGGTGATCCTCGGCCTCTGCAAGCAATCCGATCTGAACGACGCGGTAAGCGCCGCGAATGCCCGCGCCGAGCGCGAAGGCCACCCGGTACCGCCGCCGCCGCCGCACCATCATCATTCCGAGGACGAAGCGGCCTGATCACTCCCCTGGGCCGGTTCGCCGGCCCAGGCATGGCATGTCGTCCGGCCTCTATGCGTTCGTTTTGAGTCGCTCCAACTCTTCCTTCAAGCGGAGTTTTTCCAATTTGAGCCGGGCAAGCTGGTCGTCATCGGGGCGAGGACGGCTATCTTCCTCGGAAATGCGGGCTTCCAGCCCGGCATGGCGAACCTTCAACGACTCGATCCTAGCTTGCAGGCTCATTATCGATTCCTTTCCGATCATGGGAACCTTCGATCGAAGCATTCCGGCACCGTTCGGACGGCGCCATTGCCGAGTCTAGACCTCGCCGATGCGGGATGTCATCAAACTTTTATGCAAGCCATCCGCAACGCGGAACATGGATTGGCCGAACCGGCAAAGCAGCGCGGGACGCGCGGGCCGGAAATGTGGTAGAGAGCCGGGCATGCTGACCGACAAGGATAATCTGCTGCGGCAATTGCATGGGCTGCGCAGCGAACATCGCGATCTCGATACCGTCATCGCACGGCTCGGCGACCAGGCCGCGATCGACCAGTTACAGGTGCAACGGCTCAAGAAGCGCAAGCTGATGTTGCGCGATCAGATCCTGCGGCTGGAAAGCCGGCTGATCCCAGACAACATCGCATGAAGGCCGATACCGCGCCGTTGATCGGCGTTATCATGGGCAGCCGCTCGGACTGGCCCACGATGCGCCATGCCGCCGACATCCTCCAAACCCTCGACATTCCGTTCGAGGCCCGTGTGGTCTCCGCGCATCGCACGCCGGAGCGCATGGTGGCCTATGCGAAATCGGCGCGCGAGCACGGCCTGCGCGCGATCATCGCCGGCGCCGGCGGAGCAGCCCATCTGCCCGGCATGGTCGCCTCGCTCACCACCCTGCCCGTCCTCGGCGTGCCGGTGGAAAGTGCTGCCCTGCGCGGCGTGGACAGCCTCCATTCCATCGTCCAGATGCCCGGCGGCGTGCCGGTCGCCACTTTCGCCATCGGCAAGTCGGGAGCGATCAACGCGGCTTTGTTCGCGGCCGCCATGCTCGCCCTTACCGACCCGGCGCTCGCGGCACGGCTCGAATCCTGGCGCGCCGCGCAGACCGCGAGCGTGCCGGACGCACCCGAGGACCCGCACGAAGGCTCATGAAATTCCCGCTCCACCCCAACGCGACCATCGGCATCGTCGGCGGCGGTCAGCTCGGCCGCATGTCGGCGATGGCCGCCGCCAGCCTCGGCTATCGCTGCCATATCCTTACCCCCGAACCCGATGCGCCGGCGTCCCAGGTCGCCGCCACGACTACCCTCGCCGATTATGAAGACCGAGCCGCGCTGATCCGCTTCGCCGACGCCGTGGACGTCATCACCTTCGAGTTCGAAAACGTCTCCGCCGAAGGGCTCGACCTTCTCGCCGAACGCAAGCCGGTGCGCCCCGGTCCAGACATTTTGCGCATCAGCCAGGACCGGATCGCCGAAAAATCCTTCCTGAATCAGGCCGGCGTGCGCACCGCGCCCTGGGCCTCGGTCGAAACCCTCGCCGAACTGCGCGCCGCCATCACCCGCATCGGCCTGCCCGCCGTGCTGAAAACCACCCGCCTCGGCTATGACGGCAAGGGCCAGGCGCTGATCCAATCCGCCGCCGAAGCCGAACTCGCTTTTGCGCTGCTCGACCCCAAGCCGCTGATCCTCGAAGGCTTCATCGATTTCGCCGCCGAATGCTCGGTCATCGTCGCGCGCGGCGCGGACGGCACGATCACCGCCTTCGACACGGTGGAAAACCGCCACCGCGACCATATTCTCGACCTTACCGTCGCGCCCGCCCCGTTCGATCCCGAAATCCGCGCCGACGCCCAGGCCATGGCGCTGCGCATCGCCGGGCATATCGGCCTGGTCGGGCTGATGGCCGTCGAATTCTTCATCGGCCGCGACGGCGCCGTTCTCGCCAACGAAATCGCGCCCCGGCCGCATAATTCCGGCCACTGGACGATCGACGCCTGCCCTGCCTCTCAGTTCGATCTGCATATCCGCGCGGTCGCCGGGCTGCCTTTGCCGCAGGCGATCCGCCATTCCGACGCGGTGATGAAAAACCTGATCGGCCCGAAGGATATCGCCCTCTGGCCGAAAATCGTCGCGACCCGCGAACTGATTCCCCACCATTACGGCAAAACCACCGCCCGGGCTGGCCGCAAGCTCGGCCACGTCACCACCCTGTTCCCGCACGGCGCTCTGCCCGGCGAATTCGGCATCGCCGCCGCGCTGGGGCCGCTTGGCACATCGGTGGAGGAGTAAGGTCGGGGGTATTACCTCCTTACCTTTGCTTTTCCGCCGTTTCCCCTACCAGTCGCACCGCGGTCGCCAGCGTATCCGCCTCCGCCGCCGGTTTGTCGGGGCGCAGCCGCAAAATCCGTGGAAAACGAAGGGCAATTCCCGATTTGTGCCGGCTGGATCGCTGCGCGGAATCGAACCCCACCTCGAACACAATTTTTTGCTCCACCTCTCGCACCGGCCCATAGGTCGCAACCGTATGCGCCCGTATCCACCGGTCCAGCACTAACAGCTCCGCATCCGTATATCCTGAATATGCCTTGCCGATCGGCACCAGCGTTCCTTCCTCGGTCCAGACTCCGAACGTGTAATCCGAATAGAAGGACGAACGCTTGCCGTGGCCGCGCTGTGCATACATCAGCACGCAATCGAGGCTGAGCGGATCGCGCTTCCACTTCCACCACGGCCCCTTCGGCCGGCCCGCGAGATACGGCGAATCGCCGCGCTTGAGCATCAGCCCCTCGATGCCCGAATCCCGCGCCCCGGCGCGGAGCGCCATCAGTTCCGCCTCACCCGCGAACGCAATCTGCGGCGACAGATCCATTCGTGCCGGCCTTACTCGCGCGAACCAATCCTCCAGCCGCGCGCGCCGCGCATCGAACGGCAGCGCCCGCAAATCCTCGGGGCCGTCGAACAGAATATCGTAAAGCCGCACCGCGACCGGATAATCCGCGCGCAATTTCGCGGCCACCGACTTCCGGTTCAGCCGCTGCTGCAAATCGGCGAACGGCGCCACCACCCCGTCGCGGATCACCAGCAACTCGCCGTCGAGCACGGCATGAAAATCCGTCGCCGCGAGGATTTCAGGAAAAGCCGCCGAAATATCGTCGGCTCCGCGCGAATAGAGCCGCTTTCCGGCCGGTGTGGCGACCAGTTGCACCCTTATGCCGTCCCATTTCCACTCAGCCCGATACGCGCCCCAATCCAGCGAAGCCCGATCCGCATCCTCGATCGGGTGCGCGAGCATCGGCGGGCGGAACACCGGCTTCCGCCCCGGCTCAGGCCGTGATGCGCGACCCTCCAGCCAGTCGAATAACGGCCCATAGGGCGGCTCAAGCCCGTGCCACACCTCCTCGATCGCACCGACCTCCACACCGAACCGCTCCGCCAGCGCCAGCTTGGCAAGCCGCAGCGACGCCCCGACCCGCAATCCGCCGGTCATCAGCTTGATCAGCGCGATCCGGGTCGAAACATCGCTGGCATCCAGCCACCCGGCTATGATTCCTGGAATCTCCCCTTTCGGCACCCCGCGCAGCACCGCGACCACCTCCGGCAATTCAGGCGGTGCCAAAACCTGTGCGCGCGGCCAGATCAGCGCGATCGTTTCCGCCAGATCCCCGACATAATCATAGGACATCACGAACAATTCTGGATCGGATCGCGCCTCCGCCAATCCGCGCAGCACCGCCGGCTTGGCTCCCGGAAAATCGAGCTTGCCGGCGATCGCCGCAAGCGCGAAACCGCGCTCGGGGTCAGGCCGATGCGCGAAATAATCGGCCAGGAGCAGAATCTTCGCGTTGCGCCCCTGGGTATAGATCAGCCGCTCCAGCAAATCGGCGAACGGCTTCAAGATTCTTCCTCATCGTCGTAACCGATCAGGCTGAGCGCCCGGCCGCGCCGCCCCATCAGGCCAAGCTGGCGGATCAGCGCGCTCTCCGCGCCATGCGTCACCCAGATTTCCGGCGCCTGCACATCCTCGACCGTCGCCAGCAACTCGTCCCAATCCGCATGGTCGGAAATGATCAGCGGCAATTCCACCCCGCTCGCCTTGGCGCGCTGGCGCACCCGCATCCAACCCGAGGCGAACGCCACCACCGGGTCATCCAGCCGCCGCGCCCAGCGATCCGCCACTGCGGAGGGCGGCGCCAGCACGATCGCTCCCGTCAGCGCATCCTTGTCCGCCATCGTCGCCGGCTGCAAATCTCCAAGCCGCACGCCGAGCGCCTCATAAAGCTCGCAAAGTTTTACCAATGCCCCGTGCAGATAAATCGGCGCGCCATACCCAGCCTCCCGCAGCAGCGCGATCAGCCGCTGGCACTTGCCCAGCCCGTAGCAGCCGACCAGATGTGGCCGGTCCGGGAAAATCTCCTTCGAATGCAGCAACTTGCTGATCTCTTTCGAGGTTTCGGGATGACGGAACACCGGCAGTCCGAACGTTGCCTCGGTCACGAACACATCGCAAATCACCGGCACGAACGGCGCACAGGTCGGGTCCGCCCGGCGCTTGTAGTCGCCCGAAACCACTGCGCGGCTGCCCCGATACTCCATCACCACCTGGCAGGACCCCAGCACATGCCCCGCCGGCACCAGCTTCACGCCGACCTCGCCGATCCGCAAAACCTCCCCGATCGCCGCCGCTTGCTGGGTCGCCCCCGCTCTGTCATCGCCCATCCGGGCGCGCATGATCGCGAGCGTTTCGGCACTGGCCAGCACATGGGCGTGCCCCGGCCTCGCGTGATCCGAATGGCCATGGGTGATCACCGCTCGCTCGACGGCACGCACCGGGTCGATGAAAAAATCGCCCGGAATGCAATAGAGCCCTTCGGGGCGCGGCTGCAGCCAGGTTTCAGGGTGCGGCGTCATCGCCGAAACATGGCTTCCGATTGCGCAAACCGCCAGCCCCCCTCATTCTGCCCGCGTGCCCGACAGCTCGAACGCCCTGCCTCCAGCCTTCGCCGCCTGGTTCGGTGCGAAGAACTGGTCGCCCCGCGCCCACCAGCTTGCCGTCCTGAATGCCGTCCGCGCCGGCGACGACGTTCTGCTGATCGCCCCCACCGGCGGCGGCAAGACGCTGGCCGGATTTCTGCCCAGCCTGATCGCCCTGGGCAACGACCCCACGCCCCGGCTGCACACGCTCTATGTCAGCCCACTGAAGGCACTGGCGACCGATATCGCGCGCAACTTGACCGCCCCGATCACCGAGATGGGCCTGCCGGTCCGCGTCGAGACCCGCACCGGCGACACCCCGGCCAATCGCCGCGCCCGGCAACGCATCGACCCGCCGCATCTGCTGCTCACCACGCCCGAAAGTCTCGCGTTGCTTCTCTCCCTGCCGGACGCGAAGAAAAATTTTGCCGAGCTTCGGATGATCGTTCTCGACGAAATCCACGCCCTCGCCGGTACCAAACGGGGTGACCAACTCGCCCTCGGCCTCGCGCGCCTCACCAGACTCGCCCCTGACGCCCGCCGCATCGGCCTGTCCGCCACGATCGCCCATCCCGAAGCGATGCGCGCGTGGCTCTCACCCGGCGGCCATGATCGCGCGACCCGCATGATCACCGGCGAACCCGGCACCGCTCCCGAGGTGGCCATGCTGATCGCCCCCGGCGATCTACCCTGGTCCGGCCATATGGGGCTGATGGCGGCGGAAGCGATCCTGCGCCGCATCGCCAGTGCCGGCATGACCATCGTTTTCGTCAACACCCGCGCCCAGGCCGAGTTGATGTTCGAGGCGCTGTGGCGGCACAACGCCGAAACCCTACCGATTGCCCTGCATCACGGCAGCCTCGACATCGCGCAGCGCCGCAAGGTCGAGGCCGCGATGGCGTCCGGCCGGCTGCGCGCCGTGGTCGCGACCTCCTCGCTCGATCTCGGCATCGACTGGGCCGGGGTCGATCAGGTGATCCAGGTCGGTGCGCCGAAAGGCATTTCCCGCCTGATGCAGCGGCTCGGCCGCGCCAATCACCGGATGGACGAAGCCTCGCGCGCTTTGCTGGTTCCCGCCAACCGCTTCGAGGTGCTGGAATGCGAAGCCGCGATCGAGGGCGTCGCCGCCGGCGCGCTGGACGGCGATCCACCCCGTCCCGGCGCGCTCGACGTTCTGGCCCAGCACATTCTCGGCTGCGCCTGCGCCGCCCCGTTCAAACCCGATGATCTGTTCGCCGAAATCCGCGCCGCGGCACCCTACGCCGATCTCCCCCGCAAGGATTTCGACGACGTGCTGCGCTTTGTCGAGGACGGCGGCTACGCGCTTTCGGTGTATGAGCGCTACCGCAAACTGTTCCGCGACGCCGACGGCAACATCCATGTCCGCAACGCCCGCATCCAGCGGCAATTCCGCATGAATATCGGCACCATCGTCGAGGCGCCGACGCTGAAGGTCCGCCTCGGCGGCCGGCGCGGCTTCGGCGGCATCACGCTCGGCGAGATCGAGGAATATTTCGTCTCGATGCTCTCCCCAGGCGACACCTTCCTGTTCGCCGGGCGACGCCTGCGCTTCCTCGGCATCCGCGAAACCACCGTCATGGCGGCCGACGGCGGCGAGGGCGACCCGAAAATCCCCGCCTATGAAGGTGGGCGGATGCCGTTGACGACCAACCTCGCCGATCGCGTCCGCGCGATCCTGCACAGCCCCGAAACCTGGCATCGCTTCCCCGAGCCGGTGCGCGAATGGCTCGAACTCCAGGCCACACGCTCCAGCCTGCCCGCGCCCGACGACCTCCTGGTCGAAACCTTCCCGCGCGGCGGGCGGTGGTATCTGGTCGCCTATTGCTTCGAGGGGCGGCAGGCGCATCAGGCGCTCGGCATGTTGCTCACCCGCCGGCTGGAGCGGTTCGGCGACCAGCCACTCGGCTTCGTCGCCACCGATTACGTGCTCGGCTGTTGGTGCGCCCGTGAGCCCCGGAACATCCCCCGCCTGTTCGAGGAGGACATGCTTGGCGACGACCTGGAAGCCTGGATGGCCGAGAGTTCCATGCTCAAGCGCAGTTTTCGGAATGTCGCGGTGATCGCCGGGCTGATCGAACGGATGCATCCGGGCGGCGAGCGCAGCCGTAGACAGGTCACGGTCAACACCGATCTGATCTACGATGTCCTGCGCAAACACGAACCCGACCATATTCTGCTGCGCGCGACCCGCGCCGACGCCGCGCATGGCCTGGTCGATCTCGCGCGCATCGCCGGAATGCTCGCCCGCGCGCGGGGGCGCATCCACCATCGCAGGCTTGGCCGCGTCTCGCCACTGGCCGTTCCCGTCCTGCTGGAGGTCGGCCGCGAGCAGGTGCACGGCGGCGGCGGCGAAGACGCGTTGCTGGAAGAAGCCGAAGCCCTCATCGCCGAGGCCATGGGCGATGCCGGCGCCATGGCGTGAACCCGCCCGATATGGAATTGACGGCTGCATGATCGCCGCCCCAATCCATCGCGCAAGCGAGCGCTTCCTGCTCGATCCTTCCGGCGCCGTGGTCTGGCCGGCAAGCCGAACCATCATCGTCGCCGACCTGCATCTTGAAAAAGCCTCGTCCCTCGCCACGCGCGGATCGTTGCTGCCGCCCTATGACAGCCGGACGACGCTCGACCGGCTTACCCTTCTGCTGAGCCGCTACGCACCCGAACGGGTGATTGCGCTCGGGGATTCATTTCACGACCCGCTCGGCCTGGCGCGCATGGCCCCGGACGACGCCGGCCGCCTCGCGCGCCTTGAATCGGAACAAAAATTCATCTGGATCGCGGGCAATCACGACCCTGCCGAGTCCGCCATGATCGAGCTGCGCGAGAAAAATTTCACCTTCCGCCACGAAGCATCGCGACTCGCACCCGGCGAAATCGAATTTTCAGGACATTTCCACCCGAAGGCACGAATCGCGACGCGGGGTGCCGCAATTGCGCGGCCCTGTTTCGTGGCGGATGCGCATCGCATCCTGCTGCCTGCCTTCGGCGCCTATGCCGGCGGGCTCGATGTGACCTCGCCTCCTATCCGCGCACTGTTTCCGCGTGGCGGCCAAGTCTTCCTGCTAAGCCGGGACCGGATCTACACCTTTCCGCTCGCCCATGCGGCGAAGGCGAGCTGATGGCGAAGGCGCTGCTCTGGCTTCGGAACGATCTCCGCCTCGCCGACAATCCCGCCCTCGCGGCCGCGCTCGACGAAGGGGAGGTGGTGCCGCTTTACGTACTCGATCCGGTGGCGAAATTGGGCGGCGCCTCGCTCTGGTGGCTGCATCATTCGCTGGCGTCGCTGCGGGACGATATCGCCGGGCGTGGCGGCCATCTAGTAGTGCGGCGGGGCGATGCGACGAAGATCGTCCCAGCGCTGGCACGGAAGATCGGGGCGGTTTCGGTGCATGCCGGCCAGGCGCATGAGCCCTGGCTGCGCGAAAGCGACCGCGCGGCAGCGGAAGCGCTGGCGCGCCTCGATATCCCGTTTCACCGTCAGCGTTCGGCCCTGTTGCTGTCGCCGGAGCATATCGCGAGCCGGTCCGGCGACCCGTACCGTGTCTATACCCCGTTCTCCCGCGCCGCCTTCGATGCCGTCCATCCGCGCTCGCCGATCGCCCCGCCGGATCGCCTGGCGGGGGGTGGGCGCGTCGAGAGCGAGCGGCTGGAGGATTGGGGGCTGCTGCCAACCCAGCCCGACTGGGCCGACGGCTTGCGCGGGGCCTGGACACCCGGCGAAGCCGGCGCTTGGGCGCGGCTGGGTGATTTCCTGGAGGACGATCTCGCCGCCTATGCGCGCGAGCGCGACCGGCCGGACCGCTCCGGCACCTCGCGCCTATCACCGCATCTGCATTGGGGTGAGATTTCGATCGACGCGGTCTGGCGCGAGGCGTCGGCGGCGAAACCCGATGGCAGCGGCAAACAGACTTATCTGAAGGAACTGCTCTGGCGGGAATTCGCCGGCTACCTGCTCTGGCACAACCCGAAGCTGGCGGTCGAGCCGCTGCGGGCGGAATACGCTTCATTCCCCTGGCGCCGCGCGCCGGCGGAATTGCGCGCCTGGCAGCACGGGCGAACCGGCATCCCGATCGTCGATGCCGGAATGCGCCAGCTCTGGCAGACCGGCTGGATGCACAACCGGATGCGGATGGTCACCGCCTCCTTCCTGGTCAAGCACCTGCTGATCCCCTGGCAGGAGGGCGCTGCCTGGTTCTGGGATTGCCTGGTCGATGCCGATGCCGCCAACAACGCCGCCTCCTGGCAATGGGTGGCCGGATGCGGCACCGACGCGGCACCGTATTTCCGTGTGTTCAACCCGGTGCTGCAAGGCTGGAAATTCGACCCGGACGGCGCCTATGTCCGCGAATTCATGCCCGAACTCGCGCAACTGCCGGACAAGTTCATCCAGAACCCCTGGGAAGCGCCGGAAGACGTTCTGCGCGAGGCCGGGGTGACGCTCGGCAAGACCTATCCGCGCCCGATCGTCGACCTTAAGAGCGGCCGCAACCGCGCGCTGGCTGCATTCAAGGAAATCGGGGGCAAGGGATGATCCCGCACGGCGTTCCGCTCCGCATCGTCGGCGACGTTCATGGCGATTCGCACGGTTTTGCCGCCGCCGTCGCAACCGACCGATTCATCGTCCAGCTCGGCGATCTGGTCGATGACGGGATGGACACGCCGGGCGTTTTGCACATCATGTTTCGTCTGATCGATGAAGGCCGCGGGATTTTTCTCCTCGGCAATCACGATTTCAAGCTGGCGCGCGCGTTGCGAGGCGATGCGGTGCAGCGCGGACCGGCGCTCGCGACAACCTTGACGTCACTTGATACGGCAACGGCAAGCCGCGCCCTTCACGAAATTACCCGCGCCCCGGCCTGGATCGCGACGGCGAAAGCGATGTTCGTCCATGGCGGCTTCCATCCGGCGATGCTGACGAGCCAGCCGCCGCCCTTCCCCGCCGGGCGGCCCGGCAAACTGCTCGCCCGCGCGCTCTACGGCCAGACGACCGGACGCACGACCGGCGCCGGCAAACCCGAGCGTCTGCTCGCTTGGATCGAGACCATCCCTTCAGGAATGACCGTCTATTGCGGCCACGACCAGCGCAGCACCAACGGCAGGCCGTTCACCCTCAACAATCCAGCAGGCGGGAGCGCGATCTTTCTCGACACCGGCGCCGGCAAGGGTGGTCATCTGTCGTGGATCGATATCAGTCTTCGGTCGCCGGTCGTTAGTCTTCGGGACGCAAGATCAGATTCTTCCGACGACTAACGATTAGATATGAATCGCGCGGCCCTCCACCGCGAGCGCCGCTTCCTTCACCGCCTCGTTCAGGCTCGGATGCGCGTGGCTGGTGCGCGCCACATCCTCGGCCGAAGCGCCGAATTCGATCGCCAATACCAGTTCGGCGATGATCGTGCCGGCATCCGGCCCGATGATATGGGCGCCAAGCAGTTTGTCAGTCTTCTTGTCCGAGAGCAGTTTCACGAATCCGTCGGTGTCGCCCATCGCACGGGCGCGGCCGTTGGCGGTGAACGGGAATTTGCCAACCTTGTATTCCACGCGTTCGGCTTTCAAATCTTCCTCGGTCTTGCCGACCGACGCGACCTCGGGCCACGTATAGACCACGCCGGGGATCGCGCCGTAATTCACATGACCCGCCTGCCCGGCAAGGATTTCGGCGAGAGCGACGCCTTCTTCCTCGGCCTTGTGCGCAAGCATCGGCCCGTCGATCACGTCGCCGATCGCGTAGATGCCTTTGACGTTGGTTGAGAAATGACCATCGGTCTTGACCCTGCCGCGCTCATCCATCGCCACACCGACCACGTCGAGACCAAGCCCTTCGGTAAGGGCGCGTCGCCCGATCGCGACCAGCACGGCATCGGCTTCCAGCGTTTCCGCCGCACCACCCTTGGCCGGTTCCAGCGTCAGCGAAACGCCGGACTTGGTCTTCTTCGCTTCGGTCACCTTGGTGCCGAGTTTGAACTTCATGCCCAGCTTGGCAAGAATCCTCTGGAACGCCGTTGCGATCTCGCCATCCATCGTCGGCACAAGCCGGTCGAGGAACTCCACCACCGTCACCTCGGCACCGAGCCGCCGCCAGACACTGCCAAGTTCGAGGCCGATATAACCCCCGCCGATCACCACCAGATGCTTCGGCACCGATTCCAGCGCAATCGCGCCGGTCGATGTCACGATCGTCTTCTCGTCGATCTCGACGCCGGGAAGCGGCATACTTTCGCTTCCCGTCGCGATAACGATGTGTTTTGCCTGATACTCCTTGCCATCGACCGTGACGGTATCGGCAGATTTGAAGGAAGCCGAACCCTTGATCCAGGTGACTTTGTTCTTGCGGAACAAGAATTCGACGCCCTTCACATTCGCGGTCACCACATCGGTTTTGTGACCCATCATACGCGCCAGATCGAACGACGCTTCCTTCGCCATCACCCCGTGCTGCGCGAAGCCATGCAGCAGCGCGTGATAGTTTTCCGAGGATTGCAGCAGCGCCTTCGATGGAATGCACCCGACATTGAGGCAGGTGCCACCGAGCGTCGCGCGCTTTTCCACGCAGGCGACCTTCATGCCGAGTTGCGCCGCACGGATCGCGCAGACATAGCCGCCCGGACCGCCGCCGATGACGATGACGTCGAATTGTTCGCTCATGGACGGCTCCTCAGATCTCGAGCATCAGGCGACGCGGATCTTCGATGTTCTCCTTCACGCGCACCAGGAACGAGACCGCTTCGCGCCCGTCGATGATCCGATGATCGTAGGAGACCGCAAGATACATCATCGGCCGAATCTCGATCTTGCCGGCGATCGCCATCGGCCGGTCCTGGATCTTGTGCATCCCGAGGATCGCCGATTGCGGCGGGTTGAGGATCGGCGTGGACATCAGCGAACCGAATACGCCTCCATTGGTGATCGAGAACGTGCCGCCGGAAAGTTCGTCCAGCTTCAACGCGCCGTCGCGCGCCCGCTTGCCGAAATCGCCGATCGCCGCTTCGATCTCTGGAAAGCTCATCCGGTCGGCGTCGCGCAGCACGGGAACCACCAGCCCGTTCGGGCTGCTGACCGCGATGCCCATATTGACAAAATTCCGATAGACGATGTCGTCGCCATCGATCTCCGCGTTGACTGCCGGGAATTCGCGCAGGGCGGCGACGCAGGCCTTCACGAAGAAGCTCATGAAGCCGAGACGCACGCCCTTATGCTTCTTCTCGAACGCGTCCTTGTATTCGCTGCGCAGTGTCATCACCGCACTCATATCCACCTCGTTGAAGGTGGTGAGCATCGCCGCGTTATTCTGCGCTTCCTTGAGGCGCGTGGCGATGGTGCGGCGCAGCCGGGTCATCTTCACCCGCTCCTCGCGAGGATCCTCGGCGCGCGGTGCCTTCGCCGCGGCTGGCGCGGGCTTCTCGGCCGGCTTTTCGAGAAACGCGATCACGTCGCCCTTGGTGATGCGGCCATCCTTGCCCGATCCATCGCCCACCTGCCCGGCGGCAATTTTTTGTTCGGTCATCATCTTCTGTGCCGCCGGCAGCGGCGCGTGATCGCCGCGCGAGACCGGACCGGACGGCGGCGGTGGAGGGTTCACCCCGCTCGGCGGGTTGGCGCCTGGCTTCGCGGCGTCGGTCTTCGCATCAGCCTTTGCGTCCTGTCTCGGCTCCGCTTTTGTCTCGGTTTTCGCCGGCGCCCCGGCTTTGCCATTGCCCGCACCGATGGTTCCGAGCAGCGCGCCGACTTCGACCTCGGCCCCCTCATCGGCCGCGATCGCTTCGATCGTGCCGGATTCAGGGGCATTGACCTCTACCGTGACTTTGTCGGTCTCCAACTCGACGACCGGCTCGTCGCGCTCGACCCGCTCTCCTGCCTTCTTCATCCAGCGCGCGACGGTCGCCGTCGTCACGCTTTCGCCCAGAGTCGGAACCTTGATTTCGGTGGACATCGTGTCGCCTTTCCTGTCAGCCTATCAAACGCCGAGCGCTTCCTTGACCAGTGCCGCCTGCTCGGCGGCATGGGTTTTGGCGAGTCCGGTCGCCGGGCTCGCCGCTGGCTTGCGGCCGACATAAACGGGCCGGGAGGCCGTCATCGCCGAACCCATGCAACCCAGAACGTGCTCGATCCGGCGATCGACGAACTGCCAGCCGCCCATATTCTCCGGCTCTTCCTGGCACCACACGATCTCGGCCTTGCTATACATCTCGATCGCGGATTTGAGGGCCTTTTTCGGGAACGGAAAGAACTGTTCGAGCCGCACGATGGCAACGTCGGTCATCGCGCGATCGCGCCGCTCGGCGAGCAGATCGTAATAGACCTTGCCCGAGCAGATCACCACGCGCCTGACCTGCTCGCTCGGGCCGATCGGGTCGATTTCGGGGATCACCGTGCGGAACGTGGAACCGTTGCTCATCTCGTCGAGCGTAGAGACCGCGAGCTTGTGCCGGAGCAGCGATTTCGGCGTCATGATGACCAGCGGTTTGCGGAAATTCCGCTTGAGCTGGCGGCGCAGCGCATGAAAATAATTGGCGGGCGTGGTGATGTTGCACACCGTCATGTTGTTCTCGGCACAGAGCTGCAGATACCGCTCGAGCCGCGCCGAGGAATGCTCCGGTCCCTGTCCCTCATAACCATGCGGCAGAAGCAGCGTGAGGCCCGACATGCGCAGCCACTTGCTCTCGCCGGCGGCGATGAACTGATCGATGATTACCTGCGCGCCATTGGCGAAATCGCCGAACTGGCCTTCCCACAAAACCAGCGTGCGCGGATCGGCGACCGAGTAGCCGTATTCGAAGCCGAGCACGCCGGCTTCCGACAGCAGCGAGTTGAAAATCTCGATCTTCGCCTGATTGTCGCGAATATTGTTGAGCGGTACATATTCGTGCTGGTTAGTCTGATCGACCAGCACGGCATGCCGCTGACTGAACGTGCCGCGCTGACAATCCTCGCCGGACAGCCGGACCCGGTGGCCTTCGAGAAGCAGCGAGCCGAAGGCCAGGGCCTCGCCGGTTGCCCAGTCGATCCCCTCGCCGCTCTCGATCATCTCGCGTTTGGCGTCGAGCTGGCGGGCGATTTTCGGATTGATATCGAAATCATCCGGCGAACGCGACAAGGCGGCACCGATCTCGCGCAGTTCGTCGAGCCCGATCGCGGTCGGTTCCTCGGTTTCACCATCCTCATCGCGCGACGAATTCAGTCCCGCCCAATGGCCTTCCAGCCAATCCGCCTTGTTCGGCTTATAACCGCCCGCCGCCTTGTAGGCGTCTTCGAGGGTCGCGACGAAATCCTGATACATCGCGTCGGATTCGGCATTCGTCAGCGCACCCTCGGCGACGAGGCGCTCGGCATAGAGCGTGCGGGTCGTCTTGCGCGCCCGGATCGCCTGATACATCAGCGGCTGGGTGAAGGCCGGCTCGTCGGTCTCGTTATGGCCGTGCCGGCGATAGCAAACCAGATCGATCACCACATCGACGGCGAATTGCATACGGAACTCGGTGGCGAGCCGCGCCACGAACACGACGGCTTCGGGATCGTCGCCATTGACATGCAGAATCGGCGACTGCACCGATTTCGCGACATCGGTGCAATAGAGCCCCGAATAGGCATGGGCCGGCACCGTGGTAAACCCGATCTGGTTGTTCACCACGATATGGATCGTTCCGCCGGTGCGATAGCCGATGAGCTGGCTCATCGCGAGCGTCTCGTAAACCAGGCCCTGGCCGGCAAACGCCGCGTCGCCATGCATCAGGATGGCCATGACGGAGCGGCGGCTGCGCGTGTCGCTCGCCATATCCTGGCGCGCGCGCACCTTGCCGACCACCACCGGATCGACCGCTTCGAGATGCGACGGGTTGGGCTGCAGCGACAGGTGCACCTGATTCCCGTCGATCGACAGATCGGTCGAGGTGCCGAGGTGATACTTCACGTCACCCGAACCCTGAACCGCATCCGGCTTGAAGCTCTCGCCACCAAATTCGGAAAACAGCGCGGTGAACGGTTTCTTGACGATATTCGCCAAGGTGTTCAGCCGGCCGCGATGCGGCATCCCGATCGCGATTTCCCCCACCCCGTCGCGCGCCGCCGTCTCGATGATTTCATGCAGCGCCGGGATGGTGCTTTCGCCGCCTTCCAGGCCGAACCGCTTGGTACCGACATAGCGGCGCTGGCAGAACACCTCGAACCCTTCGGCTTCGGTCAGGTGCTGAAGCACCTCGCGTTTCTGCTCCTTCGAAAACGAGTCGCGCCAGGGCGCACCCTCGATGCGGCGCTGCATCCAGGCTTTCTGCTCGGGGTCCTGGATATGCATGAACTCGACGCCGATCTTGCCGCAGTAGCTCTCGCGCAAAATCGCGATGATCTCGCGCAGTGTCGCCGTCTCGCGGCCGAGCACCTTGTCGATGAAGATCGGCCGGTTCAGATCGGCATCGGTGAAGCCATAGGTTTTCGGGTCGAGTTCCGGGTGATGACCGACCCGTTTGAGACCAAGCGGATCGAGATCGGCTTCGAGATGGCCGCGCACGCGATAAGCGCGGATCAGCATCAGCGCACGGATCGAATCGATCGTCGCCTTGCGGCTGTCGGCGGAGTCGATCGGCGCCGGTTGCGGCACACCAATCTCCGCCGGGGCGAATGCGGTTGGGCGCGGTGCCCAGGAAGCGCCCAGCGCATCGGTCAGCACCGCCTTCGTCTCGTCGCCCAGCGTCGCGAACAGGGATGCGAAATCGGGGTCAACGCTGTCGGGCGCGGTCACCCATTTCGCATACAGATTGGCGATGAAAGCGGCGTTGCCGCCATTCATCGCCGTCGCCAGAATATCCACACCAGCCATGTCAGAAATCCTCCGGCCGCACGAGGCCACCTGATCGTCTGCCCGGAAGTGCCCGGTCGAGTGTTAAAATCGATGCGAGAGACATAGTGCAATCACCTAAGCAATTGCACCGTATCGGCACCGGGCTGGAATGCTCATCTTGCATGAACATCCATCCCGTCAGTGCCCGGCCCGATACGACCACTGTTTCAACTCGCTGCGCTAGAGCAATATGGCTTTAAGCGGAATCGCGAAGCGATCCGCAAAGCCATGAAATTGCTCGCTCAAACAAAAACTAGAGCGTGATCGACTGTAAGTCATCACGCTCTAGGCGCGCAGCGCCTTCACCATGGTTGATCCGAGGGATGCTGGGCTGTCGGCGACATGGATTCCGGCGGATTTCATCGCCTCGATTTTCGCCTGGGCGGTGTCGCGCCCGCCGGAAATCACCGCCCCGGCATGGCCCATCCGCCGTCCCGGCGGCGCGGTCACCCCGGCGATGAAGCCGACCACCGGCTTCTTCACCCTGTGTTTGGCCAGAAACTCCGCCGCCTCGATCTCGCTCTGCCCGCCAATCTCGCCGATCATGATCACCGCCTCGGTCTCATCATCACCCAGAAACAGCTCCAGAACCTCAATGAAATCCAGGCCCTTCACCGGATCGCCGCCAATCCCCACACAGCTCGACTGCCCCAGACCCGCCGCCGTGGTCTGCGCCACCGCCTCGTAGGTCAGCGTCCCCGAGCGCGACACGATCCCGATCTTGCCCCGCCGGTGAATATGCCCCGGCATGATCCCGATCTTGCACGCATCCGGCGTGATCACCCCAGGGCAGTTCGGCCCCACCAGGATCGACGCCGAACCCGCCAGCGCCCGCTTCACCCGAACCATGTCCAGCACCGGTATCCCCTCGGTGATGCACACGATCAGCGGAACCCCGGCATCGATCGCCTCCAGGATCGCATCCGCCGCGAAGGGCGGCGGCACATAGATCGCGCTCGCATCCGCCCCGGTCCGTTCCCGCGCCTCCGCCACCGTGTCGAACACCGGCAGATCCAGATGCCGCGTCCCGCCCTTGCCCGGCGTCACCCCGCCCACCACCTTGGTGCCGTAGGCGATCGCCTGCTCGGAATGAAACGTCCCCTGCGCCCCGGTGAACCCCTGGGTAATCACCTTCGTCGCGGCATTGACCAGTATCGCCATCACGCGGCCTCCTTCACGGCGGCCACGATCTTCTGCGCCGCATCCGCCAGATTGTCCGCCGCGATGATCGGCAGCCCGGATTTCGACAGAATGTCCTTGCCCAACTGGACGTTGGTCCCTTCCAGACGAACCACCAGCGGCACCGACAGCGACACCTCCCGCGCCGCCGCCACCACCCCTTCGGCAATCACGTCGCAGCGCATGATCCCGCCGAAAATATTCACCAGTATCCCTTCCACGTTCGGGTCCGACAGGATGATCTTGAACGCCGCCGTCACCCGCTCCTTGGTCGCGCCGCCGCCAACATCCAGAAAATTCGCCGGCGCCGCCCCATACAGCTTGATGATGTCCATCGTCGCCATCGCCAGCCCGGCCCCGTTCACCATGCAGCCGATCGAGCCCTCCAGCGCCACATAGCTCAGGCTGTGCTTCGCCGCCTCCAGCTCCTTCGGGTCCTCCTCCGCCTCGTCACGCAGCTTCTCCAGATCAGGATGCCGATACAGCGCGTTGTCGTCGAAGCTCACCTTCGCATCCAGCGCCACCACATCCCCCGAACCGGTCACCACCAGCGGGTTGATCTCGACGATCGCGCAGTCCAGCCCAACGAACGCCCGGTACATCGCCTCCACAAACGTCGCGAAGGCACCGATCTGCTTGCCCTCCAGCCCCAGCCCGAAACCCAGCTTGCGCGCATGAAACCCGGAAACCCCGGTCGCCGGATCAACCGAAACCCGCAATATCTTCTCGGGATGATGCTCAGCGACCTCCTCGATCTCCATCCCCCCCTCGGTCGACGCCATGATCACGATCCGCGACGCCCCACGATCCACCAGCAACGACAAATACAGCTCGCGCTTGATGTCGCACCCAGCCTCGACATACACCCGCCGAACCACCCGCCCCGCCGCACCCGTCTGCTTGGTCACCAGAACATGCCCCAGCATCGCCTCCGCCGCCGCGCGAACCTCCGCCGCACTCCGCGCCAAGCGAACCCCGCCTTTACCGGCAGGATCGTCCTTGAAATGACCCGCACCACGCCCACCCGCATGGATCTGCGACTTCACAACATAAACCGGACCAGGCAGCTTCCCAGCCGCAAAAGCAGCCTCCTCCCCGCTCCACGCAACACTGCCCCCCAATACCGAAACCCCATACGATCTCAGCAATTCCTTCGCCTGATACTCATGTATGTTCATCTGATTCCCCGTACGGTCGTCATTGGCCTGTCATCCGAAAATATTGTGATTTCGATATTATCCGCGATACGCTTCACCTGCCGGCGCGGACCTAGACTATCGTTTTGCACCACGCAACCGCATGGAAACGGCGCCACTGTCATCTCCTAAGTTAAGTGGGCCAACGCGAAATACGCCTCGCTGCGCATCTCCTCAAGCCGCGAGACCGTTCGTTCGAAAATCGCGGCCCCCGTGCCTGAGGTATAGAGTGCCGCCGGCTCGGCGGCGGCCGAGGTGTAGAGTTTCACCCGATGTTCATAGAGCGCGTCGATCAGGGTGATGAACCGCCGCGCCTCGTCGAAATTCTCCGGCGAAAGCAGCGGCACCGCATCGATCAGAACTGTATCGTAATGCGTCGCCAACGCCAGATAGTCGCCCGCCCCCAACGCCTGGGCGCAGAGCGCCGAAAAATCGAACCGGGCCACTCCATTGGCCGCATAGGGCACCACGAGCTTGCGGCCGAACACGGTCAGGGCGGTTCGCTGCGGCGTCGCTCCGCCGGTCAGCCGGGCGAACACGTCGTCCAGCGCGCGCTCGGCGTTGCCGTCGGCGGGCACATGCCAATTCAGCACGCCATGCACCCGCTCGCGCCGGTAATCGCGTCCGCCATCAAGCACCAGCACGTCGAGGTGGCGTTTCAGCAGCGCGATAAAGGGCTTGAAACTCTCATAGCCCGGCTTGTTCCTGTAAAGATTGTCGGGCAGCGTGTTCGAGGTGGCGACGATCACCACCGCTCGCGCGAACAGCGCCTCGAACAGTCGGCCCAGCAACATGGCATCGCCGATATCGTGGATCTGGAATTCGTCGAAGCAAAGCAACGAAGCCTCGGCGGCGATCTTGGCCGCCAGCACGGCGATCGCGTCCTCCGCCTCGCCTTGATTGATGCGATGCAGGCGCTGGTGGCATTCCTGAATGAATTCATGAAAATGCACGCGGCGCTTGCGCGGAACCTCGGCGGCGTCGAAAAACATGTCCATGAGCATGGATTTGCCGCGCCCGACCTCGCCCACGAGATAGAGGCCGTTCGGATAGTCCACCGGCACTTCGTCGACCCGTTTCTTGTTCAGCAGGCGGCCGAGCCAGCCGTTCGGCGTCGTTCTGGGCTGCGGGTCGTAGCCGCGCAGCCGGGTCCAGAGTTCCTGCAGCCGCTCCACCGCCCGCCGTTGCGCGGAGTCCATCAGGATCGCGCCGGTCTCGATCCGCGCCCGGTAAGCGGACATGATTCCCACGCCGGACCCTTCTTTCACGTCATCGAGCATGGAGCGCGCCGGTAGCGCAATCCACGCCGCGACACAACATTGCGCGCAGGCTCAACCCGGCACCAGCGCGTTCAAGCCAAAAGCGACCGCCGCGAAAACCGCCACGCTCACCGCATAGATGAGGACGAACCACACCCATCTGCGCAGAACCGGATGATCGCGCAGCGCACGGTCGAGCCATGCGTCAATGATAATGGGCACCGGCCTCGACCTTCCCGTGGAATATGGAATAGGCGAATATATTATAGCCGATGATGATCGGGATCATCACCACGGCGCCCACCAGAAGGAAAATCTGCGAACTGACCGGCGATGCCGCCTGCCAGATCGTCAGTGTGGGCGGCACGATATTCGGATAAAGCGAATAGCCGAGCCCCAGGAAACTCACGAAAAACATCCCGAGCGCGCAAAGAAACGGCGTCTTGTCGTGATGCGCCTCGGTATCGCGCGCGAGCGTGCGGAAAAACGCATAACCGAGGGCGATCACCGCGAGCGGCGCCAGCCCGGTGATGAAAATCCCCGGAAAGCTGAACCAGCGATGCGCGAAGGACGGGTCCAGGGTCGGCGTCCACAGGCTCACCACCAGGATCAGCGCCAGCATCACGATGCCGAGTACCTTCGCGTGCCGCCGGACCCGGCGCTGCAACTCGCCCTCGGTGCGCCAAACCAGCCAGGTCGCTCCCAGCAGCGCATATCCCAGCACGACGGCAATCCCGGTAAAGATCGAGAATCCCGACAGCCAGTCGAACGTCCCGCCGGCGAATTGCTGATGCGCGATCCGGGTTCCCTGCAGCACGCCGCCGAGAATAACCCCCTGGCAGAACGCCGCCACCACCGAACCGCCGAAAAACCCGTAATCCCATAAATGCCGCTGGCGTTCAGTGGTCGCGCGGAAGCGGAATTCGAACGACACGCCACGCAGGATCAACCCCATCAACATGGTGATCACGAGCAGATAAACCGAGGGCAAAATCACGCTGTAGGCGACCGGAAACGCCCCGTAGAGCCCCGATCCGCCAAGCACCAGCCATGTCTCGTTGCCGTCCCAGACCGGCGCTATGGAATTGACCATCACGTCCCGGTCCTCGCGCATCGGTTCCACCCCGAACAGAATACCCACGCCGAGGTCGAATCCGTCCAATGTGACATATGCGAAGATCACGAAGGCCATGATGCAGCCCCAGATGATCGGCAGCGTATGAACGTTCAGCATGGGTCCGTCACTCCGCCGAATTGACGGTCGCGTCGGGGTCGTGCAGCCCCTGCGGCCCGTAGGTACGCAGCGGCTTGTCGCCGCTCGGCTCCGGCTCGCCGGTCTGCGGCTCACGCGCCATCATTGCCAGGATGTAGCGGATGCCGGTGCCGAACACGACGCAATACAACACGATGATGATGCCGAACGACCACAATACCTCGCCCACACTCAGCGGCGACACGCTCTGCGCCGTGCGCAGCACGCCATAGACCGTCCAGGGCTGGCGCCCGGTCTCGGTCACGGTCCAGCCCGCGATGATGGTGATAAAGCCGATCGGCCCGCACGATGCCACGATCCGGTGAAACCGCCGCGCCTCGTACAGCCGCCGGCGATAGCGCAGCCACAGGCTGTACAGCCCCACCGCAACCATCACCGCCCACAGCCCGACCATGATGCGAAACCCCCAGAAGGTAGTCACCAGAACCGGCCAGTTTTTCTCGGGGAACGCATCGAGCCCTTGCACCGTGCCATGCATCGAGTGGGTGATGATCAGCGAACCCAGATCAGGCACCTTGAGATCGTATAGCAGCATGCCGAGCGCCCGATCCGGCCAGCCGAACAGATGCAGCGCCTGGCCCGCCCTGGTATGGAAGTCGCCCTCCATCGCGGCGAGTTTCGCCGGTTGGGATTTCCAGACCTCTCGGCCAGCCGAATCGCCGATCAATCCCTGGATCGGCGCGACGATCGCCGCCATCCACATCGCCATCGACAGCATCAGCCGGCTGACCGGATTATCCTTGTGCCGCAGCAGATGAAACGCACCCACCGCGCCCACCGCGAAGGCGGTCGCCAGATAGGCCGCCGTCACCATGTGCAGCCATTCATAGGGAAAGGTCGGGTTGAAGATGATCTTCCACCAATTGACCGGCACGAACACGCCGTGCGGCCCGATCGTGTAGCCCTGCGGCGTCTGCATCCAGGAATTGGCCGACAGAATCCACGAGGCCGAAATCAGCGTTCCAATCGACACCAGCGCCGTCGCGGCAAAATGCAGCCTCGGTCCCACCCGCTTCAGGCCGAACAGCATGATCCCGAGAAACCCGGCCTCGAGGAAAAATGCGGTCAGCGTTTCATAAGCCAGCAGCGGCCCCAGGATCGGTCCCGCCTTGTTGGAATAGCCGCTCCAGTTTGCCCCTACCTCATATGCCATCACCAGCCCCGAAACCACGCCGATGGCGAATACTACGGCGAAAATCTTAAGCCAGTATTTATAGGCGTCGAGATAGACCTGGTTTTGCGTCTTCAGCCACATCAGTTCGAGCACTGCGAGATAGCTCGCCAGCCCGATCGAAAAAGCGGGAAACATGATGTGGAACGCGATGGTGAACCCGAACTGGGATCGCGCGAGATTGAGCGCGAGGGGTGACGTGATGGCCGACTGCATGGCTCTAGTGTTCCGTTGCGGAAATCCGTTTGCATTGCCAAAAGCGTTCTACGAATTTCCGCAACGATAGAACACTAGAAAAATCAAGCACTTCCAGCGCGGCTATGATTCTGAAATTCCTAAAATCGCCGCCACAACTGAGTAGGAATTTCAGAATCGCCACACTAGCCCTCGGTGTCCGGCACAGCCTGCCTCGGCACGCTGCACTGCATCAAAACCCTGAACGCGCTCTCGATAGGACGCTGACCCTGCCACCGGCAAGACCGGATAGAGGCTTCAGCGCCGTCAATCCTGCATGGCTCAATAGAACAATCCGGGTGCTATGTGCGAAATTCCGGCGCTCAACCAAGTGTGATCGGCCCCGCTTTATTGCCCGCCTTGCCGAAGGCGGTTATGGCCTGTCGGTCGATCTGGCTTCCGCAACCATGGGGATGGCAAACTTGTCCATACTGCGCCGCACGGCACCGCTCGCACTCGGAGTGCTCCTCACCGGCTGCGGCGTATCGCACGCGCTGTTCGGCGGCAGCCAGAAAGGGCTCGGCGAACCCGCGCCACAAAAGCCGGCGGTGGGATTCGCCGTCGCCCCGGTCCCGGAAGCGGCGCTCGCGGCGAAACATATCCTGAACGAAGGCGGCAACGCGGCCGATGCTGCAACGGCAGCCGGATTCGCCCTCGCCGTTACCCTGCCTTCACGCGCCGGCCTCGGCGGCGGCGGCGCCTGTCTGATCGACCTTCCCAAAAATGACGGCGGCACCGGGCACATCACGTCGCTGCTGTTCCAACCCGGCCAGCCGTCCGGTGCCACGTCGGGCGCATCCCGCCCCGCCGCGGTGCCGCAACTCGCGCGCGGTTTGATCGCCATGCAGGCGCGCTATGGCCGTCTGCCACTGTCTACCGATCTCGCCCCTGCGGAAGCCATGGCAGGCGGCGGTGTCGCAGTCTCACGCGCGCTCGCGGCCGATCTTTCAGTCGTCGGCTCCGCCCTCCTTGCCAATCCAGCGTCGCGCAGCGTCTTCACAACCGCCTCGGGCCAGATGCTGCAGGCGGGGGAAACCCTGCGCCAGCCCGATCTCGCGACCACGCTCACCCGGCTGCAATCGGCTGGCGTATTCGGCTTCTACCATGGTCAATTCGCCGCGAAATTCATCGATGCCGCCGATCGGGCCGGCGGTGGCCTCACCCTCGCCGATCTCCGCGCGATCAAGCCGCGCTATGTCACCCCGGTCACGATCGATCGCCTCGGCTATTCCTTGTCCTTCCTGCCGACGGCGGGCGGACTCGGCGCCGCCACCGGCATCGAGTCGCTCGCGCAGAATCCGCAAGCGATGGATGTCGCCGCCGGCCGTGCGCTCGCCGCGGCACAGGCGGCGCGCCACGGCGCTTCGCTTGGCGCCCTGCCCGCCTCGGCCGGGTTCGCTGCCCTCGATCATAAAGGCGGCGTGGTCGGCTGTGCCACGACGATGAACAATCTGTTCGGCACCGGACGAATCGCACCCGGCACCGGCATTCTGCTCGCCGCCTCGCCGGCGCGGATCACCCCGCCACTGCTCGCGGCCGGGCTTGCCACGCGCGGCGGAAACTTCCGGGCGATCGCGACCGGCTCCGGCCAGCAAGGTGCGCCGATGGCGGTTGCCGCCGGGCTCTATAATGCACTGCATTCGAGCGTGCCGATGCCAAGCCCGGTGCCGGCACCCGGTCGCGCCAATGTCATCGCCTGCGCCGGCCTGATGCCCGGTGCGCCGAAATCCTGCGCGGGTGCGGCCGATCCGCGCGGTTTCGGCCTTGCCGTCGGCTCGCGCTGAATGGTGCTGAAAACCGGCTCCGGCGCACGCGTCCCCCCGTTCCTGGTGATGGACGTGATCGCGGCGGCGAATGCTCTCGCCGCATCGCCCGGCGCCGCCAATCACCGCGTCATCCGCATGGAGGTCGGCCAGCCCGGCTCCGGCGCACCCGAAGGCGTGCGGGCGGCGGTGGCAACCGCGATGACCGGAACCGACTCGCTCGGCTACACTGAGGCGTTTGGCCTGCCGCTTCTGCGTGCTCGAATCGCCGCGCATTACGCCGATTGGTATGGCCTCGATCTTCCGGCCGCGCGCATCGCCGTGGTGGCCGGCGCCTCGGCCGGATTTCCGCTCGCCTTTCTCGCCGCCTTCGATCCCGGCGATACCATCGCACTGGCGACCCCCTGCTACCCGCCCTACCTCAACATCATGGTGGCACTCGGCCTGAAACCCATCCTGCTGCCCGCCACCGAAGCGACCGGATTCCAGCCGACCGTGGCAATGCTCGAAGCGCTCGATCCGAAACCGGCAGGAGTGCTGGTCGCCTCGCCGGCGAATCCCACCGGCTCGATGTTAGCCCCCGACGACCTGGCGGCCCTCGCCCGCTATTGCCACGATGGCGGCATCAGGCTGATCAGCGACGAGATCTATCACGGCCTGACCTATGGGAAACCGTCAGCCTCGGCCGCCAGCTTCAGCCCATCGGCCATCGTGATCAACTCGTTTTCGAAGTATTTTTCGATGACCGGCTGGCGCATTGGCTGGATGGTTTTGCCCGAAGACCTGATGCGTCCGGTCGAATGCCTCGCCCAGAACATGTTCATCTGCGCGCCGCATGTCTCGCAAATTGCCGCCATCGCGGCATTCGACTGCCATGCGGAACTCAGCGCAAGGCGCGATAGCTATGCGCGCTCCCGTGCCCTGCTGCTCGATGCCCTGCCGAGCGCTGGATTCACCAAACTCTCGCCGGCCGACGGCGCCTTCTACCTCTATGCCGACATCGCCCATACCGGCCAAGGCAGTTCGGATTTCTGCCGTGCTCTCCTCAATGAATTGCATATTGCGGCAACGCCGGGCCATGATTTCGATCCCGCGCGCGGCGGAAACTTCGTCCGCTTCTCCTATTGCGCGACCGAGGCCGATATCGCCGAAGCCGCAAGCCGGCTATTAGGTCGAAAATTAACGACTAGTTAGTTTCGGAATGTCAACGGACGGCCGGACGGCGCCCCCAGAATCTCATCCTCGCGCATCGCCACCAAACCGCGAACAACCGTCATCACCGGCCATCCAGCCACCCGCTCGCCAACAAAGGGCGACCAGCCGCACGGGCTCGCGAGCCACGCTTGTTCGATAACGCGCCGTTGTTTGAGATCGACGATGGTGAAATCGGCATCATAGCCCGCGGCGATCCGCCCCTTGCCCACCGCGCCGTAAATCCGCGCCGGGCCGGCGGCCATCAAATCCACCAGCCGCGCCAGCGACAACCTGCCGCGATGCACCTGATCGAGCATCACCGGCACCAGGGTCTGCACCCCCGTCAGCCCCGCTGCGGTCTCCGGCCACGGTTTTTCCTTTGCCGATCGCGGATGCGGTGCATGGTCCGATCCGATCGTATCGACCAACCCGTCGGCAATCGCCCGCCACGCCGCCTCCGCATGGCGCGCCTCGCGGATCGGCGGGTTCATCACCGCGTAAGCGCCCAACCGATCATAGGCGTCGGGCGCCACTTGGGTCAGATGATTGACCAACACTTCCACGCTCGCGACATCCCGGAAATCTCGCAGATAATCCAGCTCCTCCGCGGTCGAAACATGCAGAATATGTGCCGGTCGGCCGGTCTTGCGCGCCAGCGCCATGATCCGCCTTGTGCCGAGTGCGGCACATTCCGGGTCGCGCCATTCGGCGTGTTTCGAATAGGGTTGGCCGAGCGAAAACAGTTTGCGCCGCTCCTGCAAGCGGAACTCGTCCTCCGAATGAAACGCGATGCGCCGACGCCCGCTGCGCATCACGCGCTCGATCGAGGCATCGTCCTCCACCAGCAAATTGCCCGTCGAAGAGCCTGCAAACACCTTGATCGCGCAAACGCCCGGCTCGGCTTCCAGTCCGCCAAGTTGCTCGGCATTCTGTTTGGTCGCACCGACATAAAGCCCGACATCGCACCACGCCCGTCCCGCGACGGACTCGCGTTTCGCCGCGATGCTCGCCGCGTCGGTCGCGGGCGTTCTGGTGTTCGGCATGTCGAAAATCGCCGTAATGCCGCCGAGCACGGCGCCGCGCGTGCCGGTCTCCAGCGTCTCGACATCGGGCAATTCAGCCACGCCGGAATCGCGAAAATGCACGTGCGGGTCGATCAATCCGGGCAGCACATGCAACCCGCCAGCATCGATTGTCCGTTCCGCCTCGCCCCGCGCATCCAGCGTCACGACACGACCGCCCCGCACGCCGATTCGCGCTTCGGCCTCGCCCCAGGGCAGGAGAAACATACCGTTCTCGACGATCAGATCATAACGTTCCGCCATCCCTATCGCTCCGTCAGAACATCAAACACATCGCCGTCAACCGCGCGACCAAACCCGTGCCGCGCGTACCAAAGCGCCAGAAACAGCAGCCGCCAGCACGCAACTCCCGCGCGCCTGTCATCGGCACGCGCGAAGATTGCGCGCACCCGCTCGGGTTTCGCCAATTGCTCGACGATCGGCGCCCGTGCGACCAATTCACCCAGCCGCGAACCCTGCGCCGCGATCCAGGCCGCCACAGGCACATCGAACCCCTGCTTGCGTGCGAAGGGCCGCGCTTCCGGCAGGTTTTTCTCCAGCCATTTCCTGAGCACGTATTTTCCGAATCCCCTGCGCGCCCGCAGCCCATCCGGGAGCGAAAACGCGAACCGCGCGACTTCGCGATCGAGAAACGGCGTGCGTCCCTCGACGCCATGCGCCATCAGGCAGCGATCGAGCTTCAGCAGCAGATCGTTCGGCAGCCATTCGGCGATATCCTCACGCTGCGCACGAACAAGCTTCGACCCATGAGTCACATTCCGCGCCCGATCGAGTCCCGCGCGCCAAACCGCTCCCCCGTCGCGCAACACGTCCAACCCGTCGAAACCGCCCCGCGCGCGCATCCGCTTCGCAAACGGCCAGGGCCGCGCCGCCACCCGATACCGCCCATAGCCGGCGAACATCTCGTCACCACCTTCGCCCGACAACACCACCTTCACCGCTTCTCTCGCGCGGCGCGCCAGAAACCAGCTCGGAATGATCGCATAATCCGCCGCCGGATCGTCCATACATCCAACAATTTCGGGCAGATGCCGCCACATCATCGCCTCGCCGATCTCGATGCGCTCATGCCGCGCCCCCACCGCGCGCGCACTGGTTTCCGCCGTATCGCGCTCGTCGGCAACCGATGAACTGTCGAACCCCGCGGTAAACGCCAGAACCTTCGCGTCGTTCAGCCGCGCCATCAGCGCCAGAATCGTCGCACTGTCGATGCCGCCCGACAGAAACATGCCATACGGTACGTCGCTGCGCTGATGCATCTCCACGCTGTCTTCGAGCACGCGGTCGAGTGCTGCAATCGCCGCATCCTCGTCACGCGGCGCCTCGCCGGGCTCGATCGGATCATGGCGCAGCCGTCGCTCGATCGCGCCTTCCCGAAGCGTCAGCGTCTCGCCCGGAAGCAGTCGCGTAATCTCCGAAAACACCGTCGCGGAACCGGTGACGAACTGCAATTGCAGCAATTCGACGAGTTTTTCCGCATCGATCATCCGCGCCACCAGCCCCGCCTCGATCAGCGCCTGCGGTTCCGAAGCAAACGCTGCCCCGAACGACGTTTGCGCGGTATAGAGCGGCTTGATTCCGAACGGATCGCGCGCGAGCGTGACGGTTCCGCGCATCGCATCGTCGATCGCGAGCGAAAACATCCCGCGCAGGCGCGGCGTGACATCAGGCTCCGCGCGCGCGAGAAACAGCGGCGGCTCGCAGTCGCTGCCGGTCCGAAACGGCCTATCGGCCATCTCTGCCCGCAATTCCAGATTGTTGTAGATTTCGCCATTGCCGATCAGCGCGGCATCCGCACCGAACAGCGGCTGATCGCCGGTCGCGAGATCGATAATGGCGAGCCGCGTCTGTACCAGCGCCGCCCGTTCGCTGACATGCACGCCCGATCCGTCCGGTCCGCGATGGGCAAGCGCGCGCACCAGCGCCGCAAGAATCTCCGGGCCGACCCGTGCCCCCGGCTTCAGCGCGATGCCGGCAATCCCGCACATCAGCGCTTCACCGTCCGCAAAAAATCCCGCCACGCGGCAACCACAACCGCTTGATCAAACTCAATCTCGAACCGCGCCCGTCCCGCCTGCGCGAGCACTGCCGCGCGACCGCGATCGCCCAGAACGCCGGCCATCGCCGCTGCTAACGCCGCGTCATCGCCGATCGGCGCCAGCACGCCATCGACTCCATCGCGGATGATCTCGCGCGGCCCTTCGGCGGCGGCGGCAACCACCGGAACCGACGCGGAAAACGCCTCCAACACCATGTTACCAAGCGGCTCGTGACGTGACGATGACACAAATATATCGGCCGCTTTCAGCAATGCCCCGATATCGCTCCGCCAGCCGGCCAGATGCACCCGGTCGCGCAATCCAAGGCTTGCAATCAACGACTCCAACGCCGCGCGTTCCGGCCCTTCGCCGGCGATCACCAGATGCGCATCCGTAAGCCGCGCCATCGCGCGGATTAGCGTGTCGAATCCTTTCACCGCGTGTAGTCGGCCTAACGCAAGAATCAGCGCCGCACCCTCCGGCACGCCCAAACCGCCACGATTCGCCGGCATCACCCCGGCAAAATCCACCACGAAATTCGGCAGATAATGCACCCGTCCGCGCGGCCAGCCCTGCGCACCCACCCAGCGCACGATGTCGCGCGTATTACCCACCAAATGATCGCAGCGCCGGAAATATTCGAGATCGTAATACCCGCCCAGACGCCCGATCAGCGCCCAATCCCCGCGCGGCGCATGATACGCCGCCCGGCTCATCCAGGCGATCGCGACATCCGCCCGGAATTCCCGCAAAACCCGCGCGGCACGCGGCCGGGTCAACACATCGAGCAGGCCGCCGAATCGCAACCCCACCGGCGACAATCGCGCCGCCCGCAGCCGCGCGACCCGATCAGGATCCGGCCGGATCACCGGCAGCACCGCTTCGCCCGATTGCGCCAGCGCGATCGTCATACGCTCGAAGAACAGTTCGGCACCACCCTGCGCGGCTCCCGCCATCAAATGGGCAATCCTCACGCCGGCACCGTCGTGCCGAGCAGCGCCCGCGCCGTGGCGACCACCTGATCCACAGCCAAGCCGTCCATTGGCGCTTCACCTTCCGGCCCCGGCGCGGCAACAAACGACGCACGCACACCCGCCGGCGCATATTCCGATGCGCGCGACCGGCCGAACAACCCCAACGTCGGCGTCCCTGCCGCCGCCGCGAGATGCATCAGCCCGGAATCATTGCCCACGAACAGCGCGCAGCGGGCGAGGCACGCGGCCGCCTCCGGCACGCTGACCGCACCCACAAGGTCGATCGCATCCGGCAGCGCCGCAAGCACGGGCGCCGCACGGGCGCGCTCGTCAGAACCCGGACCACCAAATATGGCAATGCGCGGAACCCCAAGCCGCCGCGCCAGGTCGCCAAATCGCTCCGCCGGCCAGATCTTGCCGTCCCAGTTCGCCGTCGGTCCCAATCCAAGCACCGTCCCGCCCTCCGGCAACAGGATCGCCGCCCGCGCCCGATCCTCCGGCGCGGTCCACGCCACCGGCAGAGGCGCCGGATCGAAACCGAGCGCCACGCCGATCTGGACATAGCGCCGGCCCGGACGCCGCCCGCCGCGCACGATCACCCGCCGCCCTGCCGGCAAAAGGAGCGACAGCGCCGATCCCCGGAAATCGACGATCAAATGCCACCAATGGCGCACCACCTCGGCCCATAACGAAAACCAGTGCCGGTCCAGGCTCTGTTTTTCGAACACGATCAACCGTTCCAGCCCCGGCAGGCTGGCAAACACGCCGGCAGAAGCCGCGCCGCAGGCAACAGTCAGTCGCGCCTCGGGATGCGCAAGCCTGATCCGCTCGATCACACCCGAGGAGATCACGGCGTCGCCCAGGCGCGAGGAGGTGATGAACAATATCCGCATGTAATGCGGCGTCTAGCACGACTTGCCGCGCGCCGGCCAAGGGGCCACATTTCAATCATGACAAAAACGGCTTTTCTCCCCCATCGCGGCGTCATCGCAATCGAAGGCCCCGACCGCATCACCTTCCTGCAAGGGCTGGTCTCCAACGACGTCACCAAAGCCGTCCCCGGCCGCACCGTCTGGTCCGCTTTGCTCACCCCGCAGGGCCGCTACCTCGCCGAATTCTTCATTCTCGCCACAGCGGACTCGCTCCTGCTCGACACCGCGCGCGAAGCCATCCCCGACCTGATCAAGCGCCTCGGCCGCTTCAGGCTGCGCAGCAAGGTGACCGTCGCGGATCGCTCCGCCGATTTCGCCGTCCATGCCGCCTGGAACGGCTCAGCCACCATCCCAGACGCCATCACCGCTCCCGACCCACGGCTCGACACCGCCGGAACCCGAATCCTTGCCCGAACCAGGCTCCCCGACGCGCTCGATGCCACCGCCTACCTCGCCCACCGCCTCGCCCTCGGCCTACCCGACCACGCCGATCTCGAACCCGAAAAAACCCTGCTGATGGAAGCCGGTTTCGACGAACTTCACGGCATCGACTGGGACAAAGGCTGCTACATGGGCCAGGAACTGACCGCCCGCACCCGCTATCGCGGCCTGGTCAAACGCCGGCTCATCCCGGTGAATGGCAGCACCGATCTACCATCGCCCGGCACGCCCATCACCACCGGGGATCGCGACGCCGGCGCGTTGCGCGGCCGCCTTGGGTTGCGCGGTCTCGCCATGCTCCGGCTCGATTGCCTCGATTTGCCCTTGCAAGCAGGCCCGATCATGGTCAAACCTGATATGCCCTATTGGTTAACCCTCCCCGAGCCTGCCCAGGCATGAAAGCGCAAGCATGATCGTCGTCCATCATCTGGAAGCCTCGCGTTCCCAGCGCATCCTCTGGCTGCTCGAGGAACTCGGCCTGGAATACGAGGTGAAGCGCTACAACCGCGACCCAAAGACAATGCTCGCGCCGGCCAGCCTGCGCGCGGTGCATCCGCTCGGCAAATCCCCGGTGATCACCGACGGCGACACCACGATCGCCGAAACCGGCGCGATCGTCGAATACCTCATCGAAAAATACGGCGAAGGCCGCCTGATCCCGCCCACCGGCACCGACGATCGCCGCCGCTATTCCTACTGGCTGCACTATGCCGAAGGGTCCGCGATGCCCTTTCTGGTCATGAAGCTGATCTTCACCGAAATGCCGAAACAGGGCCCGTTTTTCGCACGCCCGCTCCTGCGCATGGTCGGCAGGCAGGTCGGCGACAAATATCTCGACCCCAATATCGCAACCCATATCCGCTACTGGGAGGACGCGCTGGCCAACTCCACCTGGTTCGCCGGCAACGACCTGACCGGCGCCGACATCATGATGAGCTTTCCGGTCGAAGCGGCGAACGCGCGCGGCGCCTTGCGCGGCAATTTCCCCCGGATCAACGCGTTCCTGGCGGCGGCGCATGCCCGTCCGGCCTATCAGCGGGCGCTGGCGAAAGGCGGACCCTACCCTTACGCCTGAAAGGCTATTTGCAAACTCTACTCCGGCGGCCATTCAGCGGCGTTTCGCTGCGCTCCGGCGCTCACGCACTCAAGTGCGCTCCGCTCCGGTGCTCGCGAGACATCACCGACTGACTCGCCGGAGCGAGTTTCCAAACAGACTTTTGGGCGTCTGAATCCCACCGAAATCCCCGCGCCGCCGACGATCAACGCTGCCGCCCCGATAATCGTCACGCTCAATGGCGTCCGCCCGACCGCGACCAGCAGCGCGGTCGATAGCAGCGGTGCTGCATAGGACAGCGTGCCGAGCAGCGCGAGGTCGCCGCGCTTGGTCGCGTGGTCCCAGAAAAAAAAAGCAAGCCCGACCGGCCCCACCCCGAGGGCAATCATCGCGACCGCCTGACCCGTGCTCGGAATGACCGTTTGCTCCACCGCGAGATGAACCAGCAGCGCGGCGAACGCCACGGCGCCGCATATCCCGGCGATCAATTCGCTCGGCACCGCCCTGATCCGCTGATTCGCGACCGAATATCCCGCCCAGACAAAAGCCGCCGCGAACGCACAGCCATAACCCAGCGCCGATCCATTGCCCGCAAGCCCGGTGCCACTAAGCAATATCAGCACCGTGCCCGCCAGCCCCAGCGCCGCCCCGGCGACATGGCGCGCGTGCAGCCGCCCTCCCGGCAGAAAAGCCGCGAACACGACGATCAATAGCGGCCAGAGATAACAGATCAAGCTCGCCTGCGCCGCCGGCGCATGGTCGAGCGCGGTGAAATACAGCGCGTGATAGGTGAAAATGCCGGCGAACCCGAGCGCCCAGGCCCGCACCGGCTGGCGCAGCCGCCCCAGCCTTCGGCGCACCACAAGCACAACCATGCCGGCCGCGAAAGCGACGCCGAAACTCAGCACCAGCGTTTCGAACGGCGGAATCCCCCGCGTGCTCGCCGCAAGCAGCGCCAAGGTGGACCACAACAGGATCGCCAGCCCGCCGATCGCCGTCGCCTTTGAGCGTTCGGAATTGACCGGATTGAAGCTTCGGATCGTCATGGCGACCGCTTAAGCCACTCACGCAGACACGTCTTGTCCGATGCTGTCCAAAAACGACGCGAATCGACAAATCAGGCTGAGGCAATTCGACGCGCGACAGCGGGTGTAATGCCCCGAACATCGCGCATCCGGCGCGTCAGAGCGCTCTGATCGGCGTGGCCGGACATCACGGCAATCTCTGCGATCGGCAATGATGTCGAACACAACAAGGCCCGCGCAAAATCGAGCCGCAGCCTCATCAATTCTTCGCGCGGCGTCGAGCCGAACCGGGCGTGGAACAGGGCATGGAGTCGTCGTTCGCCGAGTCCCGCTGCCGCCGCGATCTCCGCCGTGGTGCAACGCTTCTCGAGGTTGGCGCGCATGAATTTGAACGCGCGTGCGATGGCTCGGCCGCCCGAATCCACCGGGCTGGTTTCGAGACCGAACAGCGCATCGACCAGCAGGGTTGCCCATGGGCGAGCGAACATATCGGGCAACGGAACGTGAAGATCGGAATGTTGAGCCGAATTGTCCTGTCTTGCCCGGACATATCCCAGAAGATGCGCGATCGCGGATGGTATCGGGAAGAAGGCGCCGCGCTCCGGCACAATGGCGATATCGTCCATATCGACAACGATGAAACGGTCGCCCGGTTCGGCATGAAACACGTGGCGCTGGCCGGCGGCGATCAGCGCACCATGCCCAGCATCCACCTTACCACCGCGAGAGCCAATCTCGATGTCCATGGTTCCGGCAAACGGCAGGACGATCTGATCGAAAGAATGGATATGCTGCCCCGGAAGCCGCTCATAACGCCGAATCGAAACCGTCATCGGGCACCCGTGAAATTTTGGAGGTCACGCCGCGAGCGCCGCCTTCGCCGCGCGATATTCGGCGATCAGCCGCTCGATCCGCACCCGAGCCGGCACCACCGCATCCACCGCGCCGATCCCCTGGCCGGAACCCCAGATATCCTTCCACGCTTTTGCCTTGGCGCCGTCGTGGAAATTCATCGCCGAGGCATCGCTGGCCGGCAGATTATCCGGGTCGAGCCCGGCGGCGACCACGCTGGGCCGCAAATAATTGCCATGCACCCCGGTGAACAGATTGGTATAGACGATGTCCCCGGCGCTGCCATCGACGATCGCCTGCTTGTAGGAGGCCGAGGCATTGGCCTCCTCGGTCGCGATGAACGCCGAGCCGATATAGGCGAAATCCGCCCCCATCGCCTCCGCCGCCAGAACCGCCCGCCCGGTGGCGATCGCGCCCGACAACGCCACCGGCCCGTCGAACCACGAGCGGATCTCCTGGATCAGCGCGAACGGCGAAATCACCCCGGCATGACCGCCCGCCCCGGCGGCAACCGCGACCAACCCATCCGCGCCCTTCTCGATCGCCTTATGCGCGAAGAAATCATTGATGATGTCGTGCATCACGATGCCGCCATAGGAATGCACCGCCGCGTTCACCTCGGGTCGCGCACCGAGCGAGGTGATCACCAGCGGCGCCTTGTACTTCACGCACAGCGCCAGATCGTGCTCCAGCCGCGCGTTCGAGCGATGCACGATCTGGTTCACCGCGAATGGCGCCGATGGCGTCTCGGGATGCGCCGCGTCCCAGGCGGCGAGCGCCTCGGTGATTTCGGCCAGCCATTCGTCCAGCATGGTTTCCGGCCGCGCGTTCAGCGCCGGAAACGAACCGACGATACCGCTGGTGCATTGGGCGATCACCAGCTTCGGGTTGGAAACGATGAACAGCGGCGAGCCGATCGCCGGAATCGCGAGGCGGTTGCGCAGGACGGATGGAACGGTCATGCAATGCTTCTGCCGACCCTTTCCCTATGCGTCAACTGGTGCCGATCAGAATGCCCACCCCGAATACGATCGCCCCTCCCAGCGCCACCTGCAGCGCCGCCTGTAGCGGCGGCGTCTCCATATAGCGCGTCCTGATCCACGAAATCACGCCGAGTTCGACCACCACCACGGCAAAGGCCACGCTCATCGCGGTCCAGAAATTCGGGATCAAAAACGGCAGCGTATGACCGAGTCCGCCGAGCGTGGTCATCGCCCCGGTAATCACCCCGCGAATCACCGGCGAGCCCCGCCCGGTCAGGCTGCCATCATCCGACAAGGCCTCGGCGAAAGCCATTGAAATCCCAGCCCCCAGCGATGCGGCTATGCCGACGATGAACGCTTCCCACGGCTTGCCGGTGGCGAAAGCGGCGGCGAAAACCGGAGCAAGGGTCGAAACCGAACCATCCATCAGCCCGGCAAGGCCCGGCTGGACATAGCGGAGCACGAAGTTGCGCTCGGCCGAGGCATCCTCCTTGCTGCGCACCGTCTCGGGCAGGTTTTCCTCGGTCAGCCGGTCGGCGATCCGCCCGTGGCCCTGCTCGGCCTCGGCCAGATCGCCGAGCAGCTTGCGGATCGCGACATCCGAGGTCCGGCTCGCCGCCAGACGGTAGAAATTCGCGGTCTCGGCTTCCATGCTTTCGGCAAGCTTGCGGACATCCCTGATGCTCGGCTTGGGCAATTGCCACACGGTCTTGCGATGCAGGAAGCCGCGCACGTCGTGGCGGCGGATCAGTGGGATATGATCGCCGAATTTCTCCTGAAACATGTCGATCAGGCAGCGCCGGTGTTCGCTCTCCTCCGCGGCCATCTCGAAGAATACCTTGGCGGATGCCGGATAGTCCGCGTGCAGGCTTTCCGCGATGTCGGTATAGATGCGGCCATCCTCCTCCTCCGCGCCGATCGCGAGGGCCAGGATTTCGCGTTCCGAAAGTTCCGAGAAATTGCGCATGGCCCCGAAATGGCGCGGCGGCCGGCATTGGTCAAGATTTTGGTTTTATTTGATATTTATTTGCAATTAGGTGCCCCGACAAGACGCTGTCGTCGCGCGGAGAGTCGCGCGACGGCGTGCATTCGCACGTCACCCGCGGGCGCGATCCATCGTCGCACAACCCGGACAATCCCTGCACTTGCACCAACTCGTAAACCCTGCATGATTCCGCGTCATGAGCGCAACAATGCCCCTGTTCGACAAGACATCGTGCCCCTGCTTTTCGGGATTGAGGCGGGTGCGCTGCTGTGGCCTCGATCCCGCTGGCCTACCCGACCCCGCGAACCACGCGGTGCTCGATCCCTTGATGGAAAAGGCGCGCACCGCCCGCACCGAGGGCCGCAACCGGGAAGCCGAGCGCCATGTCCTGCAAATCCTCGATCTCGCGCCACATCATCGCGACGCGCTGCGCCTGCTCTTCGAACTCCGCCGCGCGGAAGGCCGCCTCGCCGCGGCCGAGGCGCTGATCAAGCGCATCGCCTCGCTCGATCCGCCGGCGGTGCTCGCGCATGTCCAGCACGCGCAACTCCTGGTCAATCAGGGCCGCCACGCCGAAGCGGAGACGCCGGCCCGCCTTGCCTTACAGCTCGCGCCGCGCGATCCGACGGTGAACCATTTGCTCGGCATCATCTTCACCGAGACCGGCAAACTCCAAGCAGGCGAACGGCATTACCGCATGGCGCTCGGCTTCGCCGATCAGCGCGACCCGGCGCTGATCGGCAACCTTGCCTGGAACATGAAACAGCAAGGCCGGCTCGACGAAGCCGCCTCGCTCTACGAAGCGGCCTTCGCCCTCAAGCGGGACAATCCGCGCGGTCTGGCGGGGTACGCCCAGGTCCAGGCGGCGCGCCTGCGCCTCGACGAGGCGGAAGCCCTGCTGGCCGAGGCGGCGGCGCTCGCGCCGGCGGACCGGATGATCGCCCTGCTCGGTGTCCTGGTCCGGCTGCATCGCGACGATCCGGCCGATGCCCTGGCTCGGATCGAGGCCGTCGCGGCGTCGATCGCGCCGCAGAGCCTGGTCGCCACCGAGTTCGCCGCCAAGGGTCAGGCGCTGGAGCGGCTCGGCCGGTTCGACGACGCCTTCGCCGCCTATCAGGCCGCCAGAACCTTCCAGCGCGAGCGCGCCGGCCGGCAGTTCGATCCGGCCCCGATCGAAGCCCGACTCGCCCAGGTCAAAACCACCTTCATCTCCGATCGGCTTTCCGCCCTGCCGCGTCCGGCGCCGATCGCCGGTGCGCCGGCACCCGTTTTTCTGCTCGGCACACCGCGTTCGGGAACCTCGCTGCTGGAACAGATGCTGATCCAGATGCCGGGAATTGATCCCGCCGATACGCGCGGCCCGCTGCCCGATCTCGCCCGGCTGCTGCCCGCCCTGATCGCTGGCCTCGGCGGCCCGGAGAAGAAATTTCCCGAGGCCCTGGTCGAAACCACGGCGGGCGAACAGCGCGACGCCCTGCCCATGCTCGCGCAGCGCTACCTCGCCACGCTGCGCGGCAGCGCCACGATCGGCGCTGACTCGCGGTTCGTCACCGATCGCGGCGCCGAGCTGCCCTGGCTGATCGGCTTCGCCGCCGCCCTGTTCCCCGACGCGCCGGTGATCCATGTGCTGCGCCATCCGCTCGATGTCGTGCTGTCCGGCTTCGCGCAGGACAAGCTGTACGAGGGCAATGCCGGGGTCACGCTGGCCAGCCTCGCCCGGCTCTACGACGCCCAGATGCAGGCGATCGCCCAGGTGCGCGGCCAGACCACCCTGCGCTACCTGCCGATCCGCTACGAAGACATGGTGCGCGACCCGGCGGCGGCCCTCGGTCAGGTGCTGGATTTCCTCGCCGTCGCCGCCGATCCGGCGACGCTGCTCGCCGCCCCGCCGCGTGCGGTGCCGCGCGCGCCGGCTCACCGGGTACTTCAGCAGAAGCCGCACCGGCGCGGCCTGTACCGCCATCGCGGCTTCGGCGCGGTGTTCGACGAGGCGATGCCGATTCTGGCGCCCTGGATCGAGCGTCTCGGCTACGCCGCCCCCGAGAGGATCGCGGCATGAGCGGCGTTCAGGGCGTCAAGGTCACGCTCGGCGAGGTGCTGAGCGAAATCAGCGCCTTCGAGCGGGACGGCAAGCTCGAGGAAGCCGAGGATCTCGCCGAACGGGTGCTGCGCGCCGCACCCGAGCACCCGCACGTCCTGCATCTGTCGGGCATCGTCGCCTATCGGCGCGGCCGGATTCCTGTAGCGATCGAGCGGATGGAAAAATCCCTCGCGCTATCGCCCACCGTCGCGATCTATCCGCGCAACATGTGCGAGATTTATCGCGGCGCCGGCAGGCTGGACGATGCACTGCGCATGGCCCAGCGCGCCGTGGAACTCGCCCCGGAGGATAGCCGCGCGCATTTCAATCACGCGCTGATCCGTTACGAACGGCTTGAGCTGGACGACGCGCTGGCCGCCGCCGACCGGGCGCTCGAACTCGATGCCGAATTTCCCGAAGCGCATTTCGAGCGCGCGGAAGTGCTTCTCCTCGGCGGCCGGCTGGCCGAGGGCTGGGAAAGCTACGAATGGCGCTTCAAGCTCAAACAGGCCGAGGGCATGTTGCCCAAGACCGACAAGCCGCAGTGGGACGGATCGCCCGTGCCCGGAGGCCGTCTGCTGCTGGTCGCCGATCAGGGTTTCGGCGACTGTATCCAGTTCGGCCGCTATATTCCCTGGGTCGCCGAACGCGCGCCCAAGCCCGTGCTCGCCTGCAGCGGCGATCTGGTGCCGATCCTGCGGCAAATTCCGGGAATCGGCCGCATCGTGACGCGCTGGGAAGCGACCGGCGAGTTCGATGCCTATATCCCGCTTTCCGGCCTGCCGCGCCTGGCCGGCACGACCCTCGACACGATCCCGACGCCGATCCCCTATCTGCACCCCGATCCGGCCAAGATCGCCGGCTGGAAGCAGCGGCTCGACGCTCTCACCCCGCGCGGCAAACGCCGCGTCGGTCTGGTCTGGGCCGGCAGGCCGACCCACAAGAACGACCGCAAACGGACCGTCAAGCTCAGCCAGTTCGCGCCTTTGTTCGCCCGGCCCGATCTCGCCATCGTCACCGTGCAGAAAGGCGACCGGATCGACGAGGTCGGCGGCTATTTCGGCCCGGCCCCGCTGGTCAATCTCGGCCCCAGCATCGTCGATTTCACCGATACGCTGGCGATCCTGCAAAGTCTTGACCTGCTGGTCACCATCGATACCTCGGTCGCTCATCTGGCTGGCGCGTCGGGGCGCCCGACCTCGCTCATCCTGCCGCATGCGCCGGACTGGCGCTGGCTGCTCGGGCGCGACGACACGCCCTGGTACCCATCGATCAGGTTATATCGCCAGCAGCGCGCCTATGACTGGTCCGGCGTGGTGGAACGTCTCGTCGCGGATATCTAGATCCGCCCGATGCGCCTGTTTTTCTATGGCACATTGACCGATCCGGCCGCACTCGGTCCTTGCGCGGGCAAACCCCTGAAAATCGTGCCGCAAGCCGCGCGGCTCGAAGGCCGTGCGCGGGTCCGACTGCGCCTTGCGTCCTACCCCACGCTGCGCCGGGCGCGCGGCGCGGTGATCGACGGCGTCGTGATCGAGGTGGATGCCGCGATGCTCGCCCATCTCAAAGCCTATGAAAGCGTGCGCTACCGGCTTATCCTGATCCGGGTTGCGATCGGCAGTCGCCGTTGCATGGCCCATTGCTTCATCGGCGACGCCGCGAGCCGGGTTCCGTGGCGACCCAGTACCGACGATAAATCGATGACCCTGCGTTCAAAGGCTTTCTGACCATGCGCAAGCTTATCGCCCTGGCTGTCGGGCTGGTCGTCGTGGCGTTCGCGATATTTTTGCTCCTGCCAGGCACCACCAAGTCCGGCCTCGTTTTTTATTCCCCGCTTCGCGGCGCACCCGCCATCGTAAAATCCTTCACCCGCAAGACCGGGATTCCGGTCCGTCTCGTCACGGCCGAGCGGGGTCACCCGCGCTGGTCCCTCGCCTGGGTCAATACCGCCGGCAGACCGATCTCGCCTCAGTTCGCCGGTCAACCCGCCGCCGTCTTCGTCGTGCCGGGCACGACAACCTTCCCGCCGCCCGCGCGCTGGGCCGATCTCTCGGCACCTGCCTATCGCGGCACGATCGGCATGGCGGACCCTTCTGTCTCGGTCAGCGATTATCCGGTGCTCGCCGCCATGCTGGACAGTGCAGGCGGCTGGCCCGCAGGCAAGGGATTCATCGCAACCCTGCAACGGAACGGCCTGCACATCTACGCCACCGATCGCGCGACCCTCGCCGCCCTGCGCAGCGGTGCGATCCAGCTCGCCATCGTTCGACCCGACGCGGCAGCCATCTATGCCGGGACAATCGACAAATCTCTCCGCGTGATTGTTCCGCGACCGGCCTACGCTATCCAGACCACGATCGTCATGGCCAAAACCCTGACCGGCCAGCACCGCGCGGCCGCCGAAAAATTGATTGCCTATGTCAATTCCGCCGCGCCCTCCAAGCCTCTCATAACATCAACCCCCACCCGCCGACCCGCAATCGCTGCGTGGTTTGTCAAAACCATCATGGGATCGGGGCCGCAATCATAATAATATCAATTTCGATATAATATCAACATGGATAGTCTCGAAACAGATTTTTTGTTTCACGTGAAACAAACGTTAAAATTATTAACGTATATTTAGTTTATGCTGCCTGCCGTGGGGGCTTGCGCCCCAATCGGTCGCAAGCGATAAAGGATTAACGAATGGTGCCGGCTCCTGGCCCGGCGCGCGAGGAGGAAACATGAGCAATCCGGCGGTTCATTATGATGTAATCGATGGTATCGCGGTAATCGCGATCGACAATCCCCCGGTCAACGCACTCGGCCATGCGGTCCGCCATGGCCTGATCGCCGCCCTCGATCGCGCCGAAGCCGACAGCGCGGTCAAAGCCATCGTTCTCGGCTGCAAGGGCCGCACCTTCTCGGCCGGCGCGGACATCACCGAATTCGGCAAACCGCCGCGCGATCCCGGCCTTCACGAGGTGATCGAGCGGTTCGACAATTCCACCAAACCCATCGTCGCCGCCCTGTTCGGCACGACGCTCGGCGGCGGGCTGGAACTCTCGCTCGGCTGTCATTTCCGGGTCGCGACGGCGGATGCGAAAATGGGTCTGCCCGAAGTCAAGCTCGGCCTGCTCCCCGGCGCCGGGGGCACCCAGCGCCTGCCGCGCCTGATCGGCCCGGAAAAAGCCGTCGCCGCCATCGTTTCAGGCAAAATGATCGGCGCCAAAGCCGCCCATGCCGACGGGCTGATCGACGCGATCGTCGCCGACCCGATTCCTGGCGCCATCGACTTCGCAAAAACCATGCTGACGGATGGCCGCAAACTGGTCCGAGTCCGCGACCGGAGCGAAAAAATCACCGCCGCGAAGGCCGATCCGTCCAGCTTCGACAAGGCCGCGAGCGAGGCCACCAAACGTCTTGCGGGCGTCGAGGCGCCCGCCGCCTGCGTGCAATCGGTGCGCAACGCTTTCACCCTTCCGTTCGAGGACGGGCTGGCCGCCGAACGCGGCATGTTCATGAAACTGGTGATGGGTGACCAGTCGCGCGCGCAGCGCCACGTTTTCTTCGCCGAACGCGAGGCGCAGAAAATCCCCGGAATGCTCCCCGAAGTGAAAGCCGCGAAAATCTCCCGCGCCGTGGTGATCGGCGGCGGCACCATGGGCGGCGGCATCGCGATGAATTTCGCCAATGCCGGCATTCCCGTCACCATCATCGAAACCGACGAGCAGGCTCTCACCCGCGGGCTCGACCGGGTGCGCCAGACCTATGACGTGTCGGTCAAGCGCGGCGCACTGCCGGAAGGCGCCACCGAAACGCGCATGGCGCTGTTTTCCGGCACGACCGATTGGGCACGCATCGCCGAGGCGGATATCGTCATCGAGGCGGTATTCGAGGATATGGACCTGAAAAAACGGATTTTCGAGAAACTCGATGCCCATGCCCGGCAAGGTGCACTGCTTGCCACCAACACCTCTACCCTCGATGTCGATGCGATCGCGCAATCGACAAAGCGGCCCGCCGACGTGCTGGGGATGCATTTCTTTTCGCCCGCCAATGTGATGAAATTGCTGGAAATCGTGCGCGGCAAGGCCACCTCGCATCAGGCGATCGCGACGGCCATCGGCATCGGCAAGACCATGGGCAAGGTGCCCGTGGTGGTCGGCAATTGCGACGGCTTCGTCGGCAACCGGATGCTGGCGCGCCGCACCACCGAATGCGAGCGGCTGATGCTGGAGGGCGCGTTGCCGCAGCAAATCGATGCCGTGGTGACCAGGTTCGGCTTCCCGATGGGACCGTTCGCGATGGGCGACCTGGCCGGACTCGATGTCGGCTGGCGCATCCGCAAGCATCGCGGCGTCACCGCGCCGATCTCGGATGCGTTGTGCGAACAGGGCCGCTTCGGCCAGAAGACCGGGCGCGGCTACTATATTTATGAAAACGGTAGCCGCACGCCGGCGCCGGACCCCGAGGTCGAAACCCTCATCGTCGAGACCGCCGCTCGGCTTGGGATAATGCGGCGTCAGATCGACGACGATGAAATTCTCGAACGCATGACCTATCCGATGATCAACGAAGCCGCGCGCATCCTGGAGGAAGGCATCGCGATCCGTCCCTCCGATATCGATGTCGTCTGGGTCTATGGCTATGGCTGGCCGGTGTGGCGCGGCGGGCCATGTTTCCACGCCGATCTTGTGGGATTGAGCAAGATCGCCGAACGGCTTGACCATTATGCCAAGGCCACCGGCGATGCCGGACTCGCACCGTCCGCATTGCTGCGGCAGCTTGCCGGCGAAAGCAAGGGATTTGCCGATTTCGGCAAGGCGGCGAAGGTAGCGGCCGAATGAGCCGGCGTCCGTTCCCCTGGGAGCGGAACTATCCTCCGGGTCTTGCCTGGGACGTTACGATTCCGCGCGAGACCATTCCGGCGATGATCGCGCGGACCATTGAAACCTACGGCCCGGAGCCGGCGCTGGACTATCGCGGCCACAAGATCAGCTTTTCGCTCCTTGGCGTTGCGATCGATGAAGTTGCCAAAGGGTTGATCACGCTCGGGTTGCGGCGCGGTGACCGTATCGCGCTCTATCTGCCGAACTCGCCGGGGCATCCGTTCAGTTTTTTTGGCGCACTCACGGCGGGGCTGGTCGTGGTGCATCTCTCGCCACTCGATGCCGAACGCGAACTTGTCCATAAACTGCATGATTCCGGTGCCCGCACCCTGGTTTGTACCAATATCGGACCGATGCTCGGCATGGCGCGGAAACTGCTCGACACCGGCCATATCGACCGGATCATCGTCGGCGACGATGCACAATTCGGGCCGATTCCGGGCATGCCGCATCCGCCGATTCCTACGAATGATTCACGCATCATCACGATACAGGCGCTGCGGGAAGCCGGGCGCATTTCGGATACATTACTTCCAGACATCGATTCCGATGATCTGGCGCTTCTGCAATATACCGGCGGCACCACGGGACTTCCGAAAGGGGCGATGCATACGCACGCGACCTTGCGTGCCTCGGTCGCGATCTATCAGGCGTTCATCGACGGCCAGGGACGCTTCGTGCCGGGCGAAAGACTGCGCGCGATCTGCATGCTGCCGCTGTTTCACATCTATGCGCTGGTCGTGCTGTTGTTGTTGCAGCTTTCGCGCGGCAGCGAATTGCTGCTTCGGCTGAAATTCGACCCCGAGACCACTTTGCGCGACATCGAAGTCAACAAGGCGAGCTATTTCCCCGGCGTGCCGACGATGTGGATCGCGCTCGCCAATATCGCCGATCTCGATAGACGCGACCTCTCGTCGTTGAAACTGGTGGGTTCCGGCGGCGCCCCCCTGCCGGTGGAAATCGGCCAGCGTTTTGAGCGTTTGACGGGAATGCGGCTCGGCGGCGGCTGGGGCATGACCGAGACCGCCTCGGCCGGAACCGGCAATCTGCTCGACGGTATTTTCAAGCTCGGCTCGGCGGGAATGCCGCTGCCGGGGATCGAGCTGGATGTGGTTTCGCTCGACGATCCCTCCCGCATTCTGCCCTATGGCGAAACCGGCGAAATCCGCATCAAAGCGCCCAACGTGTTCAAGGGCTACTGGAACAATCCCGAGGAAACCGCGCGCAGTTTCGCCGACGGGCATTTCCTGACCGGCGATATCGGCTGGATCGACGACGATGGCATGGTGTTCCTGGTCGATCGCAAGAAAGACATGATCCTGTCCGGCGGGTTCAACGTCTATCCGACCGTCATCGAATCCGCGATCTATGAACACCCGGATGTCGCGGAGGTCATCGTGGTCGGCATCCCCGATGATTATCGCGGGCAGTCGGCCAAAGCTTTCGTGAGCTTGAAGCCTGATGCCCCTGAATTCACTTTTGAATCGCTCCGCGATTTTCTCGCCGACAAGCTTGGCAAGCACGAAATGCCGGCCGCGCTGGAATTCCGCGACGCGCTCCCGAAAACCTCGGTGGGCAAATTCTCACGCAAGGAGCTTGCCGCCGAGGAGGCCGCGAAGAGCACCTATAAACGCGCCGTCAGTTAGGAAAATCCCATGGTCGAAGCCGTCATCGTCTCAACCGCCCGCACGCCGATCGGCAAGGCGTTTCGCGGCGCGTTCAACATCACGCCGGGCCCGACCCTCGGTGCCCACGCGATGCGCCACGCGATGGAGCGCGCGCAGCTCGACCCGCGCGAAATCGAGGACGTGGTCATGGGCTGTGCGACACCCGAAGGCACCACCGGCGGCAATATCGCACGCCTTGCCGCCGTGCGCGCGGGAATTTCGGTCGATGCGGCGGCAATGACGGTCAATCGGTTCTGCTCGTCGGGTCTGCAGGCGATCGCGCTCGCGGCGCATGAAATCGTCGTCGAAGGCGTGCCGGTGGTCCTTGCTGGCGGTCTTGAATGTATCAGCCAGACATCGAACCCGATCGGCGGCGAGCGCAGCATCGATCCCTGGCTGCGCGAGCACAAGCCCGACATCTACATGCCGATGATCGAAACCGCCGACATCGTCGCCGCACGCTACGACGTGACCCGCGCGATGCAGGACGAATATGCGCTGGAAAGCCAGCGCCGCACCGCCGCCGGCCAGCAGGCGGGACGGTTCGACGCCGAGATCGTGCCGGTGACCACGACGAAAGCTGTGGAGAACAAGGAGACCAAGGCGATCACCCACGAGGAAGTAACGCTTCGTCAGGATGAGGGCAACCGGCCCGACACGACTCTCGAAGGGCTCGCCAAACTCAAGCCGGTCCGTGGCGAGGACAAGTTCATCACTGCCGGCAACGCGAGCCAATTGTCCGATGGCGCCTCGGCCTGCGTCGTCATGTCGGACAAGGAAGCGGGGAAACGTGGGCTGCCGCTGCTGGGCGTGTTTCGCGGTTTTGCGGTTGCCGGCTGCGAGCCCGATGAAATGGGTATCGGGCCGGTGTTTGCAATCCCGCGTTTGCTCAAACGCCAAGGCTTGAAGATCGAAGATATCGATCTGTGGGAGCTGAACGAGGCTTTCGCCAGCCAGGTGGTTTATTGCCGGGACCGCTTGGGGATTCCGCACGAAAAGTTGAATGTCGACGGCGGATCAATTTCAATCGGTCATCCCTATGGCATGAGCGGAGCGCGGATGACCGGCCATGCATTGATCGAAGGCAAGCGCCGGGGCGCGAAATACGTGGTGGTCACAATGTGCATCGGCGGTGGTCAGGGCGCTGCCGGGTTGTTCGAGATCGTTTGAGGATCAGATCATGGAACTCAGTTTTTCATCTGAAGAACTCGCCTTTCGCGACGAGGTTCGCGCGTTCATTCGCGATAATCTGCCGCGCGACGTGCAGCAGCGGATGATCGAAGGCCGCGAGATTGGCAAGCAGGATATCGTCGACTGGCAACGCAAGCTGAACGCGAAAGGCTGGGCGGTGCCGCATTGGCCGCGTGCCTGGGGCGGGCAGAATTGGAGCCCGGTGCATGAATATATCCTGATCGACGAGTTGCAATCGGCACCGGCGCCCCAGCCTTTGCCGTTCAACGTCTCCATGGTCGGGCCGGTGATCGCCACCTTCGGCAGCGATGAACAGAAAAAGACGTTTTTGCCGGGAACCGCCAATCTGGATATCTGGTGGTGCCAGGGATTTTCCGAGCCGGGTGCTGGTTCCGATCTGGCGGGACTGAAAACCACGGCCCGGCGCGAGGGCGATTTCTACGTCATCAACGGCCAGAAAACCTGGACCACGCTCGCGCAATATGCCGATTGGATTTTCGTGCTCGCACGCACCAATCCGCAGGCGGCGAAGAAGCAGGAAGGAATTTCCTTCATTCTTGTCGATATGAAAACGCCGGGGATTACCGTGCGGCCGATCCAGTTGATCGATGGCGGGCATGAGGTCAACGAAGTCTGGTTCGACGAGGTGAAGGTGCCGGCAGAGAATCTGGTCGGCGAGGAAAACAAGGGGTGGGATTATGCCAAGTTCCTGCTCGGCAACGAACGGACCAGCATCGCGCGGGTGGGCGTTTCCAAGCAGCGCCTGCGGCGTGTGCGGGAGCTGGCGGCAAAGGAGCGCGCGGGCGATGCGCGCCTGCTCGACGCGCCGTGGTTTCGCGAAAAGCTGGCTGGAATCGAGATCGATCTGAAGGCGCTGGAAATCACCCAGTTGCGCGTCCTGGCCGAGGCGCGCAAGAGCGGCAAGCATGGCGCGCCCGATCCCAAATCGTCGATCCTGAAAATCAAGGGGTCGGAAATTCAGCAGGCAACGACAGAACTGCTGATGGATGTGGTGGGACCGCTGGCGATGCCGTATCAGCGTTCGACCGATGCGGAGGATGACGGCAATGCCACCCCGATCGGGCCAGACGACGCGGCCTACGCGGCGCCGACCTATTTCAACTGGCGGAAAATTTCGATCTATGGCGGATCGAACGAGATTCAGCGGAATATCATTGCAAAAGCGATACTTGGATTTTGAGGAGCTAGAAAATGGATTTCGATTTCACCGACGAACAGCGCCTGCTGCGCGACAGCGTTGCAAAACTTTTCGCCAATCGCTACGGCGATTTCGAGAAGCGCAACGGCTACGCGAAGCAGCCCGATGGATTCGACCGCGCGATCTGGACGGAATATGCCGAGGTGGGATTGCTGGCGCTGCCGTTCGACGAAAAACACGGCGGGTTTGGCGGCGGGCCGGTCGAGACCATGATTGTCATGGAGGAAATCGGCAAAAACCTTGCGCTGGAGCCCTATCTGCCGAGCGTGGTGTTTGCCGGGGCAATTCTGCGCCATGGCGCTTCCGATGCGGTCAAGGATGAGATCATTCCGAAAATCGCCGCCGGCGAGGCGATAATCGCGGTTGCACATACCGAGCGGCAATCACGCTATGATCTGAACGATGTCACCACCACCGCGCGGCGCGACGGCGACGGTTACGTGATCGAAGGCGATAAGACCGTGGTGATCGGCGGGAATTCGGCGGATTATCTGATCGTCAGTGCGCGGATGTCGGGCGCACGGCGGGACCGTGACGGTATCGCGCTGTTTCTGGTCGACGCCAAGGCGGAAGGGGTGTCGCGGCGCGGCTATGCGATGCAGGATGGGCTGCACGGCGCGGAAGTGTCGCTTGCCAATGTGCGGGTACCGGCCTCAAGGCGGGTGGGCAATCTCCCGGTACTGGAACGCGCGGCGGATGAGGCGATCGCCGCCGTTTGTGCCGAGGCGGTGGGAGTGATGGAAGCGCTGATCGCGATGACCGTCGATTACATGAAAACCCGCAAGCAGTTCGGCGTGGCGATTTCGGTGTTTCAGGCGTTGCAGCACCGTGCGGTGGATATGTATGTCGCCGCCGAACAGGCGCGCAGCATGGCGATTTTCGCGGCGTTGTCGGCGGCGAGCGATGATGCGAAAGAACGTGGCGAAGCCATGGCGATGGCGAAATCCGCCATCGGCAAAGCCGCGCGTTTCGTCGGCCAGCAGGCGATCCAGCTCCATGGCGGCATCGGCATGACCATGGAATACAAGGCGGGGCATTTGTTCAAGCGGTTGACCATGATCGACCTGCAATTCGGCGACGCGGATCATCATTTGCGGCGGCTTGCGGCTTAACAGGCACCTCGGCCATCTTGCGCCTACTCGGCGGCGATGGCCGGTCTCGCCTGAAGGCGGCGCAATGCGCGGTCGATCCACTGGGCGGTGAGTTTTTCCGCAAGCCGATTTTGCCCGAGCCGGTCGGCGAGAACGCCGAAATCGACCGAATCCAGCGCCTGATCCTGATTGAAGCAGGAAAATACGACGCGGCGCGCGCCGGTGACCGGATCGGCCTGGAGTTGCAGGCACTGGGCGCAGACTTCCTTCATCATGCACTGCATCGGCGAGTTGATCGAACCGATCGCCGAATGATGCGGCGCGAGGTAGGGTGCCAGAATCCCGTGCCGGGCCGCACCGACGGCTTGCATCATCCGGTCCGAGCCGATCGCGATGACATGGTGGCAGTCGGCGAGTGGAACACCCTGCTCGCCGAGGGCGTCGCTTCCGTATGCGACCATCGCCTGAACGATGTTGCCGACGAAAGCGCGATCCTGCTTCCGGTTTGGAATAAATCCCGGTGCCTCGTCGCAGCACCAGACGATCGTATCGGCCGCACGCTCGATCTCCTCGACCCGATAGCGATCGGCAAGTTTCTTGTAGCCGGCGAAATACAGCACGCGCGATCCGGCTGCGCGCAAGGCAGCGCCGATCGAAACCAGCACCGCATTGCCGAGCCCGCCGCCCACCAGGGCGACAGTGGAATCCGGCAGGATCTCGGTGGGCGTTCCGGTCGGTCCCATCAGCACGACGGGTTCGCCCGGACGGAGCTGCGCACAGAGATCGGACGATCCGCCCATTTCCAACGCGATGATCGAGACGAGTCCGGCGGCGGGATCGGCGCCGGCGCCGGTCATCGCCAAGCCTTCCATCGCCAGAACGGTACGGAGACCCGGTTCGTCCAGCGTGGGAGCAAGGGTTTCGAAATTCTGCAACCGGAAGAACTGGCCGGGCCGGAACGCGCGAGAAGCCGCCGGCGCGCGCACGACGACTTCGACGATCATCGGGGTCAGGCGGTTCACCGCATGGACCGTGGCCCGCAACCCATCGCGCGCGACGGCAAGAATATCCTCGTCGGTAGCGGGAGCCCGTGCGTTCATCAGCGCCGAGACGATCGGGTAGCCGCGCTTGGCACTGCCCATCGCCCGCACGACATTGCCGAAAAACGACGGGTGAAGATCGCCGAAAAAACTGATCATCCGGCCATCCGGCGCGCGATGGATCAGCACATGCGTCTCATGTGGCTTGGCCGCGGCGCGTTCGGGAATCACCGGATTGCCCGCCGCATCGATCGCCTGGAAATAACGCCCTTCCAGCTTGATCCGGCCGTCCTCGCGCGCGAGCACCGTGTTGGGCTGGGTGCCGGCCGCGACCAGGATGGCGCGTGCCGGCAGCACGGTTTCGCCCGCCGCCCCGCGCAGCCGCAATCCCGTGGCGTGGCCGAAATCGTCGATCTCGACGGCAACCGGCGCCAGCCCTTCGGCGAACCGCACACCCTCTTCCATCGCCTTCGCGACTTCCTCGTGGTTGAGCGTGTAGCTCGGCGCATCGGTCAACCGGCGGCGATAGGCGATGGTCGCACCGCCCCAACCGTCGAGCATCGGCGCGAAACGCGGCGCGCGGCCCTCGCGTTCCGCCGCAGCACGCTCTTCGGCCAGCGCGTCGGCGTGTGCGAGGAATTCCTCGGCGATTTCGGTATCCTCGGCGGACCAGCCGGCGCGCACGCGTTCCGCACCGCGTTCGGCGGCGAGGATTCGGTACCGCAGCGCGAATTTCTCGACCTGACGGACGTAATAGGCGAGGCTTTCGGTCGCTGTATCGATTGCCGTGAGGCCGCCGCCCACCACGACGACCGGCAGGCGCAATTGCAGATTGGCGATCGAGGAGGGTTTCGCGGCCCCGGTCAGTTGCAGCGCCATCAGGAAGTCGGATGCCTGGCGCACGCCGCGCGCCAGGCCATTCGGAATGTCGAGCACGGTCGGTCGACCGGCGCCCATGCTCAACGCGATGTGGTCGAAGCCCATCGCCCAGGCATCGTCGAGCGACAGCGTGCCGCCGCCGCCGAACCGCACGCCGCCGAACGCGGCGAAACGCTGGCGGCGTTCCAACAGGATGCGGATCAGTTTCAGGTAGTTCTTGTCCCAGCGCACGGTGATGCCGTATTCCGCCACGCCGCCGAATCCGGCCATCACCCGGTCGTCCAGGTTTTCGAACAGCGTGGCGGCATCGCGGATCGGCGTTGCCGGATCGAACGGCAGAGGCTCAATCTTCAGACCATCTACCGCGACGACGCGATGGCCGTCGTTGAGCAGATGATGCGCGAGGGTAAATCCGGCCGGCCCGAGTCCGACGATCAGGGCCGAGCGGCCGGTGTCGGGTTTCTCGACCGGCCGACGAATATCGAGCGGATTCCACCGGGTCAGCAGCGCGTAGATCTCGAAACCCCAGGACAAAGCCAGCACATCGCGCAGAATGTTGCTTTCGGCCTGCGGGATATCGACCGGTTCCTGTTTCTGATAGATGCACGCCTTCATGCAGTCGTTGCAAATCCGGTGACCGGTGGCCGCGACCATCGGATTGTCGATGATGATGGTCGCGAAGGCGCCGAGCAGCATGCCTTCGGCACGCAACTGGTGCATTTCGCTGATCCGCTCTTCCAGCGGGCAGCCGGCGAGCGAAACGCCGAACGGCGAGGACTGGAATGCGCCGGTCTTGCGATCCTTCAGCCCCTGCGAGCAGCTATCCTTGCCCTGGGCATGGCACCAGATGCAGTAATTCATCTGATCGAGCGCCTGCGCGGTGGTCATGCCGGCGTCGGTGAGGGTGAATCCGTCGCGTGCGCGCCATCCGGCTTCGGGCAGGCGAAGCATGGTCACCCCGTCCCGCTCGATTGTTTCGACTGGCACCAGATGCGCCGGATCGATCCGATGCGGGGTGCGGAACAGCACGTCATCCGCGTGGGCGGCACGCCCATCCCCGGTCAGAGTCGCCCATGCGGCATAGCGCCTGGCGAGATCGAGCGCGTCGGCATCGCCCGCCGCTTCCCAATCGAGCACGGCCCTGGCGAAATTAGTTTCGGTAAATGGCGTGATTCCGTGAGCCTGTAGCGCCGCCTGCAAGCCGGGACCGTCGAACCCGGCGGGATCGGGATAGGACTTCACCGCCTGACGCTGGACGAAATTGCGCTTGACCGTATGAACCGGCGCGCGTGCCTCCGTGACCGCCCGGATCGTCGCGATTTCGTCCTCGATGCCGAACATTTCGCCCAGCATGGCTTCAAGGTGCGGCGCGAGCGCAATGACCAGTTCCGCCTCGGCCTTGCGTTCGAGGTGGTCGGGAATGGCCCGCGCGCTCATCAGCGCGGCGTGAAGCGAAGGATCGGCGATTTCCAGCCGTTTCACGAAGTCACGATCAAGCTGGACCAGCGCGGTCCGGTCGGCCAGAGTCCCTGATTCTACCATCACCGATCGAGCATTATCCGTCTGGGTCATCGGAAAGACTTGCCACAGCGCGCACCTCGCGGACAAGCGCTGCCTCACGGGTCAGATTGGCATAAGGCGCACAGGAAGCTATGCGCAAGCCATGAGTGCCATCAAGGTCGAGCGATTAACCAAGCGGTTCGGAACGGTCACGGCGGTGGACGGAATCGGCTTCACGGTTCCGCGCGGGGCGACCGTGGGTCTGCTGGGCGGCAACGGCGCCGGCAAAACCACCACGATTTCCATGCTTCTCGGCATTTTGGTGCCCGATTCCGGTAGATATCGAAGCGCTTGGGCACGACATGGCGCGCGATCGGTTCGCGGCGCTGGCGCGCATGAACTATTCGTCGCCCTATGTGGCGCTGCCGATGCGCCTGACGGTTGCGGAAAACCTCGCCGTTTACGGTCATCTCTATAATGTGCCGAAGCTCAGGCACCGGATCGCCGAACTCGCGCATGAGTTCGATCTCGAAACCCTGCTCAAGCGCCGCGCTGGTGCCCTTTCGGCCGGTCAGAAAACCCGTGTCGCCCTGGCCAAGGCACTCATCAACCGGCCCGAGCTTCTGCTGCTTGACGAACCAACCGCAAGCCTCGATCCCGATACCGCGGATTACGTGCGCGGCCGGCTCGAAGCCTATCGCGCGGAAAGCGGCGCGGCGATCCTGCTCGCCTCGCACAACATGGCCGAGGTCGAACGACTGTGTTCGGACGTGCTGATGATGAAGCAGGGAAAAATCGTCGATCGCGGCGCGCCGGATGCGTTGATCGCCCGCTATGGACGGGACGATCTGGAACAGGTGTTTCTCGCCATCGCCCGTGCCGGGAAAGCGGCGTGAGCGCGCCCGGACTCCGCCGGGTCTGGGGGCTGATATACCGGCATCTCTGCCTGTATCGCCGATCCTGGCCACGGCTGCTGGAACTCGCCTATTGGCCGACCCTGGAATTGCTGATCTGGGGCTTTACCGCGCAATTCGTGATCCATGGCCAGACCAGCATGCCGGTGAAGGCGGGAGGCGCGCTGATCGGCGGCGTGCTGCTCTGGGAAGTCGCACTGCGCGCGCAGATGGGGGTCACGATTTCGTTCCTGGAGGAAATCTGGTCGCGCAATCTCGGTCACGTGTTCGTCAGCCCGCTGCGCCCACGGGAGCTGATCTTTGCCCTGTTGGGGGTCTCGGTCATGCGCACGGTGATCGGCCTTGCGCCGGCGACCGCGATCGCCTTTCTGCTCTATGCCTTCAACCTGTTCGCGCTCGGCCCCGCTCTACTGCTATTTTTTCTCAATCTTTTACTGATGGGATGGTGGATGTCGCTGGGTGTCATCGCCCTGCTGTTCCGCTATGGCGCTTCGGCGGAGGCCCTGGCATGGACGCTGGCTTTCGGCGTCACGCCGATTGCCTGCGTGTTCTACCCCGTTTCGGTGCTTCCGGTCTGGCTGCGGCCAGTCGCCCAGATATTGCCTGCATCACATATATTTGGCGGAATGCGCTCGGTTTTATACCATAACGCCATGAACTGGCCGCAGCTCGCGGCTGCCTTTTGCCTCAACCTCATCTGGATGGTCGGAGCGACCCTGGTTTTTGCAGCGCAGTTCCGCGCCGCGCGGGTCAACGGCGCATTGATTTCCATCGGCGAATAGGGATTTCTGTAATCCATGTACGATCCCGATACGACGACGCGGTTCTGGCTCATCCGCCACGCCTTGGTTGCTCCTGAATCCCTCTCGATCCTCTACGGCACGCTGGACGTGCCGCTTTGTGCCGCGACCAGGGCAGCCGACGCACCGCGTTATGCTGCGATCGCAGCCCGGTTGCCGCGCGATGCCGTCTGGCTGGTCACGCCGCTCTCGCGCACGCGCCTGACCGCCGATTCCATCATGGAGGCCGGATACGGCGCGATCAGCACCGATGTCGAACCGGCACTGATCGAGCAGGATTTCGGCGCGTGGCAGGGACTGCCGATGCGCGATTTCGTCAATCGGCCGAGCCAGCATCCGTTCTGGCCGGTGGGCGGCGACGAAGAACCACCGGACGGCGAAACATTCGCCGCCATGCGCGATCGGGTCGGCGATGCCCTGGAACGTCTGGCCAAGGTTCACGCCGGACGGAACATCATTGCGATTTCCCATGGCGGAGCGATTCGCGCAGCGATTGCCCATGCGCTCGATTTAAGCGCACACCAGGCGCTCAGCCTGGCAGTGGATAATCTGTCGATCACCCGGATCGAGCGCCACCGTCACGCCTGGCGATTCGTGTCGCTGAATGAACAAATATCCATTTGAATCAATTGAATTCATGGACCAAATAAATTGTGCAAGCAACAAAGCGGAGGTTCTCGATGGCTGAAAAGAATGGGCGAAGGAATCATTCGGCATTGAAAATCAGGAATCTGGGCATCGCCGCCATTTTGCTTGCGGCTCCGTTGGCGGCGTGCGCCAACAATGGCAATAGTTCGAACGGCGCCCAGGAATTGGTGGATCGCTCCACCCTGACCGTCGAGACCATGCTTGGCAACGGCTCGGCCCAGGCCAACCAAGCCACGCAATTCCTTCGCCGGGCCAAGGCGGTCGTGGTCTGCCCACGGATCTTCAAGGCCGGCTTCTTCATCGGCGGCGAAGGCGGCGATTGCGTCCTGGTATCCCGCGCGGCCAGCGGTTCGTGGTCCGACCCGGCCTTCTACAGCATGGGCAGCGGCAGCTTCGGACTGCAGATCGGCGTGCAGGACGCCGAGGTCGTGATGTTGCTGATGAACGATACCGCGCTCAACGCCTTCCTGAACAGCCAGTTCAAGGTTGGCGCCGATGCGGGAATTTCGGTGGCGACGATCGGTGCGGGCGTCGGCGGTTCGACCGGCACCGCGCTGGGCGCGGATATTGTCACCTTTTCCAAGGCGCGCGGGCTTTATGGCGGCATTTCGTTGTCCGGATCAGTGTTCTCGAACGATGCAGCGCTGGATCAGCAATATTATGGCCAGCTCATCGACCCCAGGCAAATTGTTGTAAACATGTCTGTCAATAATGCAGGTGCGAATCCGTTGCGGGCGATGCTGGCCAAATTTGGCGGATAGTTCTTTGCGAGCTTGAACCGGCGCGATAGATTGCGCTCATGCCGCAATCTGTCGACGCACCGTTCTGGCAAAAGAAGCGTCTCGATGAGATGAACGAGGCTGAATGGGAGTCCTTATGCGACGGGTGCGGGCGCTGCTGCCTGCACAAATTGCGCGACGAGGATACCGGCAGCCTCGAATTCACCAATGTCGCCTGCCGGATGCTCGACCTGGCATCGTGCCGGTGCCGCGACTATCCGAATCGCAGGCGTGAGGTTCCCGACTGCGTCGCCCTCACGCCTGGTTCCCTCGCCGAAATCGACTGGCTGCCGCCCTCCTGCGCCTATCGCCTGATCGCGGAGGGGCGCGACCTGCCCGACTGGCATCCCCTCGTCACCGGCGATCGCCGGAGCACGCACCGGGCCGGGGCCTCGATCGCCGGCCGCGCGGTGAGCGAACGCGACGCGGGGCCGCTGGAGCACCATGTGGTGGAATGGCCCTCGCGCTGGCCCCGGCGGCGAACTCGATGAGCCCGAATTTCGACCTCCACGAAGAATCGGTCATCATTGGTGGACGCGCCGCCTCGGTGCGATGGCGGCGCAGCCAGCGCGCCCGGCGCGTCGCCCTGAAAATCGATCCTCAGGGTGGCGAAATCGTGATCACTCTCCCGCCGCGCGGCTCGAGACGTGCCGGACTGGCACTTCTGCGGGGGCATGAGGACTGGGTGGCGGCCAAGCTCGCCGCACTGCCCGCGCCGATGCGGCTTGCCGACGGAGAAATGATCCCGGTTTGCGGGACGCCCCGGACCATCATCCATGATCCTGTCATGCGTGGCGGGACGGTTATCGCGGCGTCGATCATCCGGGTCACCGGGCAGAAGGAGTTCCTGGCCCGCCGCGTGCGCGATGCGCTGCGCGAATTCGCCCATGAGCGGTTTTCCCAGCGTGCCCACGAGACGGCCGCGAAGATCGGAGTTCGGCCCCGCCGGGTCCGGGTGAAGGATACGACATCCCGCTGGGGAAGTTGCGCGCCGGATGGCACGCTGATGTTCTCGTGGCGATTGATCATGGCCCCGGATTTCGTTCAGGATTATGTGATCGCTCATGAGGTCGCGCATCTTCGCTATTTGAACCACGGGTCCGCCTTCTGGGACTTGACCAATCGCCTCACGCCGTATCGCGCCGCCGCGACCAGTTGGCTCAGTACCCACGGCCCCGGTTTGTTGCGAATTTCCTGAACCCGGCCCACATCCGTCCCACCCTGAAATAGCGAGAAAAAAATCCCCTCATGAAAGCGGTCGCCTTTACCCATTCCCTTCCGATCACGGCAGAAGAGTCTCTGGTGGACGTCGATCTGCCCGAGCCGACCCCGCGGCGCCACGACGTTCTCGTCGAAGTGCGCGCGGTTGCGGTCAACCCGGTCGATACCAAGATCAGGCGCCGCAACGAACCCCTGGGCGAACCCCGGATTCTCGGCTTCGACGCGGCCGGAATCGTGCGTCAGGTCGGCTCGAGCGTGACCCAGTTCGGCGTCGGGGACGAGGTCTATTACGCCGGCGCGGTCGATCGTTCCGGGAGCAATGCACAATACCAGATCGTCGACGAACGTCTCATCGCCCGCAAACCGAGATCCCTCTCCTTCGCCGAGGCGGCGGCACTGCCGCTGACCACGCTGACATCATGGGAGATGCTGTTCGATCGGTTTGCCATCCCGCGCGACCGGACCCGTGGCGACACGCTTCTCATCGTTGGCGGCGGCGGCGGCGTGGGGTCGATGGCGATCCAGCTCGCTGCCCATCTGACCGGGCTTACGGTGGTCGCCACGGCGTCCCGGCCGGAGACTCGGGCATGGTGTTCCGCGCTCGGTGCGCACCACGTCATCGATCATCATCGCGACATCGCCGCCCAGATCCTGGCCTGCGAGGTCGCGCCGCCGGCGTATATTTTCTGTACCAACCATGTCGAAAGCCATTGGCGCGCCCTTTGCCGGACCTTGGCTCCCGAAGGTCATATCGGTCTGATCGAGACCACACCGCCGCTCGATCTTCATGAGCTGTTCAACAAATCCGCCTCGATCCACACCGAATCGATGTTTGCGCGGTCCCTGCACCAGACGCCGCGGATGAACGAGCAGCACCAAATCCTTCAGGCGGTCAGCCGGCTGATCGATCAAGGCGTTCTGCGCACCACGCTGACTGAGAATTACGGGTCGATCAACGCGGCAAATCTGCGCCGCGCCCATGCGGCGATCGAATCCGGCCACACCCATGGAAAGATCGTGCTGGAGGGGTTCTGATTTCGTGATCGTGCTGGCCAGCGCCTCGGCGACGCGGCGCGACATGCTTCTGCGCGCAGGCGTGCCGATCGAGACCGCGCCGGCAATGATCGACGAGGCCGGCATGAAGGAATCGGCCAAGGCGGACAGGCTGAAAGCAGGCGAACTGGCCCTGATGCTCGCCGAGACGAAGGCCTCGCGCATGTCCGCCCGCCGGCCCGAGGCCCTGGTCATCGGCGCAGACCAGGTTCTGGATTGCGAGGGTGAGTGGTTCGACAAGCCACGCGACGTTGCGCAGGCCGGTGTTCATATCCACCGCCTGCGCGGCCGGTCGCATCGCCTGGAAACCGCCGTGGTCTGCATGCGAGGCGGCGCGGTAATCTGGCATCACGCGGAAGCGCCGCGCCTTTCGATGCGAGCGGTTTCGGATGCGTTCATCGCCGATTATCTGGCCAGTGAAGGCGAAGCCCTGCTCGGCTCGGTCGGAGCCTATCGGCTGGAAGGGCTCGGTATTCAGTTGTTCGACCGGATCGAGGGGGATTTCTTCACGATTCTCGGCCTGCCGCTGTTGCCCCTGCTCGGCTTTTTACGACAAGCGGGCGAAATTCAACCGTGATCGGTCTCCGGCGGTAATTCCGGGGCCGGATTCGATTGTGGCGGAAGCGGTTCGACACCCCGCGGCGCTGCTGGAACCATCATCGCCTCCAATGCGGCAACGCGGGCGGCCAGCAATTCGGTCTCGGCCCGCGCCTTGGCGGCCAATTCGGCCATCGCCTCGAATTCCTCGCGGCGCACGACATCGAGCTTACGGATTGCCTCGTCGATCCGAGCGCGGATCAGTGCGGCCATCTCGTCGCGCAAACCGCTGAATGCGGACAATGCACCGCCCGCCACCCCCGCCAGATCGTCGAAAAATCTCGGTCGTTCGGTCATGATGAATCTCTCCCAGTGATGACGGATCGGCGGTCCCCGACTATAAGCCCCGGCATGATATTGGTCACGGGCGGAGCCGGTTTCATCGGGTCGAATCTGCATGCGGCGCTGCATGAGCGGATGGTGGAGGTCACGATCGCCGATCGCCTGCGCGAAACAGGGAAGTGGCGCAACCTCCGCAAGCATCCCCCCGCTCGGCTGATCGGGCCCGATCGCATCGCCGATTATCTCGGGTCCGATCCGCCGCTGCAGGCGATCGTGCATCTCGGCGCGATCAGCGAAACCACCGCAACCGACGGCGATCTGGTCTGGCACAGCAATGTGACGCTGAGCCAGCATCTCTGGCATTGGTGTGCTGTGCACAACGTGCCGCTGATCTATGCGTCGTCGGCCTCGACTTACGGCGATGGCTCTGCGGGCTTCGACGATGCGTTCGACCACGCCGCCTTGCGCCGGCTGCGCCCTCTGAACCTCTATGGGTGGTCGAAACATGCCTTCGACCTGTGGGTTGCCGGGGAATGCGCTTCCAGCCGGCCGCGCCCGCCGCAATGGGCGGGCCTCAAGTTCTTCAACGTCTATGGCCCGAACGAATATCACAAGGGCGCGATGATCTCGGTCGTGAAGGTCAAGCACGACGAAATCGCCGCTGGCCGTCCCGCGACCCTGTTCCGGTCCGATCGGCCCGATCTGACCGATGGCGCCCAGGCGCGGGATTTCATCTGGGTCGACGACGTGGTCGCGGCACTGCTGTTTCTGCTTGACCATCCGGGCGTTTCGGGGCTGTTCAACCTCGGTACCGGCACGGCGCGCAGCTATGCCGATCTCGCCCGCGCGGTGTGTGCCGCCAATGGCGTGCCCGAGCGGATCGAGTTCGTGCCGATGCCGGAACGCCTCGCCGGTCAATACCAATCTTTCACCCAGGCGAATATGGACAGGTTGCGCGACGCCGGCTTCGAACATCGCTTCACCACGCTGGAAGACGGCGTTACCCGCTATGTCACGGAATTTCTGAAGCAATCGGACCCATATCGATGAATCATGTCTATACTTGGCCGCATTTTGATCCGATCCTGGTGAAATTCGGGCCGTTCGCTATTCATTATTACGCCCTCGCCTATATCACGGCGCTGGTCCTTGGCTGGCGGCTGATGCGCCGCCTGGTGCGGGAAAGACCGGCCGTCGCAACCCATGAGCAGGTGGATGATTTCCTGTCCTGGGCGACGCTCGGGGTCGTTCTCGGCGGCCGGCTCGGCTACATCCTGTTTTATCAGCCGGTGTATTTCCTCGATCACCTGAACCGCACCTACGCGGTCTGGGATGGCGGAATGAGTTTCCATGGCGGGATGATCGGCGTCGCGGTTGCGATTCTAATCTACTGCCATCGCCAGGGGCTTGATCCATGGCGCTTCGCCGATCGTGTCGCCGTACCGGTGCCGATCGGCCTGTTTCTCGGCCGCATCGCCAATTTCATCAATGGCGAGTTGTGGGGCCGGCCGGCACCCACCTGGTTCCCATTCCGCATGATCTATCCTCAATCCGGTTCGGACGTGCCGCGCTACCCGTCGGAGCTGATCGAGGCGAGTCTGGAAGGGCTCGTTTTATTCATCGTGCTGTTCGCCGCTTCGCGGAGCGAGCGGGTCAGAAGCCAGCCGGGCTACCTCGCCGGAATTTTCGTGCTCGGCTATGGAATTGCGCGAACCACGGCGGAATGTTTCCGCCAGCCCGACTGGTTCCTTGGCTATCTGATGTTCGGACTGACGATGGGACAGTTATTGTCGATTCCCATGATCGCGCTCGGCGCCGTCATGATCTGGCGCGCCAAACGCGTCTCGCGCCGTCAGACCGTCCTCGCCGCGTGATCGAACGGCTGGATCGCTTCATGGCGCGAGCCAATGCCGCCTATTACGCAACGCGTGATCCGTTCGCCGATTTCGCCACATCACCCGAGATATCGCAGATATTCGGTGAATTGCTCGGCCTGTGGGCGGGGCTGGTCTGGCAGATGATGGGATCGCCGGGGCGGATCGTTCTCGCCGAAGCAGGCCCCGGCCGCGGAACCTTGATGCGGGATGCGCTGCGCGCGATCCGCCGCGCCCTGCCCGATTTCGCCGAGGCCATGTCGCCGCATCTGATCGAGACATCGCCGCGCCTGATCGGGGAATTGGCGACCGCCCTGCCCGATGCCACGATCCATTCCGATCTGTCCGGCCTGCCGGACGGCCCGATCATTCTGATTGCTAATGAATTCCTCGATGCCCTGCCGATTCGCCAGTTCGTTCGGCGGGAGACCGGCTGGACCGAGCGCCATATCGAAAACGGCCGGTTCATCGAAGTCCCGGCCGATGCCAGCTTTCCTGCCAATGAATGCGGCGTGGTTCATGAATATGGCGAAGCTGCCGAAGAATTCGTCGCCGCTCTCGCCGCGCGGATCGCGCGGATGGGCGGTGTTGCGCTGATCGTCGATTACGGATCGGCACAGGGAGGGCCGGGCGAAAGCTTGCAGGCGATTCGTGCCGGCGTTCCGGCCGATCCACTTGCCGAACCGGGCACCGCCGACCTGACCGCCCATGTCGATTTCGCCCGGCTCGCCATTGCTGCCACAGAAGCGGGTTGCTCCGTGTCGGGACCGATTGCGCAGGGCGCTTTCCTGGCCGCCCTTGGCATTCATGAGCGCACGGCGCAGCTCGGACGCGCCGCATCGCCGGAAATGGCGGTGCGGCTCCTCGCGGCGACCCGTCGCCTAACTTCCGCCGAGGCGATGGGCAGCCTGTTCAAGACGCTCGCGATCCGCCACCCCAGTATGCGAATTCCACCTGGTTTTTCAGCATGACCCCCTATTTCCGAGGCGCGCTTGCCGCGCCGCATGGATTCTTCACCCGCGAGGGCGGCGTATCGCAGGGCGTCTATTCCAGCCTGAATTGCGGACTTTTCGGTCAGGACGATGCCGCACACGTGGCTGAAAACCGCTCCCGCGCCGCCCTGGCGATCGGCGCCATGCCTTCGAATCTGCTTGGCCTCAAACAGGTTCACGGCCCCCGCGTCGTGACCGCACGCACGCCATGGACATCGGGCGACGGGGTCGAAGCGGACGCCATGGTGACGGACCGGCTGGGCATCGCGCTGGGCATCATCACGGGCGATTGCGCGCCGGTGCTGTTCGCGGATGCCAGATCGCATATCGTGGGAGCCGCTCATGCCGGCTGGCGCGGGGCGGTTGCCGGCGTGCTGGAAGCCACTGCCGATGCGATGCGCGCCCTGGGCGCCAACGATATCACCGCCATCATCGGCCCGTGCATCCATCAGGCAAGCTACGAAGTCGGCGAGGATTTGCGCGACGCGGTGGTCGGACGGGATAAGTCTGATCGAAAATTCTTTGTCTCCGGCCGCCCTAACCATTGGTTTTTCGATCTTCCCGGCTACTGCGCCGAGCGACTCGCCGCGGCCAGGGTCGAGACCAGTATTCTGCCGCACGACACCTATGCCGATGAGGCACGTTTCTTCTCCCATCGGCGCCGGACCCTCCGCGCGGAAGGTCCGGGCGGGCTCCAGATCTCGATCATCATGAGAGCTCCATGAAACATCGCGTTATCCTGTTCATCCCTCTTCTGCTCGCCGGTTGCGGCACCTTGCCCCAGCCGTTTCTCGGCAGGCCCGGCCCGGAAGGAGCTCTGCTCTCGGTGCCGCCGCCGCCGGTTCTGATCGTTCCGCCGCCGCGCGATGCGTTGCTGGGCGACAACGCGGCACGGCTTTATGCAACCGACCTCGCGCAAGCCTTGGTAAAACGGGACGTGCCCAGCCTTGCCCGTCCAGCCGGCAAGGCCGACTGGCGTTTGATCGCGCAGGCAAGGATCGTTCAAAGCCAGGTCGTCCCGGCTTTCTCGATCGTCGGCCCCACCGGCAAAATCTATGGACACGCAACCAGCGCGCCCGTGGCGGAGCAGGCCTGGGCCAATGGCGATCCCGCCGTTTTGAAGGTCGCCGCCGAATCCGCCGCGCCGGAACTCGCCACGCAACTCAGCGCGATCAACGCGAGCGTGCAGCAGAGCAACCCGCTATCGCTCGAGAACCGGCCGCCGCGCGTGCTGTTCGCCGGCGTCGGCGGCGCGCCGGGGGATGGCGATCACGCACTGGCGATCAATCTTCAGCGCGATCTGCCGCAACTCGGCATTGTTATGGTTGCCAACAAACATGACGCCGATTTCATCGTCAACGGCACCGTCAAGGCGTCTCCCAGCACGCATTCGCAAGAAAGAGGCGGAGTCGATATCGTCGAACTCGACTGGATCGTTCGCGGCCAAAGCGGCGAATTCATTGGCAAGGTCAGCCAATTGCACGATCTGAAGCCATCGCAGATGACACCTTATTGGGGCGACGTTGCGATGGCAGCAGCTCAGCAGGCGGCCCTTGGTTTGAAGCAGGTGATCGTCAACGCAATCCCGAAACGGATCGCCTCCGATTCTCATCCGGCGACGCCTGCCAAATCATCGATGCGGCCTGAACCGTGAACGACAATTCCCGAACCCCGCTAACACCGAAAGACGCGGAACCGTCAGTCCAGCGAAACCATCGCCGGCCTGACCGCTCGGGCGGATAAAATCCGGTACCGAAGCGCGGATCTGCCTCGTGAACCGGAAGACCGTCGACGAGAACACCAGTGATGGCGATGCCGAGGCGTCTCCGGTCCTGCGCCGCCGGGTCGGTTTCCGCCGGGCTGGACGCAGCCGAACCGATGACGAGATTCGTAGCGCCCGTTGGCAGGCGCACGACGTGTCGGCCGCTCCCTGAGTTTGCGGACGATAATGGCTGCTGATCGGCAAAAACCTGGAATTGGCTTGCAACACATCTGAAGCCCCGCGCTTCCAGCCGATCGTGAAGGCGCGCCCGCACCATGGCCAGCGTGGGACCTTGCGTTACCAAGGGCGCAAAAGCCCGTTTCACATCCCATTCGGGTTGCTCGAATTCCGGGAACAGCGTGATGGCTTTGCCCTGGCGGACGAAGTTATGGCGATTGCCGCAATCGAGATAGGTCTCGGCCGGCAGCGTCTCCGCCCAGACCACGTCATGATCCGCCAACTCGACATGATGATAGGTTACGTTCGGCACGGCGATCTGACGAATCGAGACTCCGTTGATCAGGAATTGCACCGGAATCAAAGCGCCGTCGCAATAGAGCGCGTGATCGGGCGAAAGATGGAGATCGCGCGAAGGAAAACCGGGCCCGAAGGCATCGAGTTCGATCAGGATCGGCCAGACCGTTTCCGGCCTGGGATGTTTGCGACAATCGATCCGGCGCTGTCCATGCCAGATGATTGGCCGGACAGCACCGCCATGGGTCACAAGTAGGTCGCCCTTCCGCAGACTCTCCACCGGACGCTGCCCGTCCGGGGTCAACAATCTTGTGCCGGCCCGAAAACAGGGTGCGACGATTTCATAGGATTTCGTTGCCCCCCCACCCAGAATCGGCACGACATCGAGCGAACCAGGATTCGATGCGAAGGTGATCATCGCCGGATCGATCCCGCCCGACAAAGTCATGACATCGCCGATCAAGGTGCCGGTAATTGATGCATCAACCCCGAAGCCGGTCAATTCGATCGTGTCGCCAGCCTGGAAACCGGCGATGGTGCCGGAAAAAACATGACTCCCGGACAGCAAAAGCGTCGAGAATCCGGTCAGGAAATCGAAAACCTCGCCGGAGCCGACCGTATTGCCGGTCGCGAGGGTCGTTGCGTCCAGTTCGATCGTTCCGGTGCCATTGATCGTGGAATCGATCGTGAGGATATCGCCTGCGCTTTGAATCAGCGTGCCGTCATTCTCGAACGTCACGTTGCCGAGCATGGTGGACATCCCGGAAAATGCCCACTCAGCTCCGGGCGCAATCGAAATCGTCGGAAATCCCGTCAATTCTCGACCGACATTCGCAAAGGTTCCGGGTGTCGTGCCGGCGAACACCACATCGGCGACGCCGCCGCCGCTCGCGGTTCCGATGAGGACCGCGCCCGGCAGCAATGTGAGAAAATCGGGAGCGGCAGGCGAAGCTGCATTGGAGGCAAATGAAATCGCATTGCCGACGGATGCGGAAATCGTCCCGGAGTCCACAACCGTGACTCCCGTCCCGCCAACCAGAATACCTGTGCCGCCGGCAACAGTACCAGCATTCATGACGGTCGATAGAGCGCCGACATAAATCCCGACGGAACTTCCGCTGACGACGCCTCCCGTGGAATTAACGCCAGAAGCTTCCGTCAACCTGACGCCCGTGCCCGCCGCGCTTTCGATCAGTCCCGCATTGAGCAACGTGCTGTTCACCGTACCGGCCCCGGTGAATTTGACTCCCAGCGTCCCGCCATCGATCGTGCCCGAGACACGGTTGTCGAGATTGACCGTGGCATTCACCATCAGCACGCCGGCTCTGCCGCCATAGATCGAACCGCTGTTTATCAGACTGTCCGTCTGTGCCGCGGCAAAGACCGCATATGAGGATGCGGCGTCGATCACCCCCGAATTATCGATGAAGCCGCCGTCCTTGAGAAAAATGCCATCACCGGTCGATGCGGTTATGCTGCCGGTGATTGCAATATCCCAGTCCGAGAGGGCCGAAACGGCGTTTCCGCCGGACGCGTCGATCGTCCCGATGATCGTTGTCGGACTGGCGTAGCTCGGTGCTTCTAGAATCACCCCGTTTCGGAGGGTTCCACTGATCGTGCTGGACATGACGGCTCCTCAAATCGGCTGGGTTATGCAAACCAACAACCAGAGGATGTATTTTAATTAAATCTTAAGTTGTGTCACGTGAAATTTTCATGTCTCATGAATTTTCCCGATCATAAGGATGGCTGATCAATGTGAGTGCCTGGGTTGAAATGAGCATAAATCATCCGTGCTACGGCCCGATTAATACCGATAACCGCCTCCAGGTCCCGCAATCCGGCTTGTTTCACGCCGCGCACTGAACCGAAATGATTGAGCAAGGCACGCTTGCGGGAGGCACCGATCCCCGGAATTTCGTCAAGTTCGCTTCTGGTGATTTTCTTGCTGCGCCCGGATCGATGGGTCGCGATCGCGAAGCGATGCGCCTCGTCGCGCAGGCGCTGCAGGAAATAGAGCACCGGATCGCGCTCCGGCAACTGGAAGGGCGAACGTCCGGCAAGATGAAACCATTCTCGCCCGGCATCCCGATCCGGCCCTTTGGCGATCGCCACCAGCGGAATATTTTGAACGCCGAGATCGTCGAGCACCGACTGCGCCGCCGATAACTGGCCGGCACCGCCATCGATCAGCACCAGATCGGGCCATGTGCCTTCGCTGCGGTCAGGGTCTTCGGCGATTGCGCGGGAGAAGCGCCGGGTTAGCACTTCGCGCATCATCGCGAAATCGTCGCCGGGCGTGAGTGATCCCTTGATCGTGAATTTCCGGTAGGCCGATTTGGCCAGCCCGTCGGGACCGGCCACGATCATCACGCCATAGGCGCTCGTCCCCATGATGTGGGAGTTGTCGTACACCTCGATTCGCATGGGAGATTGATCCAGACCGAATATCTCGGCCGTCGCCGCCAGCAGTTTCGCTTGACCCGCCGATTCGGCCAGTTTCCGTTCCAGCGCCTCTCGAGCATTGATTTCGGCGTGAAGCACGACATCATGCTTCTCGCCGCGCGCGGGCACCGCCAATTCGACCTTCCGGCCAGCTTTCAACGAGAGAGCCTCGCCGATCAGGGACGATTCAGTCACACTATGACTCAACAAAATCGACGGGGGTGGCGTCTTGTCATCGTAGAACTGGCTGATGAACGCACCCAGCACGTCGGCGGCCTGCTCCCCGCGTGCCTGTGCCGGGAAAAAGCTGCGATTGCCGTTGTTGCGTCCACCGCGAATGAAGAACACCTGAACGCAGGACTGGCCTGCCGCCTGATGGATCGCGATGATATCGGCATCCGCGATGCTTCCCGGATTGATCACATCGGAACCCTGGATGTGGGTCAGCCCCCGGATGCGATCGCGGATCGCGGCTGCGCGCTCGAACTCCAGTGCGGCGGAGGCAGTTTCCATCTCGGCCGCAAGGTCGCGTTGCACCGTTCCCGAGCGGCCGGAGAGAAACGCACGCGCCTGACCAACCAGAGAGGCATAGTCCTCGGGCGAAATCCGGCCGACACAGGGCGCGGAACAACGCTTGATCTGGTGCAACAGGCAGGGGCGAGTCCGGGTGGCGAATACGGTATCCGCGCAGGTGCGCAACAGGAACACGCGCTGTAGAGCCTGGATCGTCTGGTTGACCGACCATGCCGAGGCGAACGGACCCCAATAGCTGCCCTTGCGGGTCTGCGCGCCGCGGTGCTTGGTGATCTGGGGAAACGGATGATCCTCGGTCAGCAGAAGCCAGGGGTATGATTTGTCGTCGCGAAGCAGAATATTATATCGCGGCTTCAGCCGCTTGATTAGATTGGCTTCGAGCAGAAGCGCCTCGGGCTCGGTGTGGGTGGTGACCACCTCGAGACTCGCGGTCTCGGCGACCATGCGGCGCAAGCGCTCGGGAAGCCGCGCCGGCTGGGTATAAGCGGCCACCCGCTTTTTCAGGCTGCGCGCCTTACCGACATAGAGAGCTTCCCCGGCCGCATCGAGCATCCGATACACGCCCGGACCGGAGGGCAGCGTCGTCAACGCCGCCTCGATCACGCCAGGGCCAATGGAATCCAGGTCAGACATCACGGCAGGAACTTGGCAAAACGGTCATTTCGGCGGGTTGTGGATAATTCTGTGCGTAACCTTCTGGAAACGGAAAATTTGCGTCTGTCCATCGCAACCTTTTCAAATAGCTCGAAATTTTGAAAATACACAATAAGTCGTTGATATTCTTGATTTGTCTAAATGAGAATATGTCATTATCATGACAGATCCGTTACCTAGCGGCCTGTTTTAGCGCGATATTCTGGCAGGTGGACAACTTTGCCGCCAAACCATCCTGTCTCCCCCGGTGCGTCAGACGGAAGTTCGGGAACCGGGAAGCAATCATGCGGTCGTTGTGACATATACACATTTCGATTGACTTCGGATCACGATTACGTCTGTTCAAGGACATGACAGCTACCAGAAAACGGACGCGCCGCAACGCGGACGACGCAAAACGGGTCATCCTGGACGCGGCCGAAGCAAGGCTGGCACGCTCCGGCCCAGGCGGTCTCCGGCTGCAGGACATCGCAGCCGATATCGGTTTGTCGCATCCGGTCATCCTCCACCATTTCGGCAGCCGCGAAGGCCTGCTCAACGCATTGAACGCCAGAACCATCAGCCAGCTTAAATCGGCGATGCATGCCGTGCTGGATCAGGCGACGTCGCCGCGCCGGGAACTTATCGATCAGGTTCTCGACAATGTCTTCAGCGCCTTCGACGGCGGGTTGGCGCAACGCGTCGCGTGGCTCGGAGCGGACGCCGATAATCCGCCGGGTTCCATGAGCCGCGCGTTGTCGGATATCGTCGATCTCATCCATGGCGGCCGTCTGATCTATGCCGAGCGGGTCGGCGGCGCATTACCCGATCCCGAGGATTCCCGCATGCTTGCCTTCATGGTGACGACGATCGCAATGGGCAATGCGATCTTCGGCGCTCAGTTGCTGGGCACGACCAGCCCGGCAAACCATACGGCGCAACTCAACCACTTCAAGGCATGGCTTGCGCGCAACATCCAATTCTATCTCCAGGCGAGCATGATCGACGCTCTTCCATCCGACCTGCCCGATTAGACCTCAGCGACCTACGGAACACGCCGGGACGGCAATACAAGCGCACCCGCGGCGATCACCGGGCCGCCTCGCCCCCGCTCCAGGAAAACCGCGATCCCTCGATGGCGTTCGAGCACATCGCTCGCCACTGACAGAGTATCGGGCATTTTGCCGACATGGGCGATCGGCATGATGTCGCGGACGACATCGACCTCATCGAGTCTATGGCCGGCATTCTCGCCACGGCTCACGGCGACGATGCGCATGGGATCGAAAACCGCGATCCAGACGGTGGAGCCGTTCGCACCGGACAGTTTGGGCAAAGCAACCTTGAGACTGTTTTTGCCCGGCCTGATGCTGAGTCGGCGAATTGGTTGCGCCGAGGCAATCAACTGATCGAGGTCGGCCGGCGATTTTCCGGTTCCGCTGATCCGGCCATTGACGATGACCTGCGGGGTAAAGATGTCGGACCAGCGCCAATGATGGGCATAGGCTTCCTGGCGCGCCACAGCGGCCTGCAGGCCGAGCCTGTCGTCCCAGCCCAGATAGTTCCAATAAGGCACGTGAAAACTCAGGAGAACAAGGCCGGGCCGTCCGGCCGAGGCCGCAACCGCCTTATCCGCCGGCAGGCAGTTGGAACATGCATCGCTGGTATAGAATTCGACGAAATGGACGGTCTTCGCAGCAGGCCGTGCCGCGGCGATAGCCGTAAACGCCGGCCACGGCGCGACAGCCAGGCAAACATATCCGGCAACCAGGATTGACGCGCGCCTCATGCCGCGAAGAAACGGCGGGTTCGGGGTAAACACAAGACACAAAGCAGGGACGCGCGATCACGCTTGCGCCATGAGCGCCGACGGACAATCCTGGCAGCCATACCGACGAAGGACCGATCAATGGCTCATGCGACACATCTGGCAGGACTCGACGTAACCGACGACGACGCCTTACCCCTCTATCCGGTTCGCCCGGCGGGGCTCGATGCATTCCTGGCAAGCCATGATCCTTCCGCCGTCGCGTTCATCCGCGCACAGCATTTCAAGGCCGAAGCACAAAGTGTTGTAATTCTTCCGGGTGCAAACGGCTTGGCTTGTGCCATTCTCGGCCTTGGAGAAGATCGCTCACCCGCGGCGTTCGGCGGTTTGGCGACGCAACTGCCCCCCGCGACAATCTGGCGCCTGATGCCGGGCGATTACGATCTCGACTTGGCCATTCTTGGCGCGGCGATGGGAGCCTACCGGTTCGACCGCCTGAAACCCCGAACGGAAACCCCGGCGCGGATCGTGACGCCGCCCTCGGAGGGACGATCGATAGCGCTTGCCGAAGCAATTTGCTTTGCCCGCGACCTCATCAACACACCGGCCAACCTGCTTGGGCCGGCGGAACTCGCCGATACGGCTGCCGACTTGGCTGCGCGATGTGGCGGACGCATTCAGCGCGTGACCGGAACGGATTTGCAGGCGGGTTATCCCGCCCTCGCCGCGGTCGGGGCAGGTTCGTCGAGAGCGGCGCAGATGCTTCGCTTCTCCTGGCGGGACAACGCTGCCCTGCCGCTGATTTCGCTCTGCGGCAAAGGAGTCTGCTTCGATACCGGCGGTTACGACATCAAGCCAAGTGCTGCGATGCTCCGCATGAAAAAGGACATGGGCGGTGCGGCAATCGCGCTCGGCCTCGCACAGGCGATCATGACGAGAAATCTGCCGGTTCGGCTCGACGTTCGGATCGGCTGCGTCGAGAACAGTATATCGGGCCAAGCCATGCGGCCGCTCGACGTGCTGCATACACGGGCCGGTTTGACCGTGGAAGTCGGCAATACCGACGCGGAAGGCCGGTTGGTGCTGGCCGATCTCCTGGCCGATGCCGCCGCTGATAAACCTGACTGGCTGATCGACTTCGCCACCTTGACCGGAGCCGCGCGCGTCGCTCTCGGACCCGAGCTTCCGGCGTTGTTCGCCAATGACGACGGGATCGCCAATGCGCTGATCGCCGCCGGTACCGGCGCTCGCGATCCGCTCTGGCGCCTGCCGCTCTGGGCGGATTACGCGCCCTGGCTCGACAGCAACGTCGCCGACCTGAACACGGTAAGTCAGAAGCCCTTCGCCGGCGCGATTGTCGCAGCGCTTTTTCTCGAACGTTTCGTGCCACAATCCATCCCTTGGGCGCATATCGACACTTACGCCTGGAACGACCAAACGCGGCCAGGCCGGCCCGAAGGCGGCGAGGCGCAAGGTTTGCGCGCGGCCTTCACGGCAATCGAAACATTTTGCACTCTTCGCAATGATTAGATTGTGCCAAAATTGGGGCCGAGGGTCTTGCAACGGAGTTGCAATGTTTTCATGTTTTAATGTCTTGTTCGCCCCTTCAAAGTCTCATACCTGATGGAGGGGCGGTCGCTCCGAAGCGGCAATGAGGCGACCACGATCGCACCCACGCGGAAGTTCGGAAATCCGCCGGTCATTTCGATGAAATCGGCGGCCTACGGATCACAGAGGAGTGTTTTATGGCGACGCAAATGACTTCGGACGAACTGGTCGGCATCCTTCGCGATACCATTGTCGCTCTGGTGCGCCGGGACGGGGTTGATCTGTCCGCCCGGCAACTGGGTGTGTTCCTGACCTGCTATTTGAATGACGGCGCCCACACGGTCCGGGGCTTGGCCGGTCAATTGAACGTCTCGAAGCCGGCGATCACGCGCGCGCTCGATCGATTGTCCGATCTCGATCTTGCGCGGAGAAAAGTGGATCCGTCGGACCGCCGCAGCGTCCTGGTACAGCGCACCACCAAAGGCACGGCGTTTCTTCGCGAGATCAGGACGGTCATGAATGAACTGGTGGCCAACGGGAAGCAGCATGGGGATATCTCCGCTCGCCGGCCGGCGGCCGCGGGCTGAAGCGTGATCCTTAAATCGGCCGCCCGGCGATTCGCCGCCGGCATGATGATCGCCGGACTTTGTCTGATCGGGACTATGCAGGATGGTGTCAGCGCCACTCCGGCGGTGACCGGATCACAGGCCCTGTTGGCCCAGGTTTCCGCTTATCTCAACGGATTGAAAACGATCACAGCTCGCTTCATGCAGGTCGGCCCCGACGGATCGGTAAGGACGGGGAAGGCCATCGTCCAACGCCCCGGAAAGATGCGGTTCCAATATGACAAACCGAACCCGCAACTGCTGGTCGCGGGATTCGGCTTGCTCGTCTATCATGACCCGCAATTGAATCAGACGACCAATATTCCGCTGTCATCGACACCTCTGGGAATTCTGCTCGCCAAGACCGTGCAACTGTCCGGGCCCGTGACCGTGACACGGGTTGCCCAGCCGCCCGGCGAAATTCAGGTAACGCTGATCCGCACCGGCAAGGCGGCACAAGGTCATATAACGCTGGTTTTCTCCACCGATCCTCTCGAACTCCGCCAGTGGCGGGTTACCGACGCTCAGGGGCAGATCACCCAGGTCAGCCTGTACGATCTTCACGCCACCAAGCCGTTTCCCGACAAGGATTTCGAATATGTCCAGGGATTCTCGCATAATTGATTGAAATCCCGTCCTCCCCACCTGCCGCAACACAGCCGCGACATCAAAAAGGGCTGACAAAATCGGCGGGATTTGCGACGAAACCATCATGACAATCAGATCGTCGCGGTTGATCGGCATTTCCTGTTGCCGAAAACTGTTTGGCGTCTTCGGCATGATCAATCATGCGGCATCCGACACCTATGTTCGGGCGGTCGATGAGGTGGTTGGCGGAATTCCCTTGCTGATCCCGGCGAATGGCGCGCATGCGGATGTCGCGACGTTGCTCGATCGTCTCGATGGGCTGATTCTCACCGGCAGCCGCAGCAATGTCGCCGCCGTCTTTTATGGCGGACCGCCGCAGCCGCCGGAGGACGCACCCGAAGACCCCGAACGGGACCATGTCACGCTGCCTTTGGTGCGCGGGGCGATCGAACGCGGGATGCCGGTTCTCGCGATCTGTCGCGGGTTGCAGGAGTTGAACGTCGCGCTGGGCGGCACGCTGCACCAGAGACTCCAGGATCTTCCCGGCCGAATCGACCACTCGACGCCGATGCAGCCCCATGCGCCGGTTCGCACGGGAAAAGCGCATCGCGTCATCCTCGTTCCCGGCGGCGCACTCGAACGATTGGTCGGGACAGACTCGCTCCCGGTGAATTCCCTTCATAATCAAGGCATCGATCGCCTTGCTTCCGGCCTGTTGGTCGAAGCTCGGGCAATCGACGGTACGATCGAAGCGGTCAGCGGGACCGGAGCCGGTTATCTGCTCGGCGTGCAGTGGCATCCCGAATACGATTTCGATAAGGATGTCGCGTCGCATCGTATTTTTAAAAGTTTCGGCGAGGCGGTTCGCAACCTGGAACGAAAAGTCGCGGCCGCATAGAATGTTTGGGGGATGAATGGCTGATTTCGTAATCGAACCGCCGCCGGTTTCGACCGTTCCCGTGGCGGGCGGAGGATTATTTCCGGTCCGCCGGGTGTTTTGCGTCGGACGCAACTATGCGGCCCATGCCAGGGAAATGGGCGCCGATCCCGATCGCGAGCCGCCGTTCTTCTTCACCAAACCGGCCGACGCGCTGGTGACACAGGCAATGGTCGCCTTCCCCCCCGCGACGCGATCGCTGCACCACGAGGTCGAACTGGTCATCGCGATCAGCCACGGCGGCGCGGCCATTCCCGTGGCCAGCGCACTCGATCATGTCTACGGGTATGCCGCCGGCGTCGATCTGACCCGGCGCGATATGCAGGACGAAGCTAAATCCTTGCGCCGACCCTGGGACATGAGCAAGGGTTTCGACGAATCGGCTCCAATCGGCACGATCACCCCGGCGGCACGAATCGGGCATCCGGCTTCCGGCCGCGTCTCGCTCACCATAAACGGGAAGCTGCGCCAGGACGGCAACCTTGCCGACATGATATGGCCGGTGCCCGATATCATCGCATTCCTCTCCAATCTGGTCATCCTGAAGCCGGGCGATCTGATTTTTACCGGAACGCCCGAGGGCGTCGGTGCCGTGGAGCGCGGCGATTCCCTCGCGGCCGATATCGAGGGAATTGGCGGCTTCGCCTTTCGGGTGGAATGAACGCCACGCTCACAATCTCCACGTGGAACATCAATTCCGTTCGCCTGCGCCAGGATCTGCTGCCTCTTCTGGTAAACGACGCCAAGCCGGACATCATCTGTCTGCAGGAAACCAAGGTCCCAGATCCGTTGTTTCCCGCTGATCTGGGCGAACGGCTGGGCCTGCCCCATGTGCTGCATCGGGGCATGAAGGGCTATAACGGCGTCGCGGTCTTTTCCCGCCTGAAGCTGTCGCCGGTCGAGGATACCCCGGACTGGTGCCTGAAATCCGATTGCCGGCATCTTGCTGCCTATGTCGAAACCGGCAAGGTGCCGATCCTGCTGCATAATTTCTATGTCCCGGCCGGCGGCGACATCCCGGATCGCGACGCCAATCCGAAATACGGCCACAAGCTGGACTTCATTGCCGAAGCGCGCGCTCATTTCGCGGAAGCGCCGCCCAGCCGCTCCATCCTAGTCGGCGATCTGAACATCGCGCCCTTGGAAAACGACGTCTGGAGTCATAAGCAGTTACTCGATGTCGTCAGCCACACCCCGCCCGAAACCGAGGGGCTGAATGCCTGGCGCGCCCAGGGATTCGTCGACGCCGTCCGGCACTTCGTCCCACCCGACCGGAAACTCTATACGTGGTGGTCCTACCGGAACCGCGACTGGCGGGCCTCCGACCGCGGACGGCGGCTCGATCACGTCTGGGTTTCCCAAGACCTCGAATCCGCGTTGCAGAGCTACACCATCCATAAGGATGCGCGCGATTGGCCCCGCGGGTCCGATCACGTCCCCGTCACGGTGACGTTGAAAATCTGACCCTGACCCGCTCGAGCAAGGTGCTGCGCGCTTTTGCCGCGTCGCGCGCCAAGGTCATGAGAGCCGGCAACTGGCCTGGTTGTCGCGCGATGCTCAAGGCAATCCGGCCGATGGCAATCCGTCCCGCATGGTCAAGGGCAATGATCGCCGCTGCGGGCAGATCGCGCCATGCCGGATCGGCGACGGCGCGCAGCACGGCGAACGGAACGCCGTGCGCCCGAGCTACCCGAGCGATGGCACCGGATTCAAGGTCGATTGCCGAAGCCCCTGTTCCGCCGAACAATGCCGCCTTTGCGGCGATCGTCGCCGCGACGGCATCGCCGCCCAGGAGCAATCCCACCGTGACTCCGCCGATCTTTTCGATCAATCTCGGGTCGCATTCGTACGTGGAGTCCTGCTCGACGATCCGTTGCGGAACCAGAAGAAACCCCGGCGGCAAAGCAGGATCAAGGCCGCCCGCCAGACCGAAACTGATCAGCCCGGCCGCTCCCAGACCGATCAGGCGTTCCGCTTCCGTGGCAGCACCTTCCGGCGTGCCGCCACCAATGCCGACAAACCGCGACACGCCTGCAAGCAGGCGCGCCTCGGCAGCCAATCCCGTGACAAACCCGATCGTCACCTGACGGAAATGCTCAGCGAGGGCTGAGCACCATGACCATCTGCCGGTTCTCCATTTTCGGCATCTGCTCGACCTTGGTATCGATTTCCATATCGACGCGAATCCGTTCGAGAACCTTCACGCCAAGCTCCTGATGCGCCATTTCCCGGCCGCGGAACCGAAGCGTCACCTTGACCTTGTCGCCCTCGCCGATGAAGCTCTTCATGGCACGCAGCTTCACCTGATAATCGTTCTCGTCGATATTCGGGCGAACCTTGATCTCCTTGATCTCGATCACTTTCTGCTTTTTGCGCGCTTCGTTCTTCTTTTTCTGCTGCTCGTATTTGAACTTGCCGTAATCGAGCAGCTTGCAGACCGGCGGGTCGGCGTTCGGGCTGATTTCGACGAGGTCGAGACCAACCTCGGTGGCGCGGCGTTGCGCTTCCCTGGTGCTCAAAACACCCATCATTTCGCCGTCCTGGTCGATCAATCGGACCTGCGGCACACGAATATCCTCATTGACGCGCGGCCCTTCGCGGCTAGGCGGGGTCGGCGGAGCAGGTAGTCTGGCTATGTCGCTCTCCTGTGGTGGTTTCGGAATCAATTTTATGTTGGAAGCTCTAGACGATATCGGCGAGCGGAAGCAACAGAACAAGCCCACCCGGCCTCATTGCTGGGTACCGAACGGGTCTCGCGGGTAACGAACTTCCATCAAGGTCAGGCCGTCCGGCGGCGCAGTGGGGCCCGCGGCGGAGCGGTCGCATGCGGCAAGCGCGGCCGCAACCCTGGTTTCCGGCCAACGCCCCTCGCCCACCAGTTTCAACGTGCCAACCATATTGCGAACCTGGTGATGCAGGAAGCTGCGCGCCGACGCATCGATGATGACGCGATTACCGACCCGCTGCACATCGAGCCGGTCGAGAGTGCGCAATGGCGATGGGGCTTGGCACGCGGCCGCGCGAAAACTGGTAAAATCATGCCGGCCCAGCAGCGACTGGGCGGCACGATGCATGGCATCGGCATCGAGTACCTGCTTCACGTGCCATACCAAACCGGCCTCCAGCGCCGGACGCGCGGCTCGGTTCAGGATCAGGTAGCGATAATCCCGGCCGATCGCGGAAAATCGCGGGTTCCAATCGGCATTCGGCGGCGGGGCCACCGCGAGCACGACGATCGGATGCGGCTTCATGTGGAAATTCAGCGCCTCGCGCACCGCCCTTGCGGTCAGCCCGTCGGGCAGGTCGATCCGGGCGACCTGTGCGGCGGCATGAACCCCGGCATCGGTTCGTCCCGCTATCACGCTCGCCGGCACGACTCCATTACATAGGCGGGATGCCGCCTGTTCGAGTACTTCCTGCACCGACAATCCATTGACCTGCCGTTGCCAACCGACGAATCCCCTGCCGTCATATTCCAGCTTCAACGCCCAGAGGGTCATCCCAGCTTAGTTCCCGGCGGTACTTTATAGCCGCGGAGGAATGCCTCCGTCGGCATCGCGGCGCGGCCCGCTCGCTGAACCATGGTGGGTCGCAACGTACCCCTCCCGCAGGCAACGGTCAGCCGGTCATCGAGCACCGTCCCCGGATCGCCGCACCCCTCTGCAGGTTCGACTGCCAGAATCTTGAGGGTTTTGCCCTCCAGGCGCGTCTCGGTCCCCGGCCAGGGCGTAAAGGCACGAACTCGCCGTTCGATGGCATCCGCCGGTGCTGCCCAATCGATCAGCGCATCCATGCGGGATAATTTGGGCGCATAGGTCGCCGGTTCGGGCTGCGGCCGCGGTGCCGGTGTTTCGGCAAGTGCGCGCAGGATCAGCCGTGCGCCAAGTGCGGCCAGACGATCGTGCAATGTGGCTGTCGTTTCCGCCGAGCCGATTGTCACGGATTCGGTGAGCAGGATCGGGCCAGTATCCAGACCTTGATCCATTTGCATGATGGTGATGCCGGTCTCGGCTTCGCCCGCGAGGATCGCCGCATGGATCGGTGCCGCGCCGCGCCAGTGCGGCAGCAGACTTGCGTGAATGTTGAGGCAGCCACGCTTCGGCGTGTCGAGAAAATCCGCAGGCAGGATCAGGCCATAGGCGGCGACCACCGCGACATCCAGGCCAAGCGATTGAAAATAGGCTAGTTCGTCCGCATTGTGGCGCAACCGCGTCGGGTTGCGCACCGGAATGCCGAACCGCTCCGCCGCGACATGAACGGCGCACTTGGCAAGCCGATGGCCGCGCCCGGCCGGCCTTGGTGGCTGGCAATAGGCTGCAACCAAGTCATAGCCCGCGCCGTGCAACGCCTCCAGCGCCGGGACGGCGAAATCCGGCGAGCCCATGAACGCGAGCCTCATCAGAGAGCGCGCTTGCCGGTATCGGCTTTTTCGCGCTGCTCCTTCGCGAGCTTGCGGAGCAGGATATTGCGTTTGAGTGCGGAGAGATGATCGACGAACAGGATACCGTCGAGATGGTCGATCTCGTGTTGGATGCAGGCGGCGAGCAATCCGTCGGCGTCGATCGTATGACGCTTGCCCTCCAGATCCTCGAAACTGGCGGTGATCCGTGCCGGGCGTGTCACATCGGCGTATTGGCCCGGCAATGACAGACAGCCTTCCTCGCGCGTAACCTGTTCGACGCTTTCATGGGTAATTTCCGGGTTGATCAGCACCAGCGGCACCGGCTCCCCGTCCGGTCCAAGGTCGAGCACCACGAGCCTGAGCGGAACGCCGATCTGGGTTGCCGCAAGCCCAATGCCGGGAGCCTTATACATGGCCGCGAACATGCCGGGGATGATCCGGGCCGCCTCGGCGCGGTCGGCCGGGACGATCTTCCGTGCCTTCATCCGCAGCCTCTTGTCGGGGACGATCAGGATCGGCGGAATATCATCGCTCCGCGGTTCGTTGCGTTCACTCATGCGCGCGATTTACCCCTGCCCCGCCACACGATCAATCGGCGCTTGCAAAATCGGATATTTATGCCCAAATCCTGATTACCGGAGTGCCTTATGGGCTTCGTTTGTCTCGCTCGAAAGGAGGAGGCTATGACAACACGGGTTTTTACATCGCCACTGTTTCTCGGGTTCGATCATCTCGAACAGGTGATCGAGCGTGCCGCCAAGACATCATCGGAAGGCTATCCGCCCTACAATATCGAACAGCTCAGCACGACCAGCCTGCGAATCACCGTCGCCGTCGCCGGATTCACCATGGACGACCTGCAAATCACCCAGGAAGACAATCAGCTTGTCATCCGGGGCCGACAAAGCGACGACATTCAGGGACGGATTTTTCTTCACCGGGGTATCGCGGCGCGGCAATTCCAGCGCGCTTTCGTTCTGGCCGAGGGAATCGAGGTTAAAGGGGCATGGCTCGATAATGGGCTGCTTCACATCGATCTCGTCCGACCGCTGCCCGAGGCGAAAATTCGCACCATTGCCATCAAGAAAGGCGCCAACGCGCAAGGCGGGTTCGGTCCCGCGCGGTCGCTGGACGGCGACACGCTGAAGACGCGGATGTTCGAGCGTGACGGAGAACAGGAGTAACGACGATGAACATCAAGACCCATGACGGCTCGACCGAAGCGTTTCCGTTCAGGGCGTTTTTCGATCCTCACAACATGACCGAAGCTCAACTGGCCGAACTCGGCCTTGAGCAGATTGCCTATGTCCGCCCGATCATGACCCAGAACGGCCCCGCCTTTGGGGTTTTCGCGGCAAACGGAACGCCGATCGCCATCGCAAGCGACGGCAATCTGGCGCGGGCGGCAATCGTCCAGAACGAAATGGCGCCAGTTTCGGTGCATTGACCGACCATCGACGACGAGCCTGCGACGGCTCGTCGTCTTACGACGCGGTCAATCCGATCGGGCAGGACACACCGGTACCGCCAAGACCGCAATACCCGTTTGGGTTCTTCGCTAGATATTGCTGGTGATACTCCTCCGCGAAGGAGAACGGCGGGGCGGGGCTTATTTCGGTCGTGATTGTGCCAAATCCCGAATCGGAAAGGCGCCGCTGGTAAGCAACCCGTGAGTCCCGCGCCGCCTGGAGCTGGGAATCGCTGAACGTGTAGATCGTGGAGCGATATTGGGTGCCGATATCACCGCCCTGGCGCATGCCCTGGGTGGGATCGTGGTTTTCCCAGAAAATCTTCAGCAATGCCTCGTAACCAATGACCGACGGATCGAACACGACCAACACCATTTCGGCGTGGCCGGTCCGGCCTGAACAGACCTCCTCATAGGTGGGATTAGGCGTGAACCCGCCGGCATAACCGACGGCGGTAACGAGAACACCCGGCGTCTGCCAGAATTTGCGCTCGGCACCCCAGAAACATCCGAGTCCGAACAGAGCCATTTCCGAACCGCTCGGATAAGGCTCTTCCATTCGGGCGCCACTGACGTAATGGAACTCGGGAACCGGCATTGCTGCCGCCCGGCCGGGCAAGGCCTCGGCGGCGGACGGCATGATGGTCTTGGCTTTGTTGAACATCACCGGGATATAGCGCGGCAGGAACGATTTTGCAGGGCTCTCCCGAGCACCGCTACGCCAGTTCGGCCAGCAGCGATAGCTGCGTCTCGCGCGGTTCGGCATGATCGGTCAGGGGAATCGGATAGTCGCCGCTGAAGCATGCATCGCAATAGGCCGGCGATTTGGGATCGCGCCCTGGGCGCCCAAGCGCGCGATAGAGGCCCTCCATCGATACGAAAGCGAGGCTGTCGGCGCCGATCAGCTTGGCCATCTCCGCGACGCTGTTGCGCGCGGCGAGCAGCTTGCCCCGCTCGGGCGTATCGATGCCGTAAAAGCAGGAATGGGTGGTGGGAGGCGACGAGATTCTGAGATGCACCTCGTGCGCGCCGGCCCCGCGCACCATCTCCACGATTTTCTGCGATGTCGTGCCGCGCACGATCGAATCATCGACCAGCACGACCCGTTTGCCTTCCAGAATGGCTCGATTTGCCGAATGCTTGAGCCGGACCCCAAGATGCCGGATCTGGTCGGTCGGTTCGATGAAGGTGCGCCCGACATAATGGTTGCGGATGATGCCGAGTTCGAACGGCACGCCGCTTTGCTCGGCGAATCCCATCGCGGCGGGCACGCCCGAATCCGGCACCGGCACGATCAGGTCGGCCTCGATCGGCGATTCACGAGCCAGTTCACGACCAATCCGCTTGCGCGCCGCATAGACCGAACTGCCCTCCATCATGGAATCCGGGCGGGCGAAATAGATATATTCGAACACACAAAAGCGCGGCTTCTGCGGCGCGAAGGGCTTGAGGCTGCGAATTCCGGCCCGATCGATCGCGACAATTTCGCCGGGCTCGATATCGCGCACGAATTCGGCGCCGACCATGTCGAGCGCGCAGCTTTCAGACGCGAGCACCCAGCCGGGATTGGCCCCGTCCGCACCGTTGATCCGGCCCAGGATGAGCGGCCGCACACCGAGCGGATCACGCACGCCGATCAGCATGTCGTTGGTCAATGCGACCAGGGAATAGGCGCCGGTGACCTGCTTCAGCGCGTCGATCAGCCGGTCGAGCACAGTCGCATACAGGCTGATCGCGATAAGATGAACGAAGACTTCCGAATCGGTCGTGGACTGGAACAGGCAGCCGCGCCGCACCAGCGCCTGCTTCAGCGTGTGTGCATTGGTCAGGTTGCCGTTATGCCCGACCGCAAGCCCGCCGAATTCGAAATCGGCGAAGAGTGGCTGGACGTTGCGAAGCAGCGTCGCTCCCGTGGTCGCGTAGCGGTTGTGCCCGATCGCCCTGGTGCCCGGCAGCCCGGCCATGACCTTGGCGTCGCTGTAATTATCGCCCACCAGGCCGAGCCCTTTATGGGCATGAAACCGGACCCCGTCATGGGTGACGATCCCGGTCGCTTCCTGGCCGCGATGCTGAAGCGCGTGCAACCCGAGCGCCGTGATCGCCGCGGCATCGGTCACGTTCCACACGCCGATGACGCCGCATTCCTCGTGGAACTTGTCGTCATCGAAAGCGATCGGCGAAATATCAGGCTGGGTCACGCCACCATGTCCTTTACGACAGGAGACTTTGATCTAATGCGCCGCCCCTGTCCTGTCGAGGATATGCGGACATGGCAGGACCTACTGCGAGCCATTGGCCGCCCCCTGGGAAGCAGGCGGCGTTGCGGGTGGCGGCAACGACGCAGCCTTGGGCCGCCTGTCGATATGCGGACGATAGGCCGGTGGCAGAAAATCGACGAGCCATACCGAACCACCCGCGGCATAAGGTAGCAATTTCGCCTTGGTAATGCCCGCCGGCCATTCCGATGGCTGGAGGAAGATCGACAGGCCGATATAGCAGAGGCAGACGATCACCGCCCCGCGCACCAACCCGAACGCAAGCCCGAGCGTGCGATCGAGGCCCGACAGAACGGAGTCCCGCACCATCGAGCCGAGCCAGGTACTGATGATCGACAGAACGATCAGCACGACGATGAACACAAGCCCGATCGACAACGGCAGGATCAGCTTCGGCTGATGGATGAAGCCCGCCAGTTGCGGCTCGATATCGGGATAGAATTCTAACGCGGCCATCCCCGCACCGATCCATGCCAATATGCCGAGAACCTCCCGCACGAACCCGCGCGCCAAGGCAAGAAGGCCGGATAGCAGAATGATGCCGAGCGCGGCAATGTCCACCCAGGTCATCGTTCATCCTCCTCCATCGGCACCCGACCTGCCGTCGCCGCGACCAGGTCGCTGAGATGGCCGTATTCCGCAAGCGCAATCCCGTCGGGTGCCGCGATGCGGCGCGTCCCTCCCGCAACCCGCCGAGGCAAAGCCGCGCGCGCGAAACCGAGCTTTGCCGCTTCCTTGAGCCGCAATTCGGCCTGTGCGACCTGACGCAACTCGCCGGACAACCCGATCTCGCCGAAAAAGACCGTCTCGGGATCGGTCGGCACTCCGGTCGCCGCCGAAACCAGCGCCGCCGCCACCGCAAGATCCGCCGCCGGTTCGGAAACGCGCAATCCGCCCGCGATATTTAAATAAACATCCTGCGCCGAGAGTTTCACACCGCAGCGCGCGTCCAGCACGGCGAGCAGCATCGACAGCCTGCCCTGATCCCAGCCGATCACCGAACGCCGCGCCGATCCGCCGGGATTGGCGGCGAGCAGCGCCTGAACCTCCATCAGAACCGGACGTGATCCCTCCAACCCGGCAAAGACCGCGCTGCCGGCGACATTCCCGTGCCGCTCGGCAAGAAACAGCGCCGACGGATTGGCGACTTCCGCAAGGCCGCGCCCGGTCATCTCGAAAACGCCGATCTCGTCGGTCGCACCGAAGCGATTCTTCGCACCACGCAAAATCCTGAACTGATGCCCGCGATCGCCTTCGAAATGCAGCACGACATCGACCATGTGCTCCATCACGCGCGGTCCGGCGAGCGCTCCCTCCTTGGTGACGTGCCCCACCAGCATCAATGCGAAACCTTGCGTTTTGGCCGCACGGATCAGGGCGAACGCGTTGGCGCGCACCTGGGTGACGGTGCCGGGAGCTGATTCGACCGTCTCGTCCCAGATCGTCTGGATACTGTCGATCACGACCATCGCCACGTCCCGTTCCGCATCGAGGGCCGCCAGGATATCGGCAAGGACGGTTGCCGAGGCGAGGTTGACAGGGGCACCGCGCAACCCCAGCCGTTCGGCGCGCAGCCGGATCTGCGCGACCGATTCCTCGCCCGAGATATAAAGAACCCGCTTTCCCGCACCCGCCAGCCTCGCGGCGGCCTGAAGCAGCAATGTCGATTTGCCGATGCCGGGGTCGCCGCCGACCAGGATCGCCGAAGCCGGCACCATGCCGCCGCCCAACACCCGGTCGAATTCGGCGATTCCAAGCGGAACCCGTTCAGGAAGCGGCGTTTCTCCCGCCAGGCCGACGAAATCGACTCCGCGTCCGGCCGAACGTCCGGCCCGGCGGGATGTCACTCCGGGCGCCGGCGTTTCCGGCTCGAGCGTGTTCCATTCGCCGCATGCCTCGCAGCGGCCGGTCCATTTCGGAACCGCCGCACCGCATGAGGAGCAGACGAAACGTAGAGCGGCGCGGGCCAATCAGCGCTCCGCCAAGACAGGCTGACGCTCACGCATCACGACGGGCGCCATCCGAGGCGCTGGAACATGAATTCGCGCAAGGCGAGCAGCGCGCCCGATGGCAGATCGAGCGGGGCAAGCGCCGACGCTGCACCGCCATCGGCCGTGAGGCTGATTGCGCTTGCCGCCGCCGCCGACTGCAAGGCCGGCGAGGCAACCGCCGCGACGGCGGCCTGGCGCCAGATCGCCACTTTGGCCGATGTCGTCAGATGCGGCAGGACAAGCATGAAATCGATCCGGCTGGCGGCGGCAACGGCGCGATAGGCTTGATCCAACGGTTGCGACAAGCCGGGCGCGCCGCGATTATCGGCGATCTCATGAATCGTCGGCAAATGTGGAAACAGAGGATCGCGCACGATATCGCCCGATTCGCCGGCAATCCCCAGCGTGCCGACCGGGATGCCGCCTTCAGCGGCCAACGGCGCCGCATCGGCGGGAATCTCTTCGCCGGTCAGCAGGACCGCATCGGCCTCGCCCGCCGCAAAGGCACGCGCAACGGCGGCGGCACCCCGCAGACCGAAGATGGGCACTACGCTGGCACCAAGGCGCTGGAAGGCCAGGAGTGCCGCGAGATCGGGGCTTTCGGGCGAGGCGGCGGCAAGCCGGATCGGCGCCGATTCGGACAGACGACCCAGCCCGCCGCGCAGGATCAGCAGGGCCGCGCTCAATCCGGCCATCACTTGTATCCAGTCGCCCGGCTGGAAATGCACGCGCGGATCGCCAGCCAAAAAGGCGATGGACGCCTCCCCCGGCAATATCGCGGCAGTCTGCCCGTTCGGCACTACCAGCGTTTGCAGCCGGTTCGCTCCGGTCACACCGTCCTGGCCGCCGACCGTACGCAACTGGATCGGCGCGTGCGCCGACAGAGCCGTCCGCATCCCCAGCGCCGACGCCCTGGCCCAGCGATCCATCCGGCCGCCGTGCGGGCCGCCAACCAGGATGTTATATCGGGCTCTCGATCCGCCATCCTGGTCGGCGATGATGGCCGGGCTTCCGGCAAAGCCCGGCCGAACCATCGCCGACCCGGCGAGGCCCGCGCCGATCACCCGCAGAAGCGCCCGCCGCCGCATCAGGCCAGACCCGGCGGACATCTATTTATCGTAGGTGACCAGCGCTTCGAACGGCACATCGAGCCTGTCTCGTCCCTTGAGGAATTCAAGTTCGATCAGCGCGGCCGCCGCCGGCACTTCGGCGCCAACCTTTCTCAGCAATGCTATCCCGGCCGCCATGGTGCCGCCGGTCGCGAGCAGATCATCGACCACGACCGCGCGCTGGCCCGGCTGAATCGCGTCCGCCTGAATCTCGATCCGATCTGTGCCGTATTCGAGATCATAGTCGAGCGCGACGATCGGTCCCGGCAGCTTGCCGCGCTTGCGCAGCATAATGAACCCGCATCCGAGCTTGAGCGCAAGCGGCGCGGCCAGCAGAAACCCTCGGCTTTCGACCCCGGCGAGAATATCGGGATGATGGGCGCGCACCAGCTTGGCCAGCCGCCCCATCGCGACCTGCCACGCATCGGCGTTCCGCAACAATGTCGAGATGTCGTAGAACAGGATTCCGGGCTTCGGAAAATCCGGGACGCCGCGTATATGGTCTTTCAGATTCATCGGGCTCGTATAGCCGAGCCGGCGCGGGTGGCAAACCAGCGGCGGCATACGACCGCCGAACCCCCTATTGTCATGCCTCCTTAACTGATATGTCATCCGTGTGTCATCAAGCCGCGCTAAGCGGCGCATCTCAAACGAATCGAGGGGAATTCACAATGAAACGCCGCACATTGATCGCCGCCGCACCCGCGACCGCCATGGTCGCCGCCACGGCCCGCGCCACAGCACCCACCACAATCACCCTCTGGCACGCAATGAGTGGCGCGCTTGGCCAGAAGCTGCAATCCATCGTCGATGCTTTCAACAAAAGCCAGTCGGCGGCACAGGTCGAGGCGGTCTATAAAGGTTCCTACCCCGAGGTGCTGACCGCGACCATCGCCGCGTGGCGTGCCGGCAAGGCGCCCTCGATCGCTCAGGTGTTCGATGTCGGCACCGCCGACATGCTCGCCGCCGGCCGCGCCGTGGTCGATGTATGGAAGCTGGCCGAGATGACCGGCGTCGCCATCGAGCCCGCGACCTATATCCCCGCCGTTCGCGGCTATTACAGTCTGAACGATGGCCGGATGGGCGCCGCCCCGTTCAATTCCTCGACCGCGGTGATGTGGATCAACGAAGACGCTTTCGAAAAAGCCGGGCTCGATCCGAAAACCCCGCTCGCCACCTGGGGCGACGTGATCAAGGCCGCGCGCGCGGTCAAGGCCAGGGGAGCGGCGGAAATCCCGGTCATGACCTCCTGGCCGACCTGGGTGCATTTCGAGCAGTTCGCCGCGATCCATAACGTCGAATACGCGACCCTGAACGACGGGTTCGGCGGTCCTAAGCCGAAACTGATGATCGATTCCGCGCCCTTCGTGAAGAATCTCGGCACGCTGCTCTCGATGCAAAAGGAAGGCCTGTTCAAATACGAAGGCCGCGACGGCGCACCGAGCCCGATCTTCTATGCCGGCAAGGCCGCCATCACCTTCGATTCATCCTCGATCTACGGCCAGCTCAAGCAGAGCGCGAAATTCAAATTCTCCGATACCTATCTTCCCTACCATCCTTCCGTCATCAAGAAACCGATCAACTCGATCATCGGGGGCGCCGCCTTCTGGGCGATGACCGCGCCGCATCGCAGCAAGACCGAATACCACGCCGTCGCTGAATTCTTCCGCTTCATCAGCACGCCGAAGAACGATGCCGGCTGGGCCGAGGCGACCGGCTATGTGCCGGTCACCGAAGCGGGCAATGCGCTGATCACCAAGCAAGGCTTTTATGCGGCGAATCCGGGCACCGATATCGCAGTCAAACAGCTGACCCGTAGCCAGGTGACCAAATATTCGCGCGGTATCAGGCTCGGCGGCATGCCGGAAATCCGTGTGATCATCGAAGAGGAATGGGAGCGGGCGATCCAGAACGGCGCTTCGGCGCATACCGCCCTGGCGCGGGCGCAGCGCCGCGCTCAGGCGATGGTCGATCGGTTCGCCCGGACCGCCCACGCCTGATCGTCGCCAGGATCGGCAATGGAACGGCGTACTTTGTTCAACGGCCGGCTTCTGCCGGCCGTTCTCGTGCTGCCCCAGCTTGCCATCACGATCCTGTTTTTCATCCTGCCGGCCTATAAAGCCTTTGCCGAAAGCGTGCGCGCGACCGATGCGTTCGGGCTGCACACCAGTTTCGTCGGATTCGCCAATTTCCTCCATCTCGCACGCTCGAATCTTTATCAGCACGCGATGATCCGAACCGGCGTTTTTTGCGTCGCGGTCACGGTTCTGGCGATGGCGGCCGGGCTCGTCCTCGCTGTTTTCGCGGATCGCGCGATCAAGGGCCGGGCGATCTACCGCACGCTGCTGATCTGGCCCTACGCGATCGCGCCGGCAATCGCCTCGGTGATTTTCGTTTTCCTGCTCCAGCCGCAGATCGGCCTGATCACCAACCTGCTCGGCCGTCTCGGTATCGATTTCGACTACGCGACCAATGGCGGCCAGGCATTCCTGCTGATCATCCTGATCGCCGCGTGGAAGCAGGTGAGCTATAACTTCATCTTCTACGTCGCCGGGCTGCAATCGGTGCCGCGCTCGGTGATCGAGGCCGCGACGCTGGACGGCGCACGCGGTTTCCACCGGTTCCGCACCATGATCTGGCCGCTCCTGACACCGACGACGTTCTTTCTGATCATCGTGAATTTCGTTTACGCGGCGTTCGACACTTTCGCATTGATCTTCGCACTCACTGCGGGCGGTCCCGGCACCGCGACCGAAACGCTCGTCGTCAAAGTCTATCGCGACGGGGTGATCAATCTCGACCTCGGCGGTTCCGCCGCGCAATCGGTGATCCTGATGGCGATCATCGTCGGCCTCACCTCGATCCAGTTCCGCTACACCGGCAAGCGGGCAGTCTCGTGACTCGCAAGCCCGATTATCTCGCCCACGCGATCCTGCTGATGGGCGTTCTGATCTTCATCTTCCCGATCTGGGTCACCTTCGCGGGCGCCACCCAATCGGCGGCGGCGATCAATCGCGGTGACATCTCTCTGATCCCGCGCCTGTCCGGCCTGGTCGTGTTCGTCCAGGCCCTCGGCCTCGGCAATGCGGCGAAAGGCGGCGTGCCGGTCTGGCACATGCTGCTGGTCAGTTTCGGCATGGCGCTGGGCATCGCGATCGGGAAAATCGCGATTTCCGCGCTATCTGCCTTCGCCATCGCGTTTTTCCGCTTCCCGTTCCGCATGCTTGCGTTCTGGCTGATCTTCATCACCCTGATGCTGCCCGTCGAGGTTCGGATCATTCCGACCTATTCGGTGATGTCGGATTTTCATCTGATCAACACCTTCACCGGCCTGACCATGCCACTAATCGCCTCGGCAACCGCGACATTGCTGTTTCGCCAGGTCTTCCTCACCATCCCCGACGAATTGGTCGAAGCCGCCAAGCTCGACGGCGCCGGCCCGATGCGCTTCTTCTTCGACATTCTGCTTCCGGTGTCGGGCGCCAATCTCGCCGCCCTGTTCGTGATCCTGTTCATCTATGGCTGGAATCAGTATCTGTGGCCGCTGCTGGTCGCGACCAATGGTCGGCTCGACACCATCGTGCTCGGCATCGTGCAGATGATCAACCCCGAAGCCCTGCCGCAATGGAATTTCGTCATGGCAGCCACCATCCTCGCCCTCATCCCGCCGGTTCTGGTCGTGATCGCGATGCAGCGCTGGTTCGTGCGCGGCCTCACCGAAGCGGACAAATAATGGCTACGCTGGAACTTCAAGGCCTCGCCAAGCGATTCGGCAAGACAACCGTGCTTCACGGCGTGGATCTCGCGCTGACCGACGGTGAGATGCTGGTCATCGTCGGCGCGTCCGGCTGCGGCAAATCGACCCTTCTGCGCCTCGTCGCCGGGTTGGAGGAACCCAGCGCCGGACGCATCCTGCTCGACGGCGTGGACATCACAGGGCGCGATCCCGCGCGCCGCGACATTGCCATGGTGTTTCAGAACTACGCGCTCTATCCGCATATGAGCGTGTTCGACAACATGGCCTATGGGCTGAAGCTCAAGGGCATGAAGCGTCCCGAAATCGCCCGGAAGATCGAGGAGGCGGCCGACACGCTCGGGCTTTCCGCGCTGCTCGGGCGCAAGCCGCGCGAGTTGTCGGGCGGCCAGCGCCAGCGCGTCGCGATGGGGCGGGCGATCGTGCGCGAACCCAAACTGTTTCTGTTCGACGAGCCGTTATCCAATCTCGATGCTAAATTGCGCGTCCAGGTGCGCGCCGATATCCGCAAGCTGCAAAAACGCCTCAAAGTGACCAGTCTCTATGTCACCCACGACCAGATCGAGGCGATGACCCTCGCGGACCGGCTGATCGTGATGCATGAAGGCCGCGCCGCACAGATCGGCGCTCCTACTGCAGTGTTCGACAAACCAGCGGATCGTTACGTCGCGAGCTTCATCGGTGAGCCCGCGATGAATTTTTGTTCCGCGACCCTGATCGCAGGCGGCACTGCCGCCCGCCTCGATGCCGGTCCGACTGTCGATCTCCCCGATGGCGCCAGAGCCGGAGCCGACGACACCCGAATCACCATCGGTATCCGGCCGCAGCACGCGCTGCTTTCGACCGGCGCCGATGCCATGCCCCTGACCGTGGAACTCATCGAGCCGCTCGGTTCCGAGACCCTGATCCACGGCCGGCTCGCCGATGGATCGGAGTTCATGCTCCGCGTCGCTGGCCCGGCACCGGCGGCCGAGACCATCAAAATCTCCCTGCCCGCACATTATCTCCACGTTTTCGATGCCGAGTCCGGCAAACGGCTTGAACCGCTCACGCCGGCCCTCTCCGCCCCGGCAATGCCATGAACAAATCCTTTTCGGCTTTCATGCGCCCGCATACGCCGATGTGACGGTGCTTCAGGCCAAACGGCCTCGTCAGGTTCCCCGGAGTTGGATATGAGATGCGGCATTCCCGCGAACCAGTCGGGTGAATCGGCGAACGGTTTTGGCTCGACGCGGCCGAATCTTTCGGCTACACTATATATAGAGGTAAAAATGCAAATCGACCGTCGTACGCTACTAGGGGTAGTGGGTGGATTGGGTCTCGCGACCGGCCTGGACCCGATGTCTGCCTTCGCCGCCGACACGACGCAAACCCCGGCCGCAAAGCAGCCGTTCGGGGTTCGCAGCCTCGGCAAATCCACCGCGCCGGCAACGGTAATCGAATATTTTTCGCTGACCTGTCCGCATTGCGCCTTTTTCGCCACGCGCGTCCTGCCGAAAGTTGTTTCGGTATATGTGAAAACTGGAAAACTTTACTATATTTTCAAAGACTTTCCCCTTGATGCAGTGGCGTTGATGGCCGCCCAGGTCGCCCGCAGCCTGCCGCCGCACGAATATTACCCGTTCATCTCGGCGCTGTTCGCGAGCCAGGATCAATGGGCCTTCAATTCCGATCTGAAAACCAAAAAACAATATCAGGACGCGCTGTTCCGCTACGCCGCCCTTGCCGGCATGGACCGCGCTTCGTTCGACGCGGCGATCGCCAATGCCAAGCTCAGAACGTTCATCCTGAACGAACAGAAACGCGCCGAGACGAAATATCACGTCAACGCCACCCCCAGCTTCATTGTCGATGGCCGCAAACACGAGGGAGCCATGGATTTCCGCCAGTTCTCGAAAATGATCAAGCAGGCATAGGCCGGATTTGCCCGCACGCTTCGCCCGACTGCGCATCGCCGGTTTCAAGAGCTTCGCCGATGCCACCACGATCGACATTCTCCCCGGCCTGACCGGAATTGTCGGGCCGAACGGGTGCGGTAAATCCAACGTCGTCGATGCGCTGCGCTGGGCGATGGGCGAGGCCAGCGCGAAATCGCTGCGCGGCGGCGAGATGGACGACGTCATCTTCGCCGGCACCATGGCGAGGCCGGCGCGCAGCCTTGCCGAGGTCGCGGTTATCCTCACCGAAACCGCGGGTCTTGCCCCAGCGCCCTTTCAAGCCGAACCGGAGCTCGAAATCTCCCGCAAGATCGAGCGCGGCTCCGGCAGCCTCTATCGGGTGAACGGGCGCGAGACACGGGCGCGCGATGTGGCGACCTTGTTCGCCGATCTTGCCTCGGGCGCCCGCAGTTCGGCGCTGATCAGCCAGGGGAAGATCTCCGCCCTGGTCAACGCGCGCCCCGAAGAGCGCCGCGCCGTTCTCGAGGAAGCGGCCGGCATCACCGGCTTGCATTCGCGCCGGCATGAGGCCGAACTGAAACTGCGCGCGGCGGAACAAAACCTCACCCGTGCCGCGGATCTGCGCGGCCAGCAGGAATCCCGCCTCGCCGAGCTTCGCAAGCAAGCCCGCCAGGCTAATCGTTATCGCAATCTTTCGGGAGCGATCCGCGACGCCGAGGCGGAATATCTTGCCATCGAGAAACAGATCGCCGAACAGGCGCGGAGCCGGGCGCAAACCGCCTTGACCGAGGCCGAAGCCGCCGTTGCCGCCGCTCAGACGGAATGCAATTCGGCGCTGGCCGATGAAGGCGAGCAAAGCGGGGCTTTGCCGGCGCTTCGCGCGCAGGAGGCCGAGGCGCGCACCGGGCTCGAACGTGCCCGAATCCAGGCCGAACAGGTCGAAGCCGAAATCGTCCGCGCGGAGGCGGCCCGCACCGAGGCGGAAAGCCGGCTTGCCTCGTTGATCCGCGATCACGATCACGCCGGACGTCTCGGTGCCGACGCGACCGCCGCGATCGCACGCCTGACCGACGAACGCGAACGGCTCGAAACCGAACGCGCCGCTGCTCCCGGTAATCTGGCGGCGGCACTCGACGCCGCCGCACGCGGCTCCGAGGCGATGGAACACGCGGAACAGAATGCGCAACAGGCAACGGAGATGGCCGCCCGCCTTGGCGCGGTGCAGGATGCGATCAATCTGCGCCTGAAGGATGCACGGAACCGGGCAACCCAGGCGCATAACCGAGCGACCGAAGCCGTACAGGCTCACGAACGCGCCCGCGCCGCCCTGATCCCGCCCGACCGGCTGGCCGCCGCCGAAGCCGAACGCGAGGCGGCCGAGGCCGAACGCCAAAGCGCCGAAACATCGCTGGAAGAGGCTCAGAATACCATCCGTCACGCCGAGGCAGCCCGGCTGGCCGCATCGGCGAAAACTGCGGATGTGCGCAGTACCGCACTCGCCACCGAGGCGGCTCACTCGCGGCTCCTGGCCGAAGCCGACGCATTGGCCGCTATTCTGGCGCAAAAATTCGGCCGGGACGACGACCCGATTCTCGACAGCATCGACGTTCCCGAAGGGATGGAAACGGCGCTCGGTGCCGTGCTGCGCGAGGAACTGGCCGCCGGCACCAAGTCCACGGCAGCACGGTTCTGGCGCTCCCTGCCGGCGATCGACGCTGCCAGCACGCTGCATTGCCTGTCGGAGCGGATCGAGGCGCCGGATGAGCTGCGCCGCGCCCTCGACCATATTCTTCTTCTGCCCGAAGGTGCCGACGGGGATGCGCTGCAAACTCAGCTAACGCCGGGGCAAAGCCTTGTGGCGAGCGACGGCGCGGTCTGGCGCTGGGACGGTTTCGTCACCCGTGCCGGCGCTCCGACCGAAGCGGCGATACGGCTGGCCCAGCGCAACCGGCTGGCGGTGCTGCGCCGCGAGGTCGATCACGCGCGCGACGCGGCGGAACGCGCCAAGGCCGATCGCATCGCGGCCGAACAGGCGGAATTGGCTGCCCGCAAATCTGAGGACGACGCTCGGGCGCGGCGCAAGACAGCCGAGTCCCGTGTGGATCGGGCCCGAACCGAGGCACGTATCCGCACCGAGGCTGCGAGCCGCCTCGCAACCGACGCCGAGCGTCTGGCGACACGCGAAGCCACTTGCTCGGAGGATCGCACCCGGCTCGAAGCCGAACTCGCGGATGCGCGAAAGACTCTGGCGGAAGCCGAAGCCGATCTGGCCGGTCTGGCCGACGCCGGGACGATCCGCCAGGCAGTCGAGCAGGCGCGTTTGGCACTCGGCGAGGCCCGCCGGCAGGACGCCGCGGCGCGCCAGCAGGTCCAGCACCTCCGCGTCGAAGCCGAACAACTCGACAAACGGCTCGGCGTGGTCGTCCGGGAACGCGCGGATTGGACCGAACGCGCCAGGGATGCCGGTTTTCGCACCACCGATCTGGCGGCGCGCTTGCACGAAGCGCGCACGGCGCTCGAAATCCTGACGCTCGAAGCAGGCGGATCGGAAGCGCGCGATAGCGCCCAGGCATCGCTTCGCCAAGCCGAAGCGGTCCATCGCGAGGCTGCGTCCGCCCTCGCCTCGGCCGAAGCGCAAAGCCGGCAATCCGCCGATGCCGCTCGCCGGGCCGAGCAGCAATTCGCCCGTGCGCGCGAAACCCTGATCGGCGCCGAATCCGTCGTGAGAGAGGCCAATCACGCCTGGGGAACCGTCGCCGAGCGGATTCTCGAACGTCTCGGAGTCGAGGCCGCCCTGCCGCCGATCGCCGAGGCGACGGCGGAACTGGCCGAGCGTGCCCGCAAGCGCTTCGAACGCCTGACCAAAGAGCGCGACGAGATGGGGCCGGTCAATCTGCGCGCCGAAATCGAGGTCGCGGAGATCGAGGCCCGGATCGCCGCGATCGAGCGCGACCGCGATGAAATCGCTACCGCCATCGCCAAGCTGCGCGGTTCGATCGGGCATCTCAACCGCGAGGGTCGCGAGCGGCTTTCCATCGTGTTCACCGAGATCGACCGGCATTTCCAGGCATTGTTCACCCGGATGTTCGGCGGCGGGCGGGCCCATCTCGCCCTCACCGGCTCGGACGACCCGCTCGAGGCCGGGCTCGAGATTTTCGCCGAACCGCCCGGCAAGAAACTGGCCACTTTGTCGCTTCTGTCGGGCGGCGAGCAGGCGCTGACCGCCCTGTCGCTGATTTTCGGCGTATTCCGCTGCAATCCGGCGCCGATCTCGGTGCTCGACGAGGTGGATGCGCCGCTCGACGACGCCAACGTGGGCCGATTCTGCACCTTGCTGGACGATATGGTCCGCGATACCGGCACGCGCTTTCTGGTCGTCACCCATCATCACCTGACCATGGCGCGGATGGACCGACTCTATGGCGTAACCATGCAGGAGCGGGGTGTTTCGCGGCTGCTATCGGTCGATCTGGGCGCGGCCGCAGCGATGGTCGATCCCCCGCGCGTCCTCGCCGCGGAGTAGAATTCCGGGATCGCGATATGTTGACTTGAACCACCGGCGCCGGTAGCAACCCCTCGCCGTCTTTCGAGGCGGGCGTTGGGGTGTGATGATGGATGACGATCCGGCTAAGGGACATGATGATCGGACCACGTTCGATCAGCGTCTTGCCGCGGCGCGCAACCGGGCCGGGCTCGACAAGCCCAAGCCGGTGGCGGAACCGCAGGCGGATGGCCCTAACCCGTTCAGTCTGGCGATGCGGCTGGGTGCCGAAATGGTGGCGTCCCTGGTCGTCGCCGTGGCGATCGGTTATGGGCTCGATCGGCTGTTCCATAGTTCACCCTGGTTCATGATCGGCTTTGTTCCCATCGGGGCCGCCGCGGGGCTGCGTAACGTGATCCGGGTGATGGGACCGGCCAAGAAGGACTGACCGGAGGAGACGCTATGACGCAAAAATCGGCGATCGACGCGCTGGGCCAGTTCCAGCTCACCACCGCATTCGGTCCGGTCGGCCGGATGATCGAATTCACCAATTCGAACCAGATGATGCTGCTCGCCGCCGCGATCATTACCCTTCTGTGCTTCATGGCGCTGCGCCGCCGCGCCGTGGTTCCCGGCCGGATGCAGGGCCTGGCCGAGATGAGCTACGAATTCGTCCATCAGATGGTGGTCGACACGATCGGCGAGGAAGGGCGCAGGTTTTTCCCGTTCGTCTTCATGCTGTTCAGCTTCATCCTGGTCGGCAATCTTCTTGGTCTTTTTCCATATTTCTTCGCCTTCACCAGCCATATCGCGATCACCGGCGCGCTCGCCATTTTCGTGTTCCTGCTCTCCACCCTCGTCGGGTTCTGGTATCACGGCATCGGGTTCCTGAAATTCTTTTCGCCGCCCGGCGTACCGGGCTGGCTTCTGCCCCTGCTCATCCCGATCGAGATCGTCTCGTTCCTGTCCCGGCCCATTTCGCTGTCGGTTCGTCTGTTCGCGAACATCACCGCAGGCCATGTGATGTGGGAAGTGTTCGCCGGTTTCATGATCATGCTGGTGGCGAGCCTCGGCGCCGTGGGCGTGGTCGCCGCCATCATTCCGCTCGGTCTCAATATCGCCCTGACGGCGCTGGAATTCCTGGTCGCCTTCCTGCAGGCCTATGTGTTCGCCGTTCTGACCTGCCTTTACCTACACGACGCGATCCATCTGCACTGATGATGTTTCGTCGGGTTGATCCGTTGCGCTTTACCGGCCGAACCGGCCATAATACCGCTGAACGCTGAAAGGAAATCGCCTCATGGCTATCAACTCCATCCTGCTCGCCCGTGACATCGGTGCCGGCCTCGCCACCATCGGAGTCGCCGGCGCCGGTGTGGGTATCGGCAACCTGTTCGGCTCATTCGTCGGTGCCGTCGGCCGCAACCCCGCAGCGCGCGACAAGATGTTCCGCGATGTTCTGCTGGGCTTCGCGCTAACCGAAGCGGTGGCGCTCTACGCGCTGGTCATCGCGCTGATCATCCTGTTCACCTGATTCGGCCGGGATAAGGATACAGCGCACGATGCGCCGATTGACGATCATCTTCGCCGCTTTTGCCCTCGCAGCGACCCCGGCACTGGCGTCGGCCGACGGTCAGATGCCGCAGATGGACTTCGCCAACCCGCTGACCGGCGCGCAGGTGGTGTGGATGGCGATCATCATGATCGTTCTCTATTTTCTGCTCTCGCGCTGGGCGCTGCCGCAACTCGGCAGCGTCATCGAGGATCGGCAGAACCGCATCAAATCCGACCTCGATGTTGCCCGCCATGCCAAGGCCGAGGCCGAACACGCGGTCGCCGAACTCAATCTCGCGATCCGCAATGCGCGGGAGGAAAGCCAGGCGGCGATCGCCGAGGCGGTCGGCACCGCCAAGGCACGCGCACGCGCGCAGTCGGACCGCCTGAACCAGCGCCTCGATGCCGAACTCGCCCGCGCCGAAGCCGAGATCGACGCCACGCGGAAGCAGGCCATGGCAGCCCTCGCCCCCGTCGCGCGAGAAGTCGCCTCCAGCCTGATCCTTCGCCTCGCCGGCAAACCGGCCGACCCTGAACGGCTCGACCGCGCCCTGGCCTCGGCCCAGGGATAGAGGAATTACGCCATGGAATATGCCGCCCTGCACGGTATCGTCTGGGACAAGGGAACCTTCTGGGTCACCATCGCGGTTCTGATCTTTCTGGGTTTTTTCGGCCGCAAGATCGTCGGCGCCGTCGTCACCATGCTGGATCAACGCAGCGCCGCCATCCGGCGCGAGCTTGACGAGGCGGCGCGCTTGCGCGGGGAAGCCGAGGTGATTCTCAGGGATGCCGAAGCGCGGCGTGAAGCGGCACTTGCCCAGGCCAAGGACATGCTTGCCCTCGCCGGCCGCGAAGCCGAGCGGCTCGCGGAGGAGTTGCTGGCCGATGCCGCGGCGGCGGCGAAGCGGCGCGAACAGATGGCTCTCGAGCGGATCGCCGCCGCCGAAAACGCCGCGGTGGCCGAGGTGCGCGAGGCGGCGGCATCGCTCGCCAGCCGGGCCGCGGAAAAGCTGCTTGGCGAGACGATCGACGAATCGCGCGATGCGCCTCTGATCGATCAGGCGATCGCGCAGCTTCCCGCCGCGCTCAGAAAACAGGCCGCCTGATCGCGCCCATGGCGCGAACCGGCGCGGATTGATATATCCAACCGCCCGGAGGCCATCGATCCCATCCTCCTCCGCCGACGCATGAGGTTCAGCCATGGCTCGCCGCCGACAGCTCTACGAAGGCAAAGCAAAAATCCTGTTCGAAGGCCCCGAGCCCGGCACCCTGGTGCAGTATTTCAAGGATGACGCAACCGCGTTCAACGCCCAGAAGAAAGGCGTGATCACCGGCAAGGGCGTACTCAACAACCGGATCAGCGAATTCCTGATGCAGCGCCTCGCCGAAATCGGCATCCCGACGCATTTCGTCCGCCGCCTCAACATGCGCGAGCAGTTGATCCGCGAGGTCGAAATCATCCCGATCGAGGTCGTGGTGCGCAACGTCGCGGCGGGCAGCATGAGCACGAGGCTCGGCATCGCCGAAGGCACCCGCCTGCCCCGCAGCATCATCGAATATTATTACAAGAACGACGCCCTGAACGACCCGATGGTCGCCGAGGAGCATATCAGCGCTTTCGGCTGGGCGAGCCCGCAGGACATGGACGACATCGTCCATCTGACTTTGAGAATCAACGACTTCCTGACCGGTCTGTTCCTCGGCGTCGGGATCATGCTGGTCGATTTCAAGGTCGAGTTCGGCCGGCTCTGGGAGAACGAGGACATGCGAATCGTCCTCGCCGACGAGATCAGCCCCGACAATTGCCGCCTCTGGGACACCAAGACCAACGAGAAGATGGACAAGGACCGCTTCCGGCGCGATCTCGGCCGGGTCGAGGAAGCCTATCAGGAAGTCGCCAAACGCCTTGGCATCCTGCCCGAGGCGGGGACGCGCGACATGAAGGGCCCGGAGATCATGCAGTGAAAGCGATCGTCACCGTCACCCTCAAGCAAGGCGTTCTGGACCCACAGGGCAAGGCGATCGGCCACGCGCTCGAAGGGCTCGGCTTTGCCGGTGTCGGCGAGGTGCGCGTCGGCAAGGTGATCGAGATCGAACTCGCGGAAACCGAGGCGTCTGCCGCACGTGCGACCGCCGAGGCGATGGCGCGCAGGCTGCTTGCCAATACCGTGATCGAGCGCTTCGAGGTCAGCCTGCCCTGACCGCCTGATTGTCGCTCCGTCCGATGATGCTTATGTTTCGGCCATGACAGGCCGAGCGCATCGCCAGACGGTCACGCCGCATGGGTGAAACTCTGTGGGCGATATTCCCTCGAATCGGGCTGATCTACCATCGCTGGTACCGGCGATTCAGAATGGATCTCTGGTTTCCCCAGGTGCCTCTCGCACTGGCGGTCGGAGGGGCCGGGATATTCGCCATCCTGCCGACGATCCGGCGTTACGCGGCCGAATATCTGCACCTCAAGCTCGGCGATCTGTTTCACGCGCTGCAGCCCATCGCGGGGCACGTTCCGCGCCTGATCCTCTCCGGCGTGCCGACGGTCTTGGTCGGTGCCCTGCAAATCCTGATTGCCATCGGCCTGCTCGGGCGTTCGCGCATTGCCTGGCTTTCGGCGTTGGGAATCACCCTCGCCCAGCTCATCCTCACGATCGCCCATACCTCAGGGTCGATCCTGACCTACGAGACGATCTACATTTGTGTCCTGCTCGTCGCGTTGATGCTGGCACGGGATGCCTTCCGGCGCTCGTCGCTCGCGGCCGGCACCTTGTTCGCCCTCACCTCGGTTCTGGTGCTGATGATTTACGGCGTGCTGGGCTCGTATCTGCTCGGCGCGGGCTTCGCGCCGCCGATCACCAATCTGCCGGACGCATTCTATTTCACAATCGTTACGATGTCCACCGTCGGTTACGGCGACATCCTGCCCAAGAGCGGCGAGGCCCGCCTGTTCGTCATCTCCTTGATCATCCTCGGGCTCACCGTCTTTGCTACCGCGCTCACTGCGGTCATCGGTCCGGTCCTGCAAAGCCGGATCAACAGAACGATCGGTCCACGGAGACGGAAAATGAAGCGGGTCAATCACTTCATCATCAGCGGCAACGGCGTGCTCGCGCGCAACACGGTGCGCGAGCTGCGCCAGCGCGGCGAGGCCGTGCTGGTTATCGTGGAGGATGAAGATGCAAGTTTCGGCGACGCCGAAACCATCGTCGGCGACCCCACCGAACTCGACACGCTGCGCGAAGCGGGCGGCGTGCACGCACGCGCGATCCTCGCCCTGTCCGACGACGATTCGGAAAACGCCTTCGTTATTCTCGCGGTTCACGAAATGGGTACTGATGCGAAGAAGGTCGCCGCCGTCAGCACGCGAAAAAACCTTGAGCGGGTCCGCAGGGTGCGCCCCGATATGATTTTAGCGGCGCCGGTTTTCGGCAGCGAGGTTCTCGCAATGGCCTTGACCGAGGAAAAGATCGACGGCGATTGGCTGTTGAGCCGGTTCCTCGATGTGAGACCCGCGAGCGGCTGAAATCACATCTTCGGCTCAACGATCGGAAGATTGCCAGATGCGGACGGCGGGCTTTGCCTGGGTTGCCGCCGCAAGCCGCGCCTGTTCGAGGCCGATCCGGGCACGGGCAAGCAATGTCGCCGGATCGTCTCCCGATTGCGGCCAGCGCGTGGCGATCCCAATCGCGGCGTGACGGCTCGAACCGGAGAGCAGTGCGTCCAGCTTCGTCACGATCCGGTCGCCGCGTTCGGCGGCGATCAGATGATCGATGCCGTCGCACCATGCGCCGATCCTGGTTGGCCCGATGCGGCCGATCAGATCGGCCGGCCTCAGCATCTCCTGAAGACAGGCAACCGAGTTGCGCACCACGATGGAGGATGCCTCGGGAGCCGCCAAGCCATCGCACCGTACCCACCCGAACGCGAACATGGTGCCGACGCTATCCTCGACATCGAGCCGGTCGAATCGCCGGGCGGCCTGTTCGAGAAATGGCGGCAACGACCAGACCCCGGTTTCCGGGTCGAGAATGCCGGTTCGCGGCTGGCCTCGATCCGCGACCAGCCGGGCGCACAGAGGCGCGAATTTCGGCGCGACATGAACGAGCAGTTCCCGCTCCTCCGCACTGAACCGCCGATCACCCCGGCTGCGCCAGGCGATCAGGATTGCGGTTCCCGCATCTCCCGAATCATGCTCGCGCAGCGGAACCGCCGCCGACATGGTTTCCGCGCCGGCGATATCGGCAAGTCCGATCCCGGCCGGATAATCGGCGAGAACGATATCGGGGCGCTTTGCTCCCTTGTTCCGACGAAATGCCAGAACCATGCCGGCATCGGCGAGTTCGCTCGCCACCAGGGCACAGGCGGCGGCACTTGCCGTCACTGCATCGGGCAAACCGGTCAGACTGTCGAGCAGCCGGCCCAATGTTCCGCAACGCGCCTCAACCCCGACCAAAGATTCGGCAGCAAAACCGGGGGATCTGCCAAGCGAGCTCTCATGATCCTTCATGCTCTCGGTTCTGGCACAGAGAAGTAAATGGCTGGTTACCGGACCGTTGACAGCCCTCGCGCGCCTCCTCATGGTCCGGCCCGCATCAACAAGCACGGAACCGCCATCGATGGATCATGCCTCCCTGGAATCGGCTATTGCGACAGCCTGGCAGCGCCGCGATGCGCTGAAGCCGGAGCAGGCAGGCCCCGAGCGCGACGCCGTGAATCAGACCCTTGCCTTGCTCGACCGGGGCGATCTTCGGGTCGCCGAGCCGGGGCCGCAGGGGTGGGTGGTCCATCAATGGGTCAAGCAGGCGATTTTGCTGTCGTTTCGCCTGATGCAAAACGTGGCGCTGCCGGGCCCCGGCGGCGCGCCGGTATTCGACAAGGTGGCGATGAAATTCACTGATTGGACCGCTGCGCGCTTCGCCGAAGCAGGGATTCGGGCGGTGCCTGGCGCCGTTGTCCGCCATTCCGCCCATATCGCGCGCGGCGTGGTGCTGATGCCGTGCTTCGTCAATGTCGGCGCGCGAATCGGCGAAGACACCATGATCGACACCTGGTCCACCGTCGGCTCCTGCGCGCAGGTGGGCCGCAACTGCCATATCAGCGGCGGCGTCGGATTGGGCGGCGTGCTCGAACCGCTCCAGGCCAATCCGGTGATTATCGAGGATGACTGCTTCATCGGCGCTCGGTCCGAGGTCGCCGAAGGCGTGATCGTCGAGCGCGGCGCGGTGCTGTCGATGGGCGTGTTTCTCGGCGCCTCGACCCGGATCGTCGATCGCACGACCGGCGAGGTTCTGTACGGGCGCGTTCCGGCCTATTCCGTCGTGGTGCCGGGCAGCATGCCGGGCAAACCCCTCCCCGATGGATCGCCCGGCCCGTCGCTGGCCTGCGCGGTGATCGTCAAGCGGGTCGATGCCCAGACCCGGTCGAAAACCGCGATCAACGAGCTGCTGCGCGCGTGACCCTGACCGACCCGCTGCCGCTCGCCCAGGCGCTGATCCGCTGCCCGTCGGTCACGCCGGAGGATGCGGGGGCGCAGAGCGTGATCGCAGACGCGCTCGATCGTCTCGGTTTCGCTATCGAAACATCGCGGCACGGCGCGGTTGACAATCTCGTCGCGCGATACGGCGCCGGTGCGCCGCATTTTGCCTTCGCCGGCCATACCGACGTGGTGCCACCCGGCGAGGGCTGGCGATGCGACCCCTTCGCCGGGATAGTACAGGCCGGCGTGCTGTTCGGCCGGGGCGCGGTCGATATGAAGGGTGCGATCGCCGCCTTCATCGCCGCGCTCGCCGCGCGGCGTGAGCGCGGCGGCCGGTTCGGTACGCTCTCCATGCTGATCACCGGCGACGAGGAGGGCGATGCGATCGACGGAACGCGGCGCATTCTCGATCGACTTGCCGAAACCGCCACGATGCCGGATGCCTGCCTGGTCGGCGAACCGACCTGCCGGGCAACTCTCGGCGATACGGTCAAAATCGGCCGGCGCGGTTCGGTTTCGGCGCGCATCCTGGTGCGCGGCACTCAGGGCCATGTCGCCTATCCGCATCTCGCCGACAATCCGCTGCACCGGCTGATCCCCGCACTTGATGCGCTTCGGGCAACCCCACTCGATACCGGCACCGCCTGGTTCGAGCCTTCCAGCCTGCAAATCACCAGCGTCGATGTCGGCAACCGCGTCGGCAATGTCATCCCCGACGAAGCGCGCGCCGCGCTGAACATAAGGTTCAACGACCGTCATACCGGCGCTGGTCTCGGCACCTGGATCACCGAGACGATCCATCGCTTTGCGCCCGATTCCGACTGCGCCATCACCATCGGCGGCGAGGCGTTCCTGGCCGAACCCGGCCCGTTCACCCAGACGCTAAGCGCCGCGATCCGGCGGGCCACCGGCATCGAGCCGAAGCTCGACACCAGCGGCGGCACCTCCGATGCGCGCTTCATCGCGGCCTATTGTCCGGTTGCCGAATTCGGCCTGATCGGCCGCACCATGCACCGGACCGACGAATCCGTGCCCGTTGCGGAATTGCGCGATCTCGCTCACGTCTATGGCATGATCCTCGACGAGGTTTTCGGATGAGCGGCAACCGCGGGCGCGCCCGGATGCAAGGCAATGTCCTTCGCGGTCTGTACCGCCTCGCCCGCGGCGATGCCGGGGGCATCCGCGAATTCGGCAATACCACGACGGCGTTTTCCGCGTCGATCGCGCCTTTGCTGGCATTTCCGATCGTCGGCTCGGCGCTGATCGGAATCAATGGGCATTGGATACTCGCCGCGGTCATCTTCCTCTCCCGGATATGCGGGGTGCTGATCCAGCCGGTGATCACCGAATGGAGTGCACGCCGGACCGGACAGGGCGCCACCTGGCTGATGACGAGCACCGCCTTGAACTGGTCGATCTGGCTGATCTTCCCGCTGATCCTTGCCGGAGTCGTGCTGAGCGGCGGTCTGGTGAGTGTCGGATTGCCGCAACCGGCCGCAACGGCCGTCACGATCGGCCTCATCGTCCTCTACATGTTCTGGTACCAGTGGTTCATCCTGCGCGCCGGCCTGCGCCTCTCGGTCTGGCGTGCCTTGAGCCTGCTGATCGCCATGAACGTCGCGATCGGGGTCGTCTACGGCCTGCCCTACGCACTCCATCCGGGCCTGCTTCGCCTCATCCTGACGTCGCCCGCAGGCTGAGCGCGCGCGCGTAGACCTGTTTGCGCGGCAGACCGAGCCGCCGCGCTACCTCGGCGGCGGCATCCTTGATGCTCATCGTGTCAAGCGCCTCGGTCAACGCGCGATCGAGATCCTCGTCGGATGCGACATGATCCGGCGCCGGCCCGATCACCAGGGTGATCTCGCCGCGCGGCGCCACATCGCGATAATTCGCGGTGAGTTCGGCCAAGCCGCCGCGCCGGACCTCCTCGAAGCGCTTGGTCAATTCCCGCGCGACCGCCGCCGGCCGGTCGCCGAGCACGGCGGCGCAATCGGCCAGCGACGCCGCCAGGCGATGCGGCGCCTCATAGAAAATCAGCGTCGCATTCAGCCCCGCTCGCTCGGCATCGGCGAGCCGTTGCAGCGCCGACCGGCGAGCCGCCGAGCGCGGCGGCAGGAACCCGCCGAACAGGAACGGATGCGGCGGCAGGCCGGACAAGGCGAGCGCCATCACCGCCGCGTTCGGGCCGGGAATCGCACTGATATCGAGCTTCGCCTCGATCGCCGCGCGCACCAGCCGATACCCCGGATCGGCGATCAGCGGTGCGCCGGCGTCGCTGACCAGGGCAAACCGCCGCCCGGCGCGCATCGCCTCGATCAGGGGAGCGATCCGGTCCTGCTCGTTATGGTCGTGCAGCGGTTGCAACCGTGCCGACAGTCCATGAACGGCAAGCAAGATCCCTGTAACGCGCGTGTCCTCGCACAATATGGTATCGGCATCCCGCAGCGCCGCGACCGCGCGCGGTGTCATATCGCCGAGGTTGCCGATCGGCGTGGAAACCAGCACAAGGGCGGGCTGGCGATCCGCTACGGACTCGGCTGTTTGTATAGGAGTTTCAGATGTCACGCCGCGTATTAACGCCTCTGACGCTCACCCTGGCAACCGTGCTCGCCTCATCGCTGTTCCTGTCCTCCTGTTCGGAGCCGATGCCGAGCCTGCCGGGTCTCGGCCCGATCGGTGGCATGGGACCGTCCGCCGAAATACCGAATATCGGCAAGACCAGCGGCCCGGTCGCTCTTCTGGTGCCACTGTCGGGGCCGCTGGCGCCGATCGGCCAGTCGCTCGAACAATCGGTCAAACTCGCTTTCGCCGCACCCGGCGCGCCGCCTCTCGACGTGCGTGACACCGGCGGAACGCCGCAGGGCGCCGCCGCCGCGGCGCAGGCGGCGATCGCAGCGGGCGATGGGCTGATCCTCGGGCCGCTCACCGCCGGCGACACCCAGGCGGTCGCGCCGATCGCGCGCGCCGCCAATGTCAACGTACTTGCCTTCACCAATGACGAGACGGTCGGCGCTCCCGGCGTTTGGCCGCTCGGCGTCTCGCCGGGACAGCAGGTCCGGCGCGTCGTTGCCTATGCCGCCGATCATGGCCGCACCCGCACCGCCGCGATCCTTCCCGACAACGCCTTTGGCCGGATGATGGCGAGCGCGCTGCGGGCCAAGGTGAACGCGCTCGGCGGCCCCTCGCCGCAGATCGGTTACTTCGGCCATTCCTTCGCGAGCCTGACTCAGACGGTGCGCAGCGTCTCCGCCTTCGACAGCAGGGGGGCGAGCATCGAGGCGAAAATCCGCGCGGCGCGCGATCAGGATACCGAAGCCGGGCGGCTGATCGCCGCGAAGCTGGAACGCCAACCAATCCCGCCGCCGCCGTTCGACGCGCTTCTGGTCGGTGCCACCGGCGAGCAACTCGCAGAAGTCGGCACGCTACTGCCCTATTACGAAGCGGGACCACCGCAGATCCAGTTGCTCGGCCCGGCGCTCTGGGCCCATGATGCACGGGCCATGGCGACGCATGATTCGCTGCGCGGCGCGATCTATGCCGCCCCCGATCCGTCGCTCGGGCTCGCCTTCGTCCAGAAATTCGAGGCACGCTATGGCGGTTCCGCACCTCCCGACATCGACAAAATCGCGTTCGACGCCGCGGCGATCGCCGTTCTCGCCTCCCGCGAGGGCGGCTACACCGATCGGGTAATGACCAATCCCGAAGGCTTCTCCGGCGCCGACGGCGTGCTGCGGCTCGACCCGAACGGCCATGTCCAGCGCGGCCTCGCCGTGTTCAAGGTCGAACCCGGCGGCCCGCAAATCGTCTCGCCGGCGCCGACCAGCCTGCGGCCGCCGGCCGCACCGCCGATAAGCTGACCAAAACATGAACCGCCCGATCGCGACCATCGCCGCGTGGCTGGGCGGTCCGCCGTCGCTGATCGTCGTCATCCTGACGATGGCGGGCATTCTGCGGCCCTGGGAAGGCGTGGTGTGCCTGATCGGCTGCGCGGTCTGGTCGCTCGGCGCGGGGATCGTGCTCGCCCGCGATCTGCGCCGGTTCGGCGCGGGAATTGCCGCCTCGGCACCCGGCGAAATCAGGCTGGTCACGCCGGGGCTGACCAATCTCGCTTTCGCGGCGATCCACGCGATCGACACCGAACGTCGCAGCCGTCAGGCAATCGCGACCGGCGCCGATTCGAGCCAGGTACTGCTCGACCGGCTGCCCGACGCCTTGTTCCAGTTCGACGGTTCGCCCGGCGCACGGCGGATCATCTGGCGAAATCCGGCCGCGGCGCGCGCCTATGGCACCGAGGAATCCGCCCTGCTGAGACATCCCGCCCTGCGCACCGCCCTCGCCGAGGCGGAAGCCAGCGGCCAGCCGGTCCGCATCTCGCTTGCCCTCGCCGCCCCGATCCCGCGCGATCTGGACGCGATCGTCATCCGCGCCGGCACCGGCGATCGGCTGGCGCCGCTCTATCTGCTGCTCGCCGACCGCACGCAGGAACGCGGGCTCGAACGGATGCGCGCCGACTTCGTCGCCAATGCGAGCCACGAGCTGCGCACCCCGCTGACCAGCCTGATCGGCTTCATCGAAACCTTGCGCGGGCCGGCTGTGGGCGACACCGAGGCGCTGCCGCGATTCCTGAACATCATGGCCGAGCAGGCCGACCGGATGCAGCGGATCATCGCCGATCTGCTCAGCCTGTCGCGCATCGAAATGACCGAGCACCAGCCGCCGACCGAGATGATCGACATCGCCCTCGTGCTGCGTCAGGTCGCCGGCTTCATGGAGCCGATCCTGCGCGAGGCCGAAATGACGCTGGCGCTCGACATCCCGGTCGACCTTCCTCAGATTCGCGGCGATTCCGGCCAGCTTACCCAGGTGTTCGGCAATCTGATCGATAATGCGACCAAGTATGGGGCTATCAAGCCCGACCCGAAGACGCCGGATGGCGGCGGCACGATCCGCGTCGGCGTCGCGATCGCCCCAGATGCGAATTTCACCCGGCCGGGACTCGTGGTCAGCGTAGCCGATGACGGGCCGGGCATTCCGCGCGAGCACCTGCCCCGGCTGACCGAACGGTTCTACCGGGTCGATAAGGGGCGCGCCCGCGCGGTCGGGGGCACCGGACTCGGGCTCGCGATCGTCAAGCACGTGATCTCGCGCCATCGCGGCCGGCTGGTCATCGACAGTATCGAGGGCGTCGGCACCACCTGCCTCGTCTGGCTGCCGCTTGCGCCCGAACCGGCGCGCGGGTTACAGGACGGCCAGATGACGGTGGCCCGCAAGGGCTGAAACGGGAATGCAGGACGGGCCGGAAACACGGTCCAGGCTGCGGCTGCCCCCGCAACTGTAAGCGGCGAAAGCGATCCAGCATTGGCCATTGTCCGTTTGCACGGGCGAGAAGGCCGGATCGTTTCATGACCCGCGAGCCAGGAGACCGGCCGGCATCGAGACGATGTGCGCGCATTCGGGCGGGGTGGATCGAACGCGAAGGGTGAAACTCCCAAGGCCGTCTGTCGCCGTCATCATACCGTCGCCCTGTCATGGGCGACCGACCGCGGAGACACGTGATGCGCCGCCTCTCCTGCACTATCCTGTGCGCGCCGATTCTTGGCCTGTGCGCCCAGGCCCAAACCGTCCCGTCCGGCACAGTTCCGATCCAGACCGTTACCGCGAGCTATGTACCCACCCCGCTTGCCGACACCCCGGCCAGCGTCACGGTGATTACCGCGGCCGAAATGCGGCGCCGGGGCGACACCACATTGACCCAGGCGCTCTCCGCCGTGCCGGGACTGAACGTCGTTCCCTCGGGCGGTCCGGGCAGTGCGGCCAGCGTGTTCGTCCAGGGCGGCAATTCCGAGGATGTCCTGGTCTTGCTCGACGGCGTGCCGGTCAACGATCCCTCGGTGTCCAATGGCTTGTTCAATTTCGGCGTGGATGGACTGGCCGATATCGCCCGCATCGTCGTGGTGCGCGGCCCGATGTCCGGCCTGTATGGCTCGGGCGCGATCGGCGGGGTGATCAACATGATCACCCGACGCGGCACCGGCGCGCCGCATGTCGATTACGATATCGCCGGCGGTTTTCCCGGCCAGGGCCAAGGCAGCGCCACATTGTCCGGCCGCAGCGGCGCCTTCGATTACGCGATCACCGGATCGTTGATCGAACAGGCCGGCTTCGATAGTCTGGCACGGCGCCTTTCGGTCTATCGGGCGGTGCGCAACCCGTTCCGCTACAAGCTCGGCTCGCTGAATCTCGGCTACACGCCGGTCGCCGGCACCCGCGTCTCGCTGATCGTGCGCGCCCGCCAGACCGGCTCCACCTACCCCGATCTCGGCTATCCCGCCTTCGATGATCCCTATGAAAACAACTACGATTCCCAGGTATTCATCCGTTTCGGGGTGAAATCCCACCTGCTCGACCGGCATCTGATCACCTCGCTCTACGTGTCCCATGTGCAGGACGACCGGCGCTATCTGGCCCTGCTTGACCCGGCCGACCCCAACGGGTTCGCCGGCAACAGCTCCTACGCCAGCGACCGGACCGTCATCCAGTTCAACAACGTGCTGCGCCTGCAACCGCTCGGCGCGCTGCGCGATGCCGCGCTGGTCGCCGGCTTCGAGCAGGATCGCGACACCGCGAACCAGAACGTGAATGAGAGTTTCTTCGGCTCGCCCTACCTCTCCAGCGTGAACGCCAGCCAGCGCATCACCGCGTTCCACGCCGGCGCGCAGGGCACTCTGTTCCACGACCTGTCGCTGATGACCGCCCTGCGCGACGATGGCGTTTCGGGCTACGGCAACGTGATGACCGGCCGGATTGGCGCGGTTCTTGCCATCCCAGCGCTATCGACCCGCTTCAAAGCCTCCTACGGCACCGGGTTTCTCGCCCCGTCGCTCTACGATCTCCACGGCGTGGATAGTTACGGCTATCGCGGCAACCCGGCCCTTCGGCCGGAGCGTAGCGCGGGCTACCAGTTCGGCGCGACAACCACGCTCGCGGGTTTCGGCCGCAACGGGTTCGCGACCATTTCTGTCGATTATTTTCACAACAATATCAATAATCTGATCGAATATGTTCAGATTTCACCTGTATTCTCGACCGAGCAGAACGTCGCGGTCGCACATATCCGCGGCGTCGAGACCGAGATCGATCTTCATCCGGCAGCCTGGTTCGCAGCAAAGTTCAGCTACACCCGCACCATCGCGCGCGACGGTGCGACCGGCGCCGAGCTGCTGCGCCGCCCGGAGAATGCCGGATCGGCCCTGCTCGACATCCGGCCGATCCCGCGCCTCAATATCGACCCTGAACTCCGTTATATTGGCCGATTTTCCGATTATCTGACCAATAATTCCGGCTACCCCGCCGGCATCGGCCTCGCCAAATCCGGCACCATCGCAGACCTGACGGTCAGTTTCCGTATCTCCCCTGCCCTCACCGTGTTCGCGACCGGCCGCAATCTGTTCAATTCGCCATTCGAGCCGGTCAACGGATTGCAGATTCCCGGCCAGAACTTCCTGTTCGGCATAAGCGGGCGAATCGGGGTGTAATCGGGCACAAGCTGGTCTATGGGAAACGCCTCACCGAGGAATCCCCCCGACCGGACATGACCGCACCGCTGCGCTTTGCCCTGGGAAGTTTTGGCATCGGCATTCTCGTGCTCGGCCTGAAGGCCGCCGCGTGGCAGGTCAGCGGCTCCGCCGCCCTCTATTCCGACGCGCTGGAATCGCTGGTCAACGTGTTCGCCGCGCTGATGGTGTTCTATGCGCTGAAAACCGCCGCGAAACCGGCGGATTTCGAGCATCCCTACGGTCACGCCAAGGCCGAGTTGCTCAGCGCGATGGCCGAGGGCGGCATGATCGTCCTCGCCGCCGTGCTCATCCTGCAACGCGCGGCGGCAACCATTCTCGCGCCGCATCTGCCGGCTTCACCCTGGCTCGGCCTCACCCTCAACGCGTCCGGCGGCGTTCTGAACGCGCTCTGGGCCGTGGTGCTCAGCCGCTCGGGCGCATCGAGGCGCTATCCGGCTCTCGCCGCCGATCAGGCGCATCTGATCGCCGATGCGATCACCACCATCGGCATCGTCATCGGCCTTTCCCTCGCGGTTCTGGCCGATATCCCGATCCTCGACCCGCTGATCGCCGTCGCCATCGCCATCCAGATCGCGGTGATCGGCGGCCGCACCATCCTGCGCTCACTCAGCCTGCTGCTCGACCGGGCCCCGCCGCCCGACATCGTGACACGCATCCGCGGCCTCGTCGCCACCCATGCGACCGGCGCGCTCGAAGCCCACGACATGCGAATGCGCCAGGCCGGCAGGTCGAGCTTCCTCGAATTCCATCTGGTCGTTCCGGGCGAAATGGCGGTTGCCGCGGCGCATGATATCTGCGACCGGATCGAGGCCGCCTTGAAGACCGAAATGCCCGGCGTGGTCATCACGATCCATGTCGAGCCGGATCATAAGGCGAAACATCAAGGGGTTCTGGTCGTATGAGGCACCTGTCATGGTAAAGCTCGACCGCATCGTCACGCGCGGCGGCGACGGCGGCGAAACCTCGCTCGCCGACGGCTCCCGTCTGCGCAAGGATGCCGCCCGCATCCAGGTGTTCGGCGCGCTGGATGAGGCCAATGCGGCGATCGGCGCGTTGCGCGTCGTCTGCGCGGACCGGCCATCGATCGACCGCATTCTCGCCCGCATCCAGAACGATCTGTTCGATCTCGGCGCCGATCTGGCCACCCCCGGCATCGACCGCCCCGGCCCCAAGCTGACCGAAACCTACCTGCTCGCGCTCGATGATGCGGTAGCGGCACTGAACGTCTCGCTGGCCCCCTTGCGCAGTTTCGTGCTGCCGGGCGGGACCGAAGCCGCATCGCGCGCTCATCTCGCCCGCGCCGTCGCCCGCCGCGCCGAACGCGACCTCGTCGCCCTCGCCGCCGCGGAGCCGGTTTCGCCGGTCCTGGTTCCCTACATGAACCGCCTGTCCGATTTTCTGTTCGTGCTGGCGCGCAGCCTAAACGATGACGGCAGGACCGACATCCTCTGGGTGCCCGGCGGGACACGCTGAACGCCGAATGGTCGAATTCCGGGACCTCGAAGTCCTTTACTGGATCGTCAAGCTCGGCGGTTTCCGCAAGGCGGCGACGCGGCTGAACACCACCCAGCCGGCGATTTCCAACCGCATCGCCCAGATCGAGCGACAATACAACATCTCCCTGTTCGAGCGCGGGCGGCGCAAGCCGGTCACGCTCACCGCGCGCGGCCTCACCTTTTTCAAGCACGCCGAACATATGCTGCGCCTGCACGAGACGCTTCTGGTCTCGCTCAAAGGGGCGGAAGCGCTGACCGGCACGGTACGGCTCGGCGTTTCGGAAACCCTGGTGCATACATGGCTGTCGGAACTGGTGCGGGATCTGCTTCAGACCCATCCCGGCGTCGGGCTCGATATCTCGGTGGATATTTCGGCGACGCTACAAGATGGGTTGAACCGCGGCGAACTCGATCTCGCCTTTATGCTCGATGGACTCGCACCGGCCAAAGCGGTGACTATGTCCCTCTGTGATTATCCGCTGGAATGGGTGGCGGCACCAACGCTGCCGCTCGACGATGGGCTACTCGAACTCAGGCATCTCGCCGCGTGGCCGATCCTAACCTATTCGAGCCGAACCCAGCCCTATCAGCAAATTTCTGCCCTGTTCAAAGATCCCACCCTCGGTCCGGTGCGGCTGTTCGGTAACGGGTCGCTCGCCTCGATCGTGCGGCTCGCGACCGACGGCATAGGCATCGGTGCGATTCCGCCGGTCACCATCCGCGACGAACTGGCGAGCGGGCGTCTGCGTATCCTGAACACCACGGTGAAGCTGCCGACGCTGCGATTTGCCGCGAGCTATCTCGACGGGCCGGGCGCACGCCTCGCCGCCATGGTAGCCAACCAGGCGCGCGAGATGGCGGCGCGATTTTGATCCAAATTGACTATCAAAATGAATAAGAAATGACAATTTGATGTGATCGATACAGACCTCCTATGCTGGCCGGATCGGGGCAAACGGAGGTTGCGCATGGATATTCGAAGTTTGACGAACCAGTCGCCCGCCGCCGCCCGCGCGCTTGCCGCCTCCGGTGCGTTCGCCGATACCACCGCCGGGCTCGCGCCGGGTTTCGTGCAAGGCAATATCGTGATCCTGCCAGCGGAATTCGCGACATCGTTCGAAACCTTCTGCCGCGCCAATGCCCAAGCCTGTCCGCTGATCCATGTCGGCATACCGGGCGATCCGACTCTCGCACCGCTCGGCTCGGCAATCGACATCCGCACCAACCTGCCGCGCTACCGCGTGTTCCACGATGGCGTCTGCACCGAACAACCCACCGGCATCACCGCCCTGTGGCGCGGCGATCTGGTGACCTTCGTGCTCGGCTGTTCCTTCACCTTCGAGCGCGCGCTGCTCGCAGCGGGAATCCCGCTCCGCCATATCGAGCAGGGCCGCAACGTCGCAATGTATCGCACGACCATTCTCACCAGGCCGGCGCCCCCGTTCGGCGGGCCGCTCGTGGTCTCGATGCGGCCGATGAGCCCCGAGGATGCACGGCGCGCCATTGCCGTGACCGCGCGATTTCATGACATGCATGGTGCGCCCGTGCATATCGGTGACCCGATCGCAATCGGTATCGCCAATCTCGCGCGCCCGGATTTCGGCGACGCGGTGGATTTCGCACCGGGCGACGTGCCGGTATTCTGGGCCTGCGGCGTGACCAGCCAATCGGCGCTGGAGCAGGCTCGGCTGCCCTTCGCGATTACCCATGCGCCGGGCTGCATGCTCATCACCGATCTGCCCGAGCAATTCTGCCCCATCAATCAATAACACCCCAAACGGGGATTTCGAAGCCGCCAGTCACGCGACCTCGCAAACCCTGGATGGAAGGAGACGACAATGTTCGAATGGTATGGAAATATGGGGCGCAACGAAAAGCGCACCTTCTGGGCCTGCTATGGCGGCTATGCGCTCGACGGCATGGACGTGATGATTTTCAGCTTCGTGATTCCCTCCCTGTTCGTGGTCTGGAAAATGACCAGCGCGCAGGCTGGTGAAATCGCGACCGTGACGCTCCTGCTCTCCGCTGCCGGCGGCTGGATCGCCGGCATTCTGGCCGACCGCATCGGCCGGGTGCGCGTGCTGCAGATTACCATCCTGTGGTATGCGATCTTCACTTTTCTTTGCGGTTTCACCCAGTCGCCCGAGCAACTGATGATAACACGCGGTTTGCAGGGGCTCGGTTTCGGTGGCGAATGGGCGGCCGGCTCGGTGCTGATGGGCGAAGTGATCGCCACCCGCTTCCGTGGCCGCGCGGTGGGTTTCGTACAAAGCTCCTGGGCGATTGGCTGGGCCGTCGCGGCGATCGCGGCGACGATCATTCTGCAAATCCTGCCGCCCGATATCGCGTGGCGGGTTCTGTTCTTCGTCGGCCTGGCGCCTGCCGCCTTGGTGTTCCTGATCCGCCGGATGGTGCCGGAATCGCCGATCTTCACCGAAATGCGTTCCAGCGAACGCGGCCGGTCGACCGGCCCCTCCGCGATTTTCTCGCGGCGCTTCCTCAACCTCACGGTGCGCGGTTCGCTCCTCGCCATGGGTGCCCAGGGCGGATATTACGCGATCACCACCTGGATTCCGACCTTTCTGCGCGTGCAGCGCCATCTGACCATTCTCGGCAGCGGCGCCTATCTCGCCGTCATCATCGCGGGCTCGCTGGTGGGTTACATCACCAGCGCAATCCTCACCGACAAAATCGGCAGGCGGCCGAATTTCATCCTGTTCGCGGTCGGCTCGGCGGTCATCGCGGTGTGCTATCTCTATCTGCCGATCTCGAATGAGGCGATGCTGTTTCTCGGCTTCCCGCTTGGCTTCTTCCCTTCGGGCATCTTCAGCGGCATGGGTGCGTTCTACTCCGAGTTGTTTCCAACCGAAATCCGTGCGACCGCGCAAGGATTCTGCTATAATTTCGGACGTGGGATGGCGGCGTTCTTTCCCACCTTGATCGGTTTCGCGGCCAGGACCTTGCCGCTCGGTGCCGCCGTCGCGATCTTCGCGGTGATCGCTTATGCGCTATTTGCGATCGCAGCACTCAGCCTGCCGGAAACCATGAACCGCGCGCTCGACGCGGAAATTCCCGCCCCGGAGACCGTTTGATGAGCGAGGCCGATGCAAGCTGGCGATTCTGGATCGATCGCGGTGGCACCTTCACCGATCTGATCGCCGTCGCGCCGGACGGAAGCCTCGTCACGCGCAAGCTGCTCAGCGAGAACCCCGAGCGCTACGACGACGCGGCGATCGCCGGGATCCGGAATGTGCTCGGAATCGCCCCCGGCGACCCGATTCCGGCCGAGCGCATCCATTCGGTTCGCATGGGCACCACGGTCGCGACCAATGCGCTGCTCGAACGCAAGGGCACGCGCACCGTCCTGGTCATCAACCGGGGCCTCGGCGACGTGCTGCGCATCGGCAGCCAGGCGCGGCCACGGTTATTCGATCTCGCGATCACTTTGCCCTCGATGCTCTACGAAACGGTGATCGAGATCGACGGCCGCATCGGCGTCGACGGCCAGGAGACCGCGCCACTTAACGAAGCGTCAGCGCGCGATGCGCTGATGGCCGCAAAGACGGACGGCGTGGAGGCCGTCGCGATCGCCTTGATGCATGGCTGGAAAAATCCAGCGCATGAGCGGCGCCTTATGGACATCGCACGAGAGATCGGCTTTTCGCAGGTCTCGGCGAGTCACATCGTCAGTCCGCTGCTGCGCCTGGTGCCGCGCGGCGACACCACGGTGGTCGATGCCTATCTGTCGCCGATCCTGCGCCGCTATGTCGACCGGGTGGCAAAAGCGCTGGACGGCGCAAAACTCTATTTTATGCAGTCGCATGGCGGTCTCGCCGAAGCTTCCAGCTTCGAGGGCAAGGATGCGATCCTGTCCGGCCCGGCGGGCGGCATCGTCGGCGCGGCGCGCTCGGCCGAAGCAGCCGGTTTCGCACGCATCATCGGCTTCGACATGGGCGGCACATCCACCGATGTCGCCCTGTATGACGGCGCGTTCGAGCGCAGCTTCGATACCGAAATCGCCGGTGCACGGGTGCGCGTGCCGATGATGGCGATCAACACCGTTGCGGCCGGCGGCGGCTCGATCCTGCATTTCGACGGCGCGCGCTTTCGTGTCGGCCCCGATTCCGCCGGCGCCAATCCGGGACCGGCCTGTTATCGGCGCGGCGGGCCGCTCACGGTAACCGATGCCAATCTCTGCCTCGGCAAAATCCAGCCGCGCCGCTTCCCCGCCGTGTTCGGCCCCAACGGCGATGCTCCGCTCGATGCCGAGATCGTGCAGGCGCGGTTTGCCACCGTCGCAAGGGAGGTTGGGCGCGCGACCGGCATCGCCCGCAGCGCGCAGCAAATCGCCGAGGGATTTCTCGACATCGCGATCGCCAACATGGTCAAGGCGATCAAGCAGGTCTCGATCCAGAAAGGCCGCGACCCGCAGCGTTTCGCGCTCGCCTGTTTCGGTGGCGCCGGCGGCCAGCACGCCTGCCTGGTCGCCGAGGCGCTCGGGATGGATGCCGTGTTCATCCATAAATTCGCCGGCGTGCTCTCGGCATTCGGCATGGGGCTCGCCGAACTCGGCACCGTGCGCCAGCGCGCGATCGAACGGGTGCTCGGCGAGGCCGAGACCGATATCGCAACGGCGATCAACGAACTTTCGGACGAGGCACACGCGGTGCTCGTCGGCCAGGGCAGCGATCCCGTCACCGTCCGCATCGTATCCCAGCTTCATCTGCGCTATGAAGCGACCGAGGCGATCCTGCCGATCGCCGCCGATGCCGATGATCGCGAGATGGCGTTCACCAAAGCGCATGAAACGCGCTTCGGCTTCGCGATTCCGGAGCGCACGATCATCGTCGATGCCGTCTCGGTGGAAGCGATCGCGCCGGGCGAAAGCGTCAGCGAACAAGCCCCGCCGCCCCGCGACGCGATACTCGCCCCGATCGACACCGTATCGATCTGGAGCCGGGGAGAATCGCATCGCGCCGACGTGTTCGATCGCACCGATCTGCGTCTCGGCGATTCGATTCCCGGCCCGGCGATGATCTGCGACGCCAATGCCACCACCATCGTCGAGCCTGGCTGGATCGCCGAGATCGCGCCGCCCGACAATCTGATCCTGCGCCGCCTCACCGAAGCGCGCCGCCGCGCGCCGGATGCGAATGCGCCGCCCGATCCGGTGCTGCTCGAACTGTTCAACAACCTGTTCATGAGCGTCGCCGAACAGGCCGGCGCGGTGTTGCAGAACACGGCGCAGAGCGTGAACATTCGCGAGCGGCTGGATTTTTCCTGCGCGGTGTTCGATGCCGCCGGGCGGCTGGTCGCGAACGCTCCGCACGTTCCGGTGCATCTCGGCTCGATGAGCGAGAGCGTGCGCCACGTTCTCAAAACCCGCGGCGGAACGCTGCGCCCAGGCGACGTGATCGCGCTGAACAACCCGAGCGCCGGCGGTACCCATCTGCCCGATATCACCGTGATTACCCCGGTGTTCGACCCGAATGGCGCGGAAATCCGCTTCTTCACCGGCGCCCGCGGCCATCACGCGGATGTCGGCGGCATCACGCCAGGATCGACGCCACCGAATGCGACCACCCTGATCGAGGAAGGCGTGCTGATCGACGATTTTTTACTGGTCGAACAGGGCAGGTTTCGGGAAGACGCATTTCGCGACCTGCTTCTCTCGGCGCGCTACCCGGCACGCAACCCGGATCAGAATATCGCCGACATCAAGGCGCAGATCGCCGCCAATCGCGCGGCGGCAATGGGTCTCGATGCCATCGTCGCGCAACACGGCTGGCCGCTCGTCGCGGCCTATCTGCGCCATGTGATGGACAATGCGGCCGAACATGTGCGCCGGGTGATCGACCGCATCGGCGACGGGCGATTCACCTATCGGATGGACGATTCCAGCGTCATCTCGGTGCGCGTCGCGGTGGATCGCGCGGCGCGGCGCGCGACGGTCGATTTCACCGGCACCAGCACCCAGCACAAGGGCAATTTCAACGCCCCGCGCGCGATCACCCAGGCCGCCGTGCTCTACGTGTTCCGCTGCCTGGTCGGCGAGGATATTCCGCTCAACGAGGGCTGCCTCGAACCGATCGACCTGATCATTCCCGAAGGCTCGTTCCTCGCCCCCGCGCCGGGAGCGGCGGTGGTCGCCGGCAATACCGAGGTGAGCCAGGCGGTGTGCAACGCCCTGTTCGGGGCGCTCGGCGCGGTCGCGTGCAGCCAGGCGACGATGAATAATTTTCTGTTCGGCGATGCGCAACGCCAATATTACGAAACCATCTGCGGCGGTGCCGGCGCGGGTCCGGGCTTCGCCGGCGCTTCCGCCGTTCACACCCACATGACCAACACGCGGATGACCGATCCCGAAGTGCTGGAGCTGAACTATCCCGTCACGGTCGAGGAGTTTTCGATCCGGCGCGGCTCCGGCGGCGCGGGTGCCATGTGCGGCGGCGATGGCGCGGTCCGCCGGCTGCGCTTTCATGCACCGATGACGGCGGTGATCGTCGCGTCCCGCCGCGTGGTGCCGCCGTTCGGGCTCGACGGCGGGGCGGATGGCGCGGTCGGCCTGCAATGGATCGAGCGGGCGGATGGCACGCGCGAGACCCTGTCGGGCCGGGCCGAGGCGAGCATCGCGCCCGGCGACATATTCGGCATCGCGACCCCTGGCGGCGGCGGCTACGGCAGGCGGAGCTGAGCAGTGTGACTCCGTTGCGGTTTCCCTGTATCGTCCCGATAACAATCGGCGAACAGGGAGCCATGGGATGCGCAACCACCGGCGAATCGGAGTTTTGCTGGCCTGGTTGCTCTGCTTCGTTGTCGCATCCGTCGCATTGTCGCAGACTGCCCGCGCGGGCGGCTCCGCGCCACCATCTACTGTGTTCCTGCGCCATCTGCTCCCCGGACTTGGCGAAAATGCCCGCCAGTTCCAGGCTTTCGGCAATCAGCCGACGGCCGGGAACAGTGCCGGCCTCGCCGCGCGCCGTGCCGATCTGACCAGGCAGGCCAAACAGGCATACGACGATCAGGACTGGCCGAATGCGTCTTCCCTCTATCGCAAGCGGCTGCGTCTGGGCGATGAGAACCATCCATCGCTCTGGCTGGCACTCGCCACCGCCTCCTCCCGCCGCAAAACGGCCGATGCCCGCACCGTCGAAACGGCCGCCTTTATCGCCTATGAACTGAACGAAACGCACGGTGCCGATGCCACGACCGCCAAGCGCGCTCTGCTTCTGATCGCCAAAGGGCTGCGCCTGCAAAACAACAACCTCGCGCGGATCGATCTTCTCGCGGCGATGCGGCGCGCCTATCCCGACGATGATCTCATCAAGCACGAACTCGCCGAAGCATCCAAGACTTTCGGCATCCGGGTCCGCAAGCTCACCGTCCATGCCAACCGCTTCCCGACCAGCGCATGCATCGCGTTCAACGTCAAGCTCGGCAGCGCGCCCGATTTTCACCCGGCGGATTGGGTGATCTTCACGCCCCCGGTGAAGGGAGCCGCAATCACCGAGCAAAACGGCGATCTCTGCATCGACGGCCTGCCCGCCGGACACACGACCAGGGTGATCCTGCGCGCGGGTCTGCCGCTCCAGGCCGGCACCACCCTGCCGAGCGAAACCAAAATCCCGGTCGCGATCCGTGATCGCCGCGCCCAGCTCATCGCCGATGTCGGGCACTACCTCATCCCCGCCTCATCGCCATCCACGATCGGCATTTCCACCGTCAATCTCGACAAGGTCCGGCTGAAAATCGTCCGCATCGCCTCATGTCTCCCCTCATTTTGAGGCCGCAGGCGCCATTTAGCCGAAGAATCGATTGAGGCCTGTCGGCATTCCGGAAGGAATCCTGGCGGCCCGGTTCCGATTCCGATTGTTGCGCGCCGCCGAAATCTCTTGCCAA
>NZ_JAIMBZ010000030.1:0-40237 GCF_025499445.1 Acidiphilium sp. AL
GGCTGGAAGGCGGCGCTGCGCGAGGATGCCCATCTGCGCGCCGGGCTGAACGTCGCCGAGGGCCGCATCGCCCATCCCGCCGTCGCCGAGGCAATCGGCGAAACCCTCCTCCCCACAGATCAACTCCTCAACGCAGCTTGAGAGCGGAGTGGCTGGACAACAATTTTTCTGACCGGGTTGATTTCGTTAACCGGACGGTAATCGGATCGGGGCCATGATCGGGGGGGGCAGCCAAAATGGCTGTTGCGATGAAGGAATAGCCCCGATGCAAGATCATGCCGCTACGAAAATCGCCGAGCGCAACGCCTCCACCGTCAGCCCGCTGATTCTGACCGACCGGCTGATCTCACTCGCGCAGGATGCCGAGCGGGCCGGTTTGCCGTTCATGGCGAACCGGCTGGTGCGGCTTGCCTTGCGAGCGTGCCGGCCGCCGCCGCGCCGCAAAACCCGCTGATCGGGTTGCCGGCCCGCTTTGACCCGAAACCGGCGGTTCCGCTATGCCGGCAGCCAGTTTCGGGAGGAATCGCATGCCGGGCACCGTCAATGCCGAAAGCCGTCAGCCATCGGGTCCGCTTGCCGGGCTGACGGTGTTCGACCTGACCCGCGTGCTCGCCGGGCCGAGCTGCGTGCAAATGCTGGCCGATCTCGGCGCCGCGGTCATCAAGATCGAGAAACCCGGCTCGGGCGACGACACGCGCGGTTTCGTGCCGCCTTCCATGCCGGGGACGGCGGAGAGCGCCTATTTCGCCGGGACCAACCGCAACAAGCGCTCGGTCACGCTGGATATCGCGCAGCCGGAAGGCCAGCTTATCGCCCGCGCGCTGATCGCGCGGAGCGACATCCTGGTCGAGAACTTCAAGGTCGGCACGCTGGCGCGCTACGGGCTTGGCCATGCGCAGCTCGCGCCCGAGCATCCGGGCCTGATCTATTGTTCGATCACCGGATTCGGCCAGACCGGCCCCTATGCGGAGCGGCCCGGCTATGACAGCCTGATCCAGGCGATGGGCGGGATCATGTCGCTTACCGGCGAACCCGACGGAGCGCCGATGAAGGTGGGCGTGCCGGTCGCCGATCTGTTTGCCGGGCTTTACGGCGCGATCGGGGTGCTCGCCGCCCTGCGCCACCGGGAACGCACCGGGCAGGGCCAGCATATCGATATCGGCATGCTGGATACCCATGTGGCCTGGCTCGCCAATCAGGGGATGAACTATCTGGCGACCGGCCAGAACCCGCCAAGGCTGGGCAACCAGCATCCGAACATCGTGCCTTATCAGGTCTTCGCCACCGAGGATGGCCATATCGTCCTCTCGATCGGCAACGATCCCACCTTCGCGCGGTTCTGCCGGGAATTCGGCCTCGACCATCTGTGCGGCGATGAACGGTTCGCGACCAATGCGGCGCGGGTCGCCAACCGGGCCCTGGTGACCGAAACGCTGACGCCGGTGCTCGCCGCGCATTCGTCTTCCTGGTGGCTCGGCCGGCTGGAGGCGCTCAAGATCGGCTGCGGGCCGATCAACACGCTCGAACAGGTTTTTGCCGACGCCCAGGTGATTGCGCGGGGCAATCTCGTGGATATGGCCCGGCCCGACGGCACTTCGGTCAGACTGGTCGCCAATCCGGTGCGGTTGTCGGCAACCCCGGTGGATTATCGCCTGCCGCCTCCCATGTTGGGAGAACATACGGACGAGGTGCTGACCGATATGCTGGGTCTGAGCGAAACCGACCGCGCGGCGTTGCGTCGCGACGGCGTGATCTAGGCGGCGCGGGCGATGGCGCGCCAAGGCTTCGTGCCCTATCTGCTGGGGACGGATTTTCATCGTCTCGCCTTCGTCGAGTTCGGCAATCCGGCGGCGGAGGCGGTTGTCTGCGTTCACGGCCTGACCCGGACCGGCCGGGATTTCGATCCGCTCGCCGAGGCGCTGGCCGATCGGTTCCACGTGATCTGCCCGGATCTGCCAGGGCGCGGAAAATCGGACTGGCTCGGCGACGCGGCGCTGTATCAGCCGCCCTCCTATGTGATTGCCCTGGCGCATCTGCTCGCTTTTCTGAACAAGCCGGTCGCCTGGGTCGGCACCTCGCTCGGCGGCATCTGCGGCATGATGATCGCCGCCGCGAAGCATACGCCGGTCACCCGGCTTGTGCTCAACGATGTCGGCGCGCAGATTCCGGCGGCGGCGCTGGCCCGCATCCGCGACTACATGACCAAGACCCCGGAACGTTTCGCCGCCATGGCGGAGCTGGAGGCGCATCTGCGCATGGTCCACGCGCCGTTCGGAAAGCTGAGCGATGCGCAATGGGCGCATCTCGCGCGGTATTCGGCCCGCCGGACCGAGGGCGGCGGTTTCGCCTTGCATTACGATCCCAAAATCGCGGAGCCGCTGCGCGCCGCGATTCCGCTCGATGCCGATCTGTCGCCGATCTGGCGGCAGGTGAGCGTGCCCGTGCTCGCGATCCGCGGGGCGGAGAGCGATCTTTTGACCGAGCCGGTTTTCGAACGCATGGCGAGCGACGGCGCGGCGACCCTGACCGTGTCCGAATGCGGCCACGCGCCGGCCTTGATGGACCAGCCCACGATCGACGCGATCCACGCTTTCCTGGAGGCGCGTGGATGAGCGTCCGGGGCCGCCTCGCGCCCTGGTGGCGCGGGCTGGTCGCGGCGTTCTGGGCGCTGCTGAGCGGGGAGATGTCACTCGTCTCCGCCGGTTGTGCCTTCTACGCGACGCTCGCGCTGTTTCCGGCAATCACCACCCTGATCTCGCTCTATGGGCTGATGTTCGACCCGATCTCGGTCGAGCCGCAATTGCTCTATCTCAAGCATTTCATGCCGCCGGCGGCGTTTCAGCTCATCGCCGGGCGCATCCAGCATCTGGTGTCCGGCGGCAAGACCAGCCTCGGCATCGGGCTTGCGATATCGCTCGCGTTCACCCTCTATTCGGCGGCGTCGGGCACGAAATCGCTGATCTACGCGCTCAACGTGATCCACAAGAAGGAAGAAACGCGGGGCGTCATTCGATTTCAACTGGTGACCCTCGGCATGACGCTGCTCGCCATCGTCGGCGCGATCATCGCGATCGGCGTGCTCGTGGTGCTGCCGCTGGCATTCTCGTTCTTCGGATTCGGCGACGATTCGGCACTGTTCGCGGTGATCATCGGGGGTGTGATTCTGGTGGGCTTCATGGGCCTCGCCCTTGGTTTGTTCTATCGCTATGGTCCGGCGTTCGAGCGGGCTCCGGGGCATAAGGTTGCCCCTGGCGCCACGCTCGCCATCCTGGTCTGGCTCGCGCTGTCCTATGGATTCGCCGTCTATGTCGGGCAATTCGCCGCCTATAGCCGCACCTATGGGCCGCTCGCCACGATCATCGGGCTGATGATGTGGTTCTATCTCACCGCCTATACGCTGCTGTTCGGCGCCCTGTTCAACGCGGCGCTTGAGAACGAAACCGTGGCAAGAACGCCATAGCCGGAAAACTTGCAGCGACATCCGGGGAGATATGCTGCATCGGCGTTGTCGGCGGGCCACATTGCTCTTATGGCACGAGAATTGGACCGATCAGCCGCACCTGCAGGGATTCCGAGCGTCCGCGCGATGATGCGCGGCAACCGGGCATTGGAACAGCGGATCGGGATGACTCCATGACCCGCAAACCCGCTCCGAAGCATGGCGCCGCCCTGCCGAGCGCCGAGACGCTGCGCGATTTCATCGCCGAGGCGGGAACGCGGCTCGGCAAGGGCGACATCGCGCGGGCATTCGGCGTCGCCCCGGAGCACAGGCAGGCACTGCGGGCGATGCTGCGCGGGCTGGAGCGCGAGGGCGCGCTGGTCCGCGCCGGCGGCAGGCGGATTCGCGCCGCCGAAGCCTTGCCGGAACGCTGCGTGGTGGAAATCACCGGCACCGATCGGGATGGCGACCCGATGGGTCGCCCGGTGCCTTGGACTCAGCCGGGACGGCCGCCGATCGTTTTCATGCAACCCGAACGGCGCGGCCACGCGGCACTCGCCCCCGGTGCCCGCGTGCTGGCGCGGCTGCGCCGGATCGATGGCGATCGTTACGAGGGACGTACGCTCAAACGGCTCGACGACGAGCCGGCAACCGTGATCGGCGTGTTTCGCGCCGAGCGGGCGGGCGGCTGGGTCGAGCCGGTCGAGCGCAGGAGCCGCGCCGAATGGCAGGTGCCTGCCGGCGAGACCGGCGGTGCCGAAACCGGCGACGTGGTGCGCGCGACCCCGCTGCCTGCGTTCGGCCTTGGCCCGAAGCCGGTGCGAATCGTCGAACGTCTCGGCAAGATGGGCGATGCGCGGTCGATCAGCCTGATCGCGATCGCCTCGCTCGGCATTCCGGTGGAGTTTCCGCAAGCCGCGCTCGATGAGGCGAAGCGCGCCCGCGCTGCGCCGCCCGGCAAGCGCACCGACCTGCGCGCCGTGCCGTTGATCACGATCGACGGCGCGGATGCCCGCGATTTCGACGACGCGGTGTACGCCGAACCGTCCGGGCCGGGCTTTCGCATCGTCGTCGCGATCGCCGACGTGGCGTTCTATGTGAAGCCCGGCTCGGCGCTCGATCGCGAGGCCAAGCTGCGCGGCAATTCGGTCTATTTTCCCGATCGCGTGGTGCCGATGCTGCCCGAGGCGCTGTCCAACGGCTGGTGCAGCCTGCGGCCGAACGAAGATCGCGGCTGCCTGTTCGTCGAGATCGAGATCGGCGGTGACGGCCGTAAATTGCGGCACCGTTTCGGGCGCGGTCTGATGCGCAGCGCCGCACGGCTGACCTACGAGGCGGTGCAGCACGCGCATGAAGCAGGGTCGGAAGCCGATCTGCCCGCCGGAACGCTGGGGCATCTCTACGCCGCCTATCGCGCGCTCGCGGCGGCACGCGCGGCGCGCGGCACGCTCGATCTCGACCTGCCGGAACGCGAGATCACCCTTGATGATCAGGGCAAGGTGACCGGCGTTGCACCACGTCCGCGGCTCGACAGCCACCGTCTGATCGAAGAGTTCATGATCCTCGCCAATGTCGCCGCCGCCGAGGAGCTGGAGCGGCTGCGCCAGCCCTGCATGTATCGCGTTCATGCCCCGCCCTCGCCGGAAAAGCTCGACGCGCTGCGCTCCCTGCTCGCGACCTTCGACATCTCGCTCAAACCGGGCGACCAGATTCTGCCGCGCGATCTCGACCATATCCTCAAGCGTGTCGCCGGCACCGATGCAGCGCCGCTGATCAACGAAACGGTGCTGCGCAGCCAGTCCCAGGCGGAATACGCGCCGGAGACCATCGGCCATTTCGGCCTCGCTTTGAAGAGCTACGCGCATTTCACCTCGCCGATCCGCCGCTACGCCGATCTGCTGGTGCATCGTGCCTTGATCGCCGGGCTGAAGCTCGGGCAGGATGGTCTTCGTCCCGAAGACGGCGCGGATTTCGCCGATATCGCCCAAAGCATCACCATCACCGAGCGCCGCGCCACCGATGCCGAGCGGCAATCGGCCGATCGCTATCTGGCCGCCTATCTCGTCGACCGGGTGGGCGAGGATTTCGCCGGGCGGATTTCAGGGGTGACGCAGTTCGGCCTGTTCGTTTCGCTCGCGGAAACCGGGGCGTCGGGTTTCGTGCCGATGGCGCTGCTGCCCGACGATTTCTGGCATTACGACGAAGCATCGGTCACGCTTTCGGGCAAGCGAAGCCGGATCGTGTTCCGCCTCGCCGATAAGGTCACGGTGCGGCTGCGCGAGGCGAAGCCGGTCACCGGCGGGTTGCTGTTCTCGCTGGTCGGCGGCGGCGGAATCAGGCACGGCGGCGCGGCCGGGCGGCATGAGCCGAAGCCGAAGGGCAGGAAACGGCCGGGTACCGCACCCGCGAAATCGCGGCGCAGGCGCGGATGAGGCATCGCCGGGCCCCGCGTTCCTGGCGATTCGTCGCCTTGCTGTGCGTGGTGCTGCCCTTTTGCGGCGCCTATGCTGCGGCGCCCGGATTCGGCACCGCGCGAGCCGGCGCCGTGTGGGGTGCGGCGCTGGAATTCATCGCGCCGCGCACGCTGGAGCCGCTCGGCATTCCGCGCATGGCGGTCTGGGGTCTTTCGGGGATCACCGCGCTCGACCCCGATCTGACGGTGCAGGAACAATCGGGCAAGCTGCTGCTCTACGGGCCGAATCGGATCATTTTCGCGACCGCGGCGCCCCAGCCGACCGATGCGATGGCCTGGGGCGATGCCTGCGCCGCCGTCGCCGCGCGGGCTTTCGCGGTCTCGCCGGCTCTGGAAAGAGCCGGGACAGAGGGCGTGATCCGCAGCTTTTTCGACGAATTGTTCAACCATTTCGATCCGTATTCCCGCTATGAAGCGCCGCGCGAGGCCGCGCAGGACCGGGCGATGCGGCTCGGTCATGCCGGGCTCGGCATCACCCTCGGCCGGGAAGGTTCGGCCGTGGTGGTGGCGCGGGTGGCACCGTCGAGCCCGGCCGATGAGGCCGGAATCGCGACCGGCATGGTGGTGCTCGCGATCGACGGTGCGGCGACAGCCGGCCGGCATCTCGCGGCACTGCAGTCGCGGCTGCGCGGACCGGCAGGCAGTTCGATCGCCTTGACGGTCCGGCCGGCCAGGAGCCTGCCCCAGACCGTGCGCCTGACCAGTGGGCTGGTGCCGACCCAGACGGTGTTCGGCTCGATGAACGAGAATATCGCCATGCTGCGGGTGATCGGTTTCGATCGCGACACCGGCGAGCAGTTTGCCGCCGCTTTGGGCGCGCTGATGGCTGGAAACCCGGCGCCGAAGGGAATCGTGATCGATCTGCGCGGCAATCGCGGCGGGCTGCTGCGCCAGTCGGCCCTGAGCGTCGATACCCTGCTCGGCCAGGGTACGATCATCCGCACCGTGGGCCGCGACCCGGCGGCGGACCGGCTGTGGCGGGCCGAAGGCGGCGATCTGGCGCGCGGCCTGCCGGTGGTGATCCTGGTCGACGGCGCGACCGCGAGCGCCGCCGAGGTGTTTTCGGCTTCATTGTCCGACAATGATCGCGCGGTGGTGGTGGGCAGCGCCACGCTGGGCAAAGGGCTGGTGCAGAGCGTGACCTCGCTGCCCGGCGGTGGCGAGCTGTTCGTGACCTGGAGCCGGATGATCGCGCCGCGCGGCTGGCCGCTTCAGGGGCTCGGGGTGTTTCCCGAGCTTTGCACCAGCCTGGGCACGAATTCGCTCGCCGCCCAGATCGCCTCGCTCAAGGCGGGGCGCGACATGCTGGCCAAGCCGCTGGCCGAAACCCGCGCCGCGCGCGCGCCGATGCCGCTCGCCGAGGTGCTGGCGCTCCGCGATTCCTGCCCGGCGAGCGTGGGGTCCAGCGGGTATTTCAAGGCGGCGAAGGCGCTGATCGACGATCCGGTCGCGTATCGCGCCGCGCTCATTCACCCATTGATCGGTGCAGCGGCGCGCGGGGCTTGACCGGGCACCGGCGCTCCGCCATATGCCTCACCTCGGAGAAGAAATCATGGCCAAATCAAGCACAGTTCAGATCAAGCTGATATCGACCGCCGATACCGGCTTCTTTTATGTCACCAGGAAGAACGCCAAGGCGCAGACCGGCAAGCTCGAATTTCGGAAATACGATCCGGTCGCGCGCAAGCATGTCGCGTTCAAGGAAGCGAAGATCAAGTAAGCGGCGCCTCGCGGGCCACACCTTTCTCCATCCATTTCGGCTTTTCCCGCCGGTCGCCGGCGGGTTCGCTCGCATCCGTGTTTCGGTGATGTGGGCGGCTGAGTCGCGCCACGAATTCTCTTGCCTCGGTTTCGGTCTGTGCGCAGAGTGCGTTCAAGAAGCGCTGGGCACATAATCCAAGGGGGCAATCATGAAACCGTTCCAATGGCTGGCGGTGATTCCGTTTATTGGGCTTTTGATCGGGCCTGTGGTGCATAACCGGCTGCATCCGTTTATTTTGGGGATGCCGTTTCCGCTTGGCTGGATCGCGGTGTGGATCGTGCTGACGGCGGGGATCATGGCGGTCGTCTATGCGCTCGATCCGGCGAATCGGGATGGGGGAGACCGGCCATGACGGTGCCGCTGATCATTCTCGCGCTGGCGACCGTCTTCGCGCTGCTGCTCGGCCTGTGGGCGCGCTCGGGCCATGAGATGGGGCTTGAGCAATGGACCGTGGGCAATCGCGGCTTTGGCGCGCTTCTGGTGTTCCTGCTGCTCGCGGGCGAGATCTATACCACCTTCACCTTTCTCGGCGCCTCGGGCTTCGCCTACGGGCTGGGCGGGCCGGCCTATTACATTCTGGCCTATGCGGCGCTCGCCTACGTCATCGCCTATTTCATGCTGCCGCCGGTCTGGGCCTATGCGAAGCAGCATCATCTGGTGACGCAGCCGGATTTCTTCGCCCATAAATACGACAGCCGCGCGCTCGGCATCGTGGTGTCGCTGGTCGATATCGTCGCCCTCATCCCGTATCTGGTGCTGCAACTGACCGGGTTGGGGATCATCGTGGTCGCGGCGGGCTATGGCGCGATCGACAAGGATATCGCGATCTGGATCGGCGCGATCGTGGTGACGATCTATGTCATCGTCTCGGGGGTGCGCGGCTCGGCGTGGACCGCGATCGCCAAGGACATCATGATCCTGGCGGTGGTGCTGTTTCTGGGGATCTATCTGCCGGTCCATCTCTATGGCGGGATCGGCGCGATGTTCACCGACATCGCGAAGGCGAAGCCGGGCTTCCTGCTGTTCCCGGCCAAGGGGCAGAGCGTGTGGTGGTTTGTCTCCACCGTGCTGCTGACCGCGCTGGGCTTCTTCATGTGGCCGCATTCGCTGGCCTCCTGCTACACGGCGCGGGAGGCGCGGGTGTTCCGCAAGAACGCGATCATGCTGCCGGGATATCAGCTCATCCTGTTGTTCGTGTATTTCATCGGCTTCGCGGCGGTGCTGAAAGTGCCGGGGCTGAAGGGGGCGGCGAGCAATCTCGCGCTGTTCAAGCTGGTGGTGGCGGAAATGCCGCCCTGGGTTGTCGGCATCGTGGGGGCGGCCGGGGTGCTGACCGCGATGGTGCCGGGCTCGATGATCACGATGACGGCGGCGACGCTGATCTCGCGCAACCTGTATGGCGTGATCAACCCGCGGGCGAGCAACGACCAGGTCGTGTTCATCGCCAAGTGCCTGGTTCCGGTGGTGATGCTGGTCGCGGTGTATTTCACCATCACCGGGAATTCGACGATCGTGACCCTGCTGCTGGTGGGCTACAGCTTCGTGACCCAATTGTTCCCGGCGCTGATCGCGAGCCTGTTCCCGAATTCGGGGGCGACCCGGCAGGGTGCTTTGGCGGGGATCGTGGTCGGGGTCGGGGTCGCGGCGTGGCTGACCTTCAGCCATGCCTCGGTCGGCTCGCTGATGCCGTTCCTGCCGCAGGGGATCAAGGACTTCAACGTCGGCATCATCGCCCTGATCGCCAATGTCGTCGTGCTGGTGGCCGTCAGCGCCGCCACCCGCCGGGCCGCCCCAGTGCCCGCCGAGTGAGGCTGCCGTTTGGCGGATAAGGCGAATGCGCCGGGGGTGACCCCGGCGGACCGGGTGGTGAGTTTGCTGGGGTTTGCCTCGGGCAGTGCCGATGTGTTCGCGTTCATCAAGTTTCACGGGGTGTTCACCTCGGCGATGACCGGGAACACGGCGCTGCTCGGCCTCGCGGTGGGGCAGGGGCATGTGCTGGCGGCGGTGCGGTCGCTGGTGGCGCTGGTCGGGTTCAGCCTGGGCGTGGTGGCCGGGACCGCGCTGTACGATGCCGGGGCGAAGCGATCGGTGCGGCGATTGCTTGTGGTGGAAGTTATCTGCCTCGCGGTGGTGGCGCTGCTCTGGGCGGTGCTGGCGTATCCGGTGTTTCATGGGCCGCTATTCGTGCTGATCGTGATCGCGGCGGCGGCGATGGGGGTGCAGAGCGTGGTTGCGCGGGCGGTCGACCTGCCGGGGATTACCACCGTGGTGTTCACCACGACTCTGACCATGATCATGATGGGGCTGACGCGGGTGGCGCTGCGGCCGGGCTCGGTTCAGCCGATCACCATGCGCCAGTTCGGGGTTCTGGGATGGTATGGGGCGGGGGCGGCGGTTTCCGGGTTTCTGGCGATGGCTTTGCCCGATGCGATCGCGCTGCCGGCCCTGGCGGCGGCGGGCGGCGCCTTGGCGGCAATGGGATGATTACACATCTATAGACACACTGGTCGCCAGCCCCGCCATCGCGCGCCCCCTCGTCATCGCCGCCCAACCTCGTCATCGCGAACGAAGTGAAGCGATCCACCTCGCCCCGGAGCAGGCACCAGCCCCGCCATCACGCGCCCCCTCGTCATCGCCGCCCAACCTCGTCATCGCGAACGAAGTGAAGCGATCCACCTCGCCCCGGAGCAGGCACCAGCCTCGTCATCGCGCGCCTCATCGTCATCGCCGCCCAACCTCGTCATCGCGAACGAAGTGAAGCGATCCACCTCGCCCCGGAGCAGGCACCAGCCCCGCCATCGCGCGCCCCCTCGTCATCGCCGCCCAACCTCGTCATCGCGAACGAAGTGAAGCGATCCACCTCGCCCCGGAGCAGGCACCAGCCTCGTCATCGCGCGCCCCCTCGTCATCGCCGCCCAACCTCGTCATCGCGAACGAAGTGAAGCGATCCACCTCGCCCCGGAGCAGGCACCAGCCTCGTCATCGCGCGCCCCCTCGTCATCGCGAACGAAGTGAAGCGATCCACCTCGCCCCGGAGCAAACACCGGCCGCCGGCCCGGCGCCGCTGGCGGTGGCGAAACAGGGTGGATTGCCTGACCGAATCCGGGAGGATAGTTTCGGATCATGCATAAGCCGGCCAGGATTCGAGGCGTATGATCATATCGGTCAGCCCGTTGGACAATCTGGGCAACCGGATGATCGAATTTATGACCGCGCTGACGCTCGGGCGGCTGGTTGGCGAACAGGTGAACTATAATTGCGACCTGCCCGAATGGGGGCTGTCGTTCGACCGGGAACTGCACGACCGCCTGCTGAACGATGCCGCCGGCACGCTGGTGATCAGCGACAAGGACGCCACCTCGATCCTGGACATGGTTGCCCTGATCCGGGCGAGCGCGAAGCGGAACGTGGTGTTCGAGGGATATTTCCAGCGGCTCGATCTGTTTTATGCCCCGGATTTCTACAGGCGGGATATTTTTCCGGCCGGTCCGGCGGACGATGTGGCGTTTTCCGACGACGAGATCGTCATCAACGTCCGGTCGGGCGATATTCTGAATGGTGTGAGCTGGTATCCGCTGGTTCCGGTGGGGTTTTACCGGGCGCTGGTGGAGAATACCGGACTGAATCCGGTGTTTCTCGGCCAGCTCGACGATTGCGCCTATGTGCGGGCGATCCGGGGTGCGTTTCCCGGCGCACGGACGATCCCGAGCGCGGGCGGGACGGCCGATTTCAACAGGTTGCGGCGGGCCAGGCGGATCTGCATCGCGGTGAGCACGTTTTCCTGGCTTGCCGCGTGGCTGTCCGATGCGGCGGAAATTCACTATCCGCTGCTCGGCTTTCTGCATCCGGCGTGCTTCCGGGCCGGCATGCATGGGCTTGGCGGGATCGATCTTGCCCCGGCCGACGATCCACGATACCGGTTTCATCTGTTGCCGGTGCTGCGTGGCGAGCCGGAGCAGGAATATCTCGATTTCACTGGGCGGATCGATCCGGTTTCGAAGGAGGTTCCACGATCGCTGGTGCGGATGCTGAAGAGCAACACTCCGATCCTGCCGCGCTCGCTGCCTGATGTCGCGTTCGACGAGGCGTGGTATCTGAAACGCTATATCGATGCGGCGTGGGAAATCGGCGAGGGGTGGTATCACGACGCGGCGCACCACTATGCCGAGGTCGGGCGGCTGCGCGGATATCTGCCGCATCAGCCATCATATCAGCCGCGATCGGCGAATGTGGCGCTGCGCAGGCCGGCACGGCAGAGTTCCCTGTCGCCGTGGTCGATCGGGCGGACGATCGAGGAGGATGCCGGCCGCGCGGTGGACGGCGACCGTGACAAGGATATGGCGTTTCATACCGGCGAGGACGATCAGCCGTGGTGGATGGTCGATCTCGGGCAGGTCTGCGACATCGAGTGCATCGATATTTACAACCGGCGGGGAGTCGATGTGGTGCGCAAGCGGGTTTGTCCCTTCGCGATCGAGTTGTCGGACGATGGCGAGGTTTGGGCGGAAGTTGCGCGCACGAAGGAGCGGTTCGATTTCGGCTGCGAGACCGGCAGGAGCCCGCCCTGGCAATGGGTGGGGAATTTCGGTCACGCGGCGCGGTTCGTTCGGGTCCGGGTGCTGAAAAATCCCGAATTCCTGCATCTCGCGGCGGTGGAAGTGTATGGCAGAAAAATCGGCACGTGATTACACGATTCCATGTGAGCAGTTTGGTAGTGTAATGTAAATCGACTTTCACACGAGAACTCAATACGGTGGAGATTGTTGTCGTGAATCGTCAAATTTTTGAAATTTCTACTGTACATCAAAGCCAATTATTTATTGAACACGAAGAACGTTGTGTCGTGTCAGCACAAAAGGATCAGGCGGCCAGCCGTGGCTATGTGCCAATCTACGGTGTGAGCACTGAAAATCCCCGCTACATCGCGCTCGTTTCTGCCGATGGTTCCGATTTTGCCGTCCAGCCTCATGCCGTCAAAACGTCGATCGCGATGATGAGGGCGGTTGTTCACGCAGAATCTTCCTGCTGGAATTTGCTTCATCCAAGTTCTTTTCAATATCTCAGCGCGCAGCCGATCGACAGCGAAGCGGGATTCGGAGCCGTCATCGCCAATCGAATTTCAGACAAGGAGTGGGAGGAATTTCGCGCAACCACAATCTTTGAAAATGCACTGCCGCCCGGAACAGACCAAAAACTATCGATCTTGATGAGCTGGGTTGAAGCAGAAAATCCAATACCCGGCATTCTTCAATATCTAAAATTTTCTGCCGATCCTCAAATCTGTCTTCTTGGCGCGGTTATTCCCTTCTTAACACCGGAAGAGTTTCAAATTCTGGCAAGCGAAACCATTGCTGACAAGGAACTTCAGGGTCGGATACGCGATCTCTTCAAGGGTGATATCTGGGCTGAAGTCGCAATGCCCGATCTTTTAGCCTGGCGCGAGCACCGGAACGCGGCAGCATCATCGGGTATTCGACCGGCCATGCCACAAGAATGGGATTTCCTTGCGACGGCAGGGCAGCACGGCTATCCTGCCTCGTTTCCGCATATCGTCAATAGTTTCGCGAGACGGGCGATCAAGCCACGCCGCTCCGCATGTGTCGTGGCCACGGCTCGGAACGAGGGGATATATCTGGTCGAGTGGATTGCTTATCATCGCGCAATCGGTTTCGAACATATTTTCATCTATAGCAACGACAATGATGACGGATCGGACAAACTGCTTGAGGCGCTTGCCAGAAACGGGGTGATAACCTGGGTTCGGAACGAGGTAGGAACCGGCACGCGTGCGCAAATCAAGGCTTACACCCATGCGCTTTCGGTGATGCCGGATATTCTCGATTATCGCTGGGCACTTTTCATCGATCTCGATGAATTTTTTGTGTATAACCCCGACATATTTGCATCGCTCTCTGATTTTCTTGAATTTCACGAATCGCGTGAATGCGATGCTATCGCGATAAACTGGGCGCCCGTTGGCTCCGATGGAATTGACGAATGGAATAATAGCCCTGTAACATGCCGTTTTACGGCGTTAATTGAGGAAGGAGTAAATCATTATATCAAGTGCATGTTCAAGCCAACGAAATTCTTTGTCGCAGACGCACACTGCCCAGTAGACATTAACATTTTTCAGAGTGTGTTCCGTAATTCACATGGCAATATTCATAAATATTTTCTTCCAAAACCAGGACTCCCTATCGGAATGTCAGTATCTGATGAACCGAATGTGGAATTTGCATCGGTTTACCATTATTTTTATAAATCCACTCAAGAATTCTTATGGAAATCTTCCCGCAATCGAGGTGATCACCCGAAATCTGATGGATTGATTGGGGAGCTTCATGAAGGAATGTTGTCCTTGTTTCTTTCACAACATCATGCTGAAAATAAAATTCAAGAAAAACGTCTTGTTAGATGCGCTCATTTTTTGGACAAGGAGATGCAACGGATTCTTGATTTTTCAGAAATTCAGATCGTTCATGAGTCGATAATTGATACATTCAGAACGGCGCTCAACATGCTTTTAATGAGACACGCTATACGCGCAGCAAGTCATGCAATTTCGGATGTCGAACGTGAATTTTTCCGCTATGCTAAAGTCCCAATTATTCCTACACTTTAGCGATTTGAGCGTAGTAACGCAATATATTCAACCATTGCGTCTCGTTTTGACTTTGGTTTTCTTGGCGGCCAAAAATGCACAAGTCCCAGAGGGCTGGGATTCTGGTCCAGAGTCAAATTAGCGAATTTTGTAATAGATGAGGTATCAAAATGCTCCGTTTTAAATGAAACATAATTGGCGACTTCTTGATCAATCCATTCGAATTCACCCCGCTTAAATAGGTGAGCGCGATTGCGTATGATTTCCCTTATCGTTTCAAGACTTTTCCGATGTTCGGCGATATTCGGAATACCAAGGGTTCCGGCGTTGAATCCTAAGCTCCATCTCGGTTCCAGGCCGTCCTGCTGAATCAAGGAAGCTCCGACGGATGGAGAAGTGCGCAACGGCGAGAAAACCTCCATCGGCGCACAGATTTTGTGGGAGATTGCAATTCGGTGCATCATGGGGCCGATGTCCCGATCGAAAACGATGTCGGGATCGACAAAAAGCAGTGGTTGATAGTTTCTGGCCAATGGCCAATCCAGAATTTGGTATTTGGACGCGACATAGCCGACGAAATCGGTCGGGAAAAGCGGATCGACGGTCGTTCTCGCCTCATCCAGCAGCGGAACTTTTTGCAGCAGAGTTTCTCTGGTCTGATCGGTTATGACGTGAACATGTCCAGCATAATTGCCGAATTCGTGGAGAGATGAAAGGCAGATATAAAGCTGCTCCAAAACAAACTCGTTTTTGAAAGCAGCGGAAAATACCAAAGGACGGAACAGGCAGATTTCGTCGATCGACCAGCCTTTATCGAGAACAATCAAACGATATGGAAAATCATTGAAAAATAATTTATTGAAGCGGAGATCGACAAATTTTTCGTTTCCGAAATTTATGGAAAACGGTGGGCAGAAAGAAATTTTGTCATTTGTGACAACGGCTTCCGAAGAGCTGACAATCCACGAATTTTGTAAAATAAAAAGAATATTCCTATATTCACTTTCGGAAATAAGAAAAAATTGCTCCCAGCCGCCCCGTTCGACGCGATTGAATTGAACTTTTGCCTCGATGTCGGCGCAAGCTAATTGATCGTTTCTTTCTAGAGAAATTGTCCGGTTTTTATAGTCGTAATGTACTCGGATTTCGCCTTGCATATCGAAGGAGCCGAGCAATACGCCCATTTCAGCGTTTTCGAGGAATCGTCGATGCTGATCGGTCGGAAAATCGAGATCCACAGTAATTAGATCATAGCCGGGTTCAGAATTTCTGATCGGAAGATGAAAAAGGTCAGTTCCATTTGTAAACAGGAGTGTACCATGGTACGTCATTAAGTGAAATTTTGGCATTATCTCAATCGCAATATTTGAGGAAAGGAGAGTTGCTTCACGGAAGGGCAAAATTCGACAGATTATCTAAAGAAAATTTCTTTTTTCTTTGCGGCCAAAGTTCAGGTAATGGCCGACGGGATCGAAGCCGGCATCCGCAACGTCGGGATTCAGAGTGAGGTAGCGGTCAGGATCGAATTGGTTGGATGGGCAAAGCGCGGGGTCGTTGTGGTTTGATATAGATTTGGCGATTTCGCCGAGAAAAACTTTCATCTCGTCGTCGGTTCGCCAGGCATGACGATAGATCGGTTCGGAACCGAGTTCGCTAAGCAATCTCGCATTGGTTTCCAGTTCCGCTTGGGTGCCCGAAGATGGTGCCGGGCGTGCGGCTAAACCCCCCTCGATAACGTAGAAGTAGGTCATGGTTCCATTTCCGTTCGGGAAGATCATCCCGCCAAATCCGGCACGCACGGCCCGGAACGACAAATCGGAATGTTCGTGGCCATAGCGACCGAACCGAAGATCGAGAAAGCCGATGGCCGCCAAGGCGATGCGGCTATACGCGAAGGCCCAGCCCGAGATGGCGGTTGCGAGGCCTGGATCGGCCGCGCATTCGCTGCCGGCGACGATTGAGGAACGGAATTCGGGCGGCGAATTGTTGACGTGGCCGTAGGCCCAGCCGGCCTCGATCCATTCGTTCTGCCATCCTCGCGATGTCGGGATAACGTCGTCATCCATCAGCAGAATGACGTCGGAACGCGCGACGTTGAGAAGATAGAAGAGGCCACGATTCTTGTTCCAGGCAATGCCGCGATTGGAACCTGCGATAACCGTTTCCCCTTCGGCGCGTAGAGCCTCGACAGTGCCGTCCGTCGAGCCGTCATCGCAGATCACGAGGTCGTAGGGGGCGGTCGCGAGGCGCCGGATCGTATGCACGAGGTCAAGAACCATCTCTCGCCGGTTGAAGGTGGTGATCGCGATTCCGAGGCGCGGTCCCGTTTTGGGCTGCGGTGAGGGAGAAATCGTCATTCCGCCGTTCAGCCGGACATTCAGCGGGCCGAAGGAATATCCCGGCTTGGTCTGTATCGACATCGCGCTCCAATTCATCGGCCGTCTTCCGTTCGCGGTCATGGGGGCCATTATCGCCGGAATGCGGGGATGGGCAATGGCGAGGCGTTGCCGGGGCTGATCGGCACGGCGGCGGAGTAGTACGGGCGCGGCGCGATGGATTGCTTCGGCGGTTTCACCGCCTCGTAATGACCGGTTTCCCACGGCATGCCCCCACCGTCATTGCGAGGCGCGCAGCGCCGAAGCAATCCACGGCCGCCGCCTCGCAATGACGGCGGGATGCCGGTTCGCTATCAGGAGCCTTGCGGCGTGGCGCCGAGGCGGACCCAGGATCGGAAAGCGGCGGAATAGATGAAATCGGCGGATGAGCCGGCGGCGAGGGATATTGCCTGGGGCGATGCCCAGGATCGCGGATGAAAAATCCCGCAGCGGACAGGGCGCCGCGTCGCGATCGTCAGTTTCTGATGGTTCGGCGGCGCGGGCGGCAGGGTCAGGCGGAGCGACGATCCGGCCGGCCGGTCGATCAGGATCAGGCTGGTTTCCGGTGGAATGGTGCAGGCGTTCGGCATGTCGCCGGTGATGACGACGGGGTTGTCGCGAATCGCGGCTGTGCTCCGGGACGCCGGATCGCGCGGGCCGAGAAAGGTCGATTTATGGGTCAGGCTTCGCCGCGATCTCGGGATGACGCGCGGGATTTGCGGAGTACGAAGCGCCTTGAAATCGTTATGCGCGGCGATGCCGCCTTTGCTGCCCATCATATAGAGGCCGAGCGTCATCAGCGGCGGATGACGGGTTTCGATGACGCGGTTGTCGGTGACGGTGATGTTGGTCTGGCCGGGGCAGGAAATCGCGGTCGCGCCCCGGACGATGCCGAAATCGACGATCGTGTTGCCGGCAATTTCGCTATCCGATACCCCGGCCTGGAATTCGATGGCGGCGGCACCGGGGCCGCGCGGGCCGCCGCCGACGATCCAGTTGCCGCGCACGATGGCGCGCCGGCACCGGCCGGAAATCTGCAACACGAAGGGCTGGCCTTTGTAGTCGGTGTTGCATTCCTCGATGTAATTATCCTCGATGACGATGTCGTAGAAGGTGATCGACCTGGTGGTGTTGTTCACCAATATGCCCTGAGAGCCCTTGGTGCCGAAAATCCGGTTCCGCGCGATCAGGCAATCATGCGAAATGCCGGTCGATCCGCCATCGTCCAGAATGCCGAAACAGGCGGAGCGGGTGGCGTGGTTGTCGGTGATCGAGCAGAAGGCGCCGCCCTGGTAGATCGCGAAGGCGTAGTCGGGGATGTTGTCGGTGACGTTGAAGCGGGCATGGCAATCGAAGCAGCCGCCGACGAATTGGGGGGCGTTGCCGCTGTCGAGAAATCGGCATTTCTCGATGAGGGCGTGCGCGGTGTTGCCGATGGAGACCGGCCAGTTCACGCAGTTTCTGATGGTGATTCCGGCGATGTAGACGTTTTCAACTCGTGACTGAACGATGTGGGGACCGCCAGCGGCGTTGTTCGGCGTCCAGATTCCGGCGCCGCCATATTTGCCGCTTTTGTTGTTCGCCCGGTTGCCGTCGATGGTGCCGGTGCCAGTGATCGACCAGTTGCCGTGCGGGGCGGTGACGCTGCTTGTGTCGTCGCCGTTCGCGAGCTTCACGCAACCGTCGAGCCGCCATTGGGTATCGGCGGGGACGGTCAGGCCGGTGTGGACGATTGTGAGGTTGCTGGGGTGGTGAAGGCAGGCGCTGCCGGCGGTCGCGTCCAGCGCCTTCTGATAGGCGCTGGTATTGGCGGGGACAATGCGGCCATGCGGATCGTCGCGCACGCCGAACTCGGCCACGGAGCGGGTGGCGGCGAACCGGCTGGTCATTCGTCGGGCGGTGGCGGCGGCCGAGAGTATCGGCGTCATCCATTGTGGATCGGCGCTGGCGGTCACGGACGGGTTCCTTCGAGACGAGAACGAAGGTTGGGATTTGCGACGGGAGTGCAAGGGGCGTGCGGTGCGCTGGTTTGCTTCGGCGGTTTCACCGCCCCACGATGACCGGCTTCCCACGGCATGTCCCCACCCGTCATTGCGAGGCGCGCAGCGCCGAAGCAATCCACGGCCGCAGCCTCGCAGTGACGGATTTTGTATGGTCTGGGCCAGCCCTCTAGTCATTGCGAGCGGAGCGAAGCAATCCATGCCACCCATGAGGCAACCGGCGGTCTACATCGTGACAAACCGCCGCAACGGAACGCTCTATACCGGAGTGACTTCGGATCTCATCAAGCGTGCATGGCAGCACCGGGAGGCGGTCGTTCCGGGCTTCGCATCCCGCTACGGCTGCAAGCGCCTTGTCTGGCACGAATTCCACCCGACGATGCTCGGTGCGATCGCACGGGAAAAGCGGATCAAGGGCGGCTCGCGACAGGCCAAGATCGACCTGATCGAACGCGCCAACCCGGACTGGACCGATCTGTACGAAACCCTGTTCTGATCGGCGTTCTTGGCATGGATTGCTTCGGCGGTTTCACCGCCCCACGATGACCGGTTTCCCCGGCATGTCCCCACCCGTCATTGCGAGGCGCGCAGCGCCGAAGCAATCCACGGCCGCAGCCTCGCAGTGACGGATTTTGTATGGTCTGGGCCAGCCCTCTATGTCATTGCGAGCGAGGCGGAAGCAATCGAGGCGGTCGTTCCGGGCTTCGCATCCCGCTACGGCTGCAAACGCCTTGTCTGGCATGAATTCCACCCGACGATGCTCGGTGCGATCGCACGGGAAAAGCGGATCAAGGGCGGCTCGCGACAGGCCAAGATCGACCTGATCGAACGCGCCAACCCGGACTGGACCGATCTGTACGAAACCCTGTTCTGATCGGCGTTCTTGGCATGGATTGCTTCGGCGGTTTCACCGCCTCGCAATGACCGGTTTCCCACGGCATGTCCCCACCGTCATTGCGAGGCGCGCAGCGCCGAAGCAATCCACGGCCGCAGCCTCGCAGTGACGGATTTTGTATGGTCTGGGCCAGCCCTCTAGGTCATTGCGACGCCGAGCTTGCGAGGCGGAAGCAATCCATTTTTCCCACGCAAAATCCACCAGAAAACTGGATTACCTCGCAATGACCGGGCTGAAGGGTCATGGTCAAGGGCGATTGGTATAAATAGCGGCCCACCCAGCCGCCGGCATCCAGAACCCCGCTTGCCCACCCCCCGCCATCCGTGTTCTTGTTCCATTCATGGAGGCGGTCGCCAAATTCGTCTGGATCATCGAAGCTTTTCGCCGCGCGGTCGCCGCGTGCGGCCATCGCGGCGCGTTCGGCCCGCCCGATAACGGCCTCACCCAGGCCATCCACGCCCGGCTCGGCCGTCTTGCCGCGCGCTTCTCCGCCTTGGTTGCGAAATTCCAATCCGGCACGCTCACGCCACCCCGCAACCATCCGCGCCCCGCCCGCAAAGACCGTCCTCCCCTGCCGCGCCCGATCCTGCCGCGCCGGTTCGGCTTCGTTGCCGCCGGCGGCTATGAAATTTCCGGCTACGCCAGCCATCTCACCCGGTTTCTCGCGCAACCGGAGACCGAAACAATCATCGCCGCCGATCCCCGCTTCGGCCGCGTCCTCCGTCCGCTCTGCCACATGCTCGGCATCGCGGCACCGGCCTGCATCCGCCTGCCCGCGCGCCCGCGCAAACCCAGGCCCCGTCCGCCCGCGCCGCCGGAGCCCGAAGAAACCATCGTCTGGTTCCATTCGCCCGGCCCGAAAGTCGCCCGAACCTGTTGGATGCCGCCCAAATCCCGGCGCCACGGCCGCGCCCCACCAAGCCACTAACATTACCCGCGCCGTCCCACCGTGACCGCCGACCGGCGGATCACGTCCCGGCGCGTTGAAGGCCTATCGAGTGTCAAACCGTCACGGATGGCGGATCGGCTGGGCGCGGTAGCGGGCGATGTTGGCGAGCTGCCCGCTGAAGGTGCGGGCGAAGGCGTGGCCGCCCTTGCCGGTCGCGACGAAATAGAGATCCTTCGTCGCATCCGGGTGCAGCACCGCGTCGATCGCGGCAAGGCCGGGGGCGGCGATCGGCCCCGGTGGCAGGCCGTGGTGCAGATAGGTGTTGTAAAGGCTCTGGACGGCGAGATCGGTGTCGTCCACGCGGTGGGTCAGGGCGGTGGCTTTGCCGTCGGTCGCCGCGAAAATGACGGTGGGGTCGGCCTGGAGCTTCATGCCCAGGCGCAGGCGGTTTTCGTAAACCCCGGCGATTTTCGGCAGCTCGGCGGCGACCGGGGTTTCCAGTTGGACGATGGAGGCCAACGTGAGCGCCTGTTGCGCGCTTTGCAGCGGCAGGTTGGGCGCGCGGGTTTGCCACGCCTTGGCCAGGGCGCGGCGCATGGCGCGCCGCATCCGCGCGAGGATCGCGGGGCGCGGCGTGCCGTAGGTATAGTCGTAGGTCTGGGGCAGAACGCTGCCTTCCGCCGGCGGGGCGACATGGCCGGTCGCTTCCGGCAGGGCGTCGATGATCGCGGCGATCTGGGTCGCGGTGATGCCTTCGGGGATGGTGACCTTGTGCTGGACCGGCTTGCCGAAGCGCAGCGTGTGCAGAATCCGCCGCAGGCTGCCATGGGCGACGAAGCGGAATTCGCCGGAGCGCACCGGGCCCTGCCTGCGGGTGAGCCAGGCGGCGATTTCGAAGACCAGGGGATGGCGGATCACGCCCGTCTGTTCGAGCCGTTGCGCGACGGCGGCCAGCCCGCCGGGCGGGACATAGACGTTCCTGGTGACGGCGAGGGCGCCGGGACCGTCATAGCTTTCCTGCACCGCCATCTTCGCCAGGCCCAGCACGATCACCAGGGTCCAGAGCAGAAGGATGAAACGGCCGGAGATTCGCACGAAGCGGCGCCCCCCGGCGATCAGCCCGGCTTGCGGAACAGGATCGAGGCGTTGGTGCCGCCGAAGCCGAAGCTGTTGGACAGGGCAATGTCGATCTTGCGCCGCTGGGCGGTGTGGGCGACCCGGTCGATCGCGCTGGCGCGGCTCGGCTCGTCGAGATTGAGGGTGGGCGGGGCGACGTCGTCGCGGATCGCCAGGATCGAGAACACCGCCTCGACCGCGCCGGCCGCGCCGAGCAGATGGCCGATCGCGGACTTGGTGGAGGACATGGCGACGGTTTTCGCGGCGTCGCCGAACAGGTTTTCGACCGCTTCGAGTTCGAGATCGTCGCCGAGCGGCGTCGATGTGCCGTGGGCGTTGATATACTGGATGTCGGACGGCGAAATTCCGGCCGATTTCAGCGCCGCCTTCATCGCGCGGAAGGCGCCTTCGTGATGGTCGGCGGGGGCGGTGATGTGGTTCGCGTCGCCGGACATGCCGTAGCCGACGATCTCGGCGTGGATCTTGGCGCCGCGCCGCTTCGCGTGCTCGTATTCCTCAAGGAACAGCACGCCGGCGCCTTCGCCCATGACGAAGCCGTCGCGGTCCTTGTCCCAGGGGCGCGAGGCGGCTTGGGGCCGGTCGTTGAAGCCGGTCGAGAGCGCGCGCGAGGCGCAGAATCCGGCGATCCCGAGCGTGCAGACCGCGGCCTCGGCGCCGCCCGCGAGCATGATGTCGGCGTCGCCGAAGCCGATCAGCCGGGCGGCATCGCCGATCGCGTGAACGCCGGTGGCGCAGGCGGTGACCGCCGAGTGGTTCGGCCCCTTGAGGCCGAAGCGGATCGAGACATGGCCGGAGACGAGGTTGACCAGCGCGGAGGGGATGAAGAACGGCGACAGCCGCCGCGCCTTGCCCTCATGGACCATGACCGAGGCTTCATAAATGGTTTGCAGCCCGCCGATGCCCGAGCCGATCATTACGCCGGCGGCGGTGCGATCCTCCTCGGTTGCCGGGGTCCAGCCGGAATCCTCCATCGCCTCGGTGGCGGCGACCATGCCGAGATGGATGAACCGGTCCATCTTCCTCTGGTCCTTGGTCGGCACCCATTCGGCGAGATCGAACCCACCATCGGCCCGCGTGCCGGCGGGCAATTGCCCGGCCACCTTGCAGGTCAGGTCGGTCACGTCGAAGCCGGCGATCGGGCCGATCCCGGAGTTGCCCGCGACCAGCCGCTTCCAGACATGCTCGACCCCGACGCCCAGGGGGCATGCGATGCCCATGCCCGTCACCACCACGCGACGCATATTCATGGTCCGCCCGCGCGCCCGCTTATTCCGCTTTCTGCTTTTCGATGTAGTCGACCGCGTCCTTGACGGTGGTGATCTTTTCGGCGGCGTCTTCCGGAATTTCGACCCCGAAGGCTTCCTCGAACGCCATCACCAGCTCGACCGTATCGAGGCTGTCCGCGCCCAGATCGTCGATGAAGGAGGCTTCCGGCGTCACTTTCGCCTCGTCAACGCCGAGATGCTCGACGACGATCTTCTTTACCTTTTCGGCAACTTCACTCATTCTCTGCAACTCCTGCAACGATATTGGGCAGTGAAAAACGGGCGGCCACTGTCCGGGCCATGACGGATGATCCGCGCCGGACGCTGCGCGATGGGGTCGCGCGCCGGCCGTTGCGGAGGTTCGGGGCGCTTAGCATGGTTCGCGCGAACGCGCCAACCGCCGGCCTAGTGGTTTATAGCATCGCCATGCCGCCATTCACGTGGAGGATCGCGCCGGTGACCCAGGCGGCTTCGTCCGAGGCGAGATAGGCGACGGCGGCGGCGATATCCTCCGGCCGGCCGAGCCGGCCGAGCGGGATTTTCGCGGCGAGGGCCTTGCGCTGGTCTTCGGGAAGCGCGTCGGTCATCGCGGTTTCGACGAAGCCAGGGGCGACCAGATTGATCGTGATGCCGCGCGAGGCGACTTCCTGGGCCAGCGCCTTGGTCAGGCCGGTCAGCCCGGCCTTGGCCGAGGCGTAGTTGGCCTGGCCGGGATTGCCGGTGCTGCCGACCACGCTGCCGATATTGACGATCCGCCCCGAGCGGCGGCGCAGCATGAATTTGAGCGCGGCGCGCGACAGGCGGAACGGGGCGGCGAGATCGACATCGAGCACCGTCTGCCAATCCGCATCGCTCATCCTGAGGGCGAGCCCGTCGCGGGTAAGCCCGGCATTGTTTACCAGGATGTCGATGCGGCCCAAAGCCGCCTCGGCCGCCGCGATCAGCGCATCGGCGGCTTTCGGATCGGCGAGATCGGCCGGGCAGACGTGAGCGCGCTCGCCGAGTTCGGCGGCGAGAGTGGCGAGGGCGGATTCGCGCGTGCCGGACAGGGCGACGGCGGCGCCCTGGCGATGCAGCGCGCGGGCGATCGCGGCGCCGATGCCGCCCGAGGCGCCGGTGATCAGCGCGGTCTTGCCCGCTAGGGAGAACAGCTCAGCCGACATGCTTGATCAGAGCCTCCAGCTCGGCGGGGGTGGCGCAGGATAATGCCTCGGCATCGGGCGCGATCCGCCGGGCGAGGCCCGAGAGCACCTTGCCGGAGCCGAGTTCGACGAAGCGGGTGACGCCGAGGCCGAGCATGGTTTCGATCGATTCGCGCCAGCGCACCGTGGCGGTGACCTGCTCGACCAGCTTGGCGGCGATGTCGCTTGGATCGGTGGCCTTGGCAGCGGTGACGTTGGCGATCACCGGCACGGAAGGCGCGCGCGGCGGGGTTTGGCCGAGCGCATCCTTCATCGCGTCGGCGGCGGGGGCCATCAGGGCGCAGTGAAAGGGGGCCGAGACCGGCAGTTTCATCGCGCGTTTCACGCCTTGCCCCTTGGCGATGTCGATCGCGCGATCCACCGCCCCGGTGGCGCCGGAAATCACCACCTGGCCGCCGCCATTGTCGTTGGCGACCGAGACGGTTTCGCGCCCGTCCGGCCCGGCTTCGGCCTCGGCGCAAATGGCGCTCGCCGCCTTGAGTTCGACGCCGAGCAAGGCGGCCATGGCCCCGGCGCCCTGCGGAACGGCGCGCTGCATGGCGCTGCCGCGGATGCGCAGCAGTTGCGCCGCCTCGGCAATCGAGAACGCGCCGGCGGCGGCGAGGGCGGAGTATTCGCCGAGCGAATGGCCGGCGACCACCACGGCCCGCTCGCGGAGGGCGAGGTTGCCCTCGCGCTCCAGGCAGCGCAGCACCGCCATCGACATCGCCATCAGGGCCGGCTGGGCGTTTTCGGTGAGGGTCAGCTCCTCGGCCGGGCCTTCGAACATCAGGCGCGAGAGCTTCTGCCTGAGAACCTCGTCGACCTCCTCGAACACCTCGCGCGCGGCGGCGAAGGCGGCGGCGAGATCGCGCCCCATGCCCACCGCCTGGCTGCCCTGGCCCGGAAAGATGAAGGCGTTGACCGCCATGGACTCCGTCTCCTCTGAACGGGCAGCGGGGTAGATTGTGGCCGCGCGCAAGTCAATCGCGGCGGCGCCGGTCAAAAATGCCGCTCGAACACCTTGATGACGTCGCCTGGTTCGATCAGCGCGTCGGCCTGGGCACGGTATTCGTGCGTCTGCCTGCCGCGCACCCGGATTACGCCCATGTCGGATTCGACCGCGCGATAGGTGAAGCCGCCGGCCAGCGAGACGGCGGTGAGCACGGTCATGCCAGGTTCGAAGCGATATTGGCCGGGCTTGTTGACCTCGCCGAGAATCGAGAAGGGGCGGTATTTTCGCACTTCGACCGTGACGCTCGGGTGGCGGAGAATGCCGCGCCGTTGCAGGGATGAGGCGATATTGCCGCCGAGATCGCGGGCGGATCGGCCGCGCGCGGGTACCGGGCCGAGGAGGGGAAAATCGATCGTGCCGGAATCGCCGACCGTGTAATCGGCGCTGAGCTGCTTCTGGCCGAATACCGTGATGCGCAGCTTGTCGCCGGTGCCGAGCCGGTAGGGACCGGACGCAGGCGGCGGCAGCGGCTTCAGGCCGGCACCCGCCGCGCAGCCGGCGAGGGTAGCCGTGGCGATTCCGGCGAAACTGGTGGTGATGAAGTGCCGGCGCGTTCGTGCGCTGCATTGAGTCATGGGTTGAGACCTCTCGATACGTATTTTACGCTGGCACACAACTTAAAATTGACTTAATTTTGAATCCATTGAATGATCTCTTAGCATAACAAAGCCTCATCGCATCCGGGGATTGTCCTTCGTAGCCATGATTCAATTCAGTCCCACGTGACATGGTGACGATTTCCGGCATGTCGGGTGTCCGGGATCCGTCGATGTGCGGAGGCGATTCGCTGGAGTTTCCGCGGACAATTCGCCGGCATTGGCGCTTGGCCGCGATGATTGCGATCGGGTTGCCGCTGCTTGCCGGCGGCGCGGTGTCGCGCGAGGCGCCGGTCTATTCGGCGACCGGCACACTGCTTTATGCTCCGGTCGACTTCAACTCCAAGTTGTTGCGTGGCGTGGTCGAGACCAGCCGCGTCACCGATACGCTGATGGCGAGCCAGGCCGCAGTGATTCGCAGCACGACAATGATCGGCCAGCTAATTGCGCGGTTCGATCTTGCGGCGCGGCCGGAGTTCAACCCGAATCTGGGCAGGGCGTCGTTCTGGCGGCGCTGGTGGCCGAAGACGCTGCGTCCCGCGGCTCCGGCATCCCATGGCGTGGTGGCCGCCGCAGTGCGGGCGGCGCTGCGCGTGAGGGTTCCAGAAGGCACGCAACTGATCGAGGTGTCGTTCCGCAGCACCGATCCAGGGCTTGCGGCGCGGGCGGCAAATCTGGCGATGCGCTTGTATTTGGAGCGGCAGAGGGCGGCGAATCTCGCGATTCTCGATCACGCGCAGGCCTGGCTGAGCCGGCGCGCCAAGGCGACGGCGCGGGCGCTGGAGGCGACCGATATCGCGATCGCCAAGGCGCGCGCCGCATCGGGCACCGAGCGCGGAGTGAGTGCCACGCTGACCAATCAAGCGGCGGGACGGCTGACCGACGCGCTGGTGGTCGCCGAGACCAGGCTGACGGCGGCAAAGGCGCGGATGCGGCGCGAGATGGATGGGACGGCTGCCGCCGCTGCGGCTTCGGTTGCTTCGAACGTGGCGCCGATGCGAGCGCGCGAAGCGGAACTGGTTGCCAAATTGAGTGCGCTGAGCGCGGCGGAGGGGCCGAATTATCCCGATGTGCGAGCGGCGCGCCGGGCGTTGGCAGCGCTGCGCGGGCAGATCGGGGCGGAGACCGGGCGGCTGGTTGCGGCGGATCGCGCCCGGATGACCGCCGATGCAACCCGCGTCGCCGCGCTCAAGGCGGCACTGGCATCGGCGCGAGGGCGTGCGGCGTCCGAGTCGATTCTGGCGGCGCCGGTCGCCAGCCTGGAAGAACAGCGGGCGGCCCAGCGCAGCCTGTTGCGCGCACAGACCGAGCAGATCGGCGCGCTGGAAAGCCAGAGTGCGCTGGCGCGGCCGGATGCGCGCATCCTGTCGCCAGCGCCCGTGCCGATGCGGCCGAGCGCCCCGCGATTCGGGATGCTCGTCGTGGGGGCGGCGATTCTCGGGTTGTGTCTCGGCGTACTGGCGGCACTGGCCGCCGAGGCGCTGAATGTCAGCTTCCGCTCCGGCGGCGAGGTCAGTTCGGCATTCGATATCCCGTGCGTCGCGCTGATCCCGGAGGTGAATCGGCGCGAGCGGCGCGGCCTCAGCGTGCCGGACTACGTGCGGGTCAACCCATTTTCGTCCTTCACCGAGCAGATGCGGGCGCTGCGCACCAGCCTGTGGCTCGACCCGCGGGCGCCGAAGAGCCTGGCGGTGACGGCGGCGCGGCCGGGCGAAGGCAAGACCACGCTGGCGCTGAGCCTTGCCGTCTTGCTGGCGGACAGCGGGATGCGGGTGCTGGCGATCGACTGCGACATTCGCCAGCCGAGCTTCGACGCGGCCTTCGAGCTTGGCGGGGCGCCGGGCCTGACCGATTGCCTGTCGGGCCGCGTTTCCGTCGAGGCGGCGATTCAGGCGGATCAGGCGCCGATGCTCGACGTGATGACGGCGGGTGCGGTCGCGACCGATGCACTGTCGCTGTTCATGTCGGCAAGGATGCCCGAATTGATAGCGGCTTTGCGCGACCGCTACGACCTGGTCATTCTCGATCTGCCGCCGGTCTTTGCGCTTGCCGAGGCGCGGGTGCTCGCGCGGCAGGCGGATGCGACGCTGCTGTGCATTCGCTGGGGGGAAACGCCGCGCCGGGTGGTTGCAGCCTCGCTCGCCTTGCTCGATCGGGCGGGGATTCGGATTGCCGGCGCGGTACTGACCAGGGTGGACAGTACGCGGCATGCCCGTGCCGGTTTCGCCGATTCCGAACTCTATCATCCGCGCTATGGCGGTTATTTCCGGTCCTGATCGGTTCCGGCGGACGGTGGCGCGCCCGCGCCGGCGTGCCGGTGAAGCCTGGCTGCTGGCCGGTTCGGCGCTGCTGCTGCTCTGGCCCGCGCTCGATAACGGGTTTCCGCTGATCTTTTCCGATACCGGCACCTATATTTCGCAGGCGATGGAGCTGCATCTCGGTTGGGATCGGCCACCCTTCTACAGTTTTCTGCTCCTCGCACTGGATTGGGGGCGCACGCTGTGGCCGCCCGTGATCGCCCAATGCTTCTGCACGGCGTGGCTGGTCCGGCGCACGCAGTCCATGGTTTTTCCTGAGTCTGGTGGGATTGCCGGCGCCGTGGCGATGGCTCTGCTTGCCGGTGCCACCGCCTTGCCCTGGACGGCGGCGCAGGTGATGCCGGACATTTTCACCTCGATAATGGTGCTGGCGCTTGCGATCATGGTTCTGGACGATGATTGCACGTGGCTGGAACGGGGCGCGCTGATGGCGGTGATCGCGCTGGCGATTGCGGTGCATCTCAGTAATCCGCCGATCTATGCGGGACTGTGCCTGACGGTTCTGGTGCCGCGCGCGGTTCTGTTCCGCAGCCGCGTTCCATGGTTCGGCGTTCTGGCGCCGTTTGCCGTGGGCGTGGCCGCGCTGATCGGGGCGAATGTGGTGGCGTCGGGGCAGATGTCGTTGTCGCCCTATGGATCGACCTTTCTGCTGGCGCGGCTGCTTGCCGATGGACCGGCGCGGGCGGTGCTTTCGCGCGATTGCCCTGGGGCGGGTTGGGCGCTGTGCCGATATCGGCGTGATCTGCCACGCTCGGCCGATGGGTTTCTCTGGCGCGCCGGCAGTCCGCTCTATCGGGCCGGCGGTCCGGTGCGGCTGATCGGCCAGACCGACGCCATCATTCTGCGCACGATGCGCGACGAGCCGGTGACGGTGGCGCGGGATGCGGCGCGCGATTTTGTTCTTCAGTTGACGATTTTCGCGCCGGGCAGTGGATTGCGGCCCTGGCGCGCGACGGCGGCCGCGACGATACGGCGCGATTTCGCGCCCGCCGCGGTGCGCGCGCTCAATGGAAGCCTGCAGGCGCGGGACGAATTGCGTGTTCCGCTCGTCATGCTTGTGGTCGATCGGGGGGGCGCGCTGCTTGGATTGGCGATTACTGCCGGATTCGTCGGGGTTTCTGCGGCCGAGGCTACGCTGCATCGGCTTCGTACCGGTATGTGGCGCCTGATCGATGCGCGGCTGTTCACGCTTTCGGCGATCGTGCTGCTCGCTTTGCTGGGCAATGCGGCGGTGACGGGCGCACTGTCCGGCCCGCATGCGCGGTACCAGAGTCGGGTGGTGTGGCTGGCGGTGCTGACCGGGGCATTGACGCTCCAGCGGGTTTATTCGGCGCGGTGCTCGCGCCCGATCAGCACCACCACATAGGCGCGGAATCGGGCAAAACCGATTCTCCGGCGAAAATCGACGGCGTGACCGACCCGGTAGCGCATGGCGAAATGCAGGTCGATCGCGGCGAGCTGGGCTTCGGTGAAACTGCCGGCGAGATCGCGCGGCAGGGTGCCGAGAAAGCGCGCGATCGCCGCCGAGCGAAGTTGCGCAAGGTTCCGGCGATCCGAAGGATCGCTGGAAGCGCAACGAAGAGTGGGCATGACGGGTTATCGGGTCATCCGGTCCAGCACGGGGATTGCGCGGAACAGTGTGCGCTTGAGCAGGATCGGCCCGAGCAGGCCGGCTGCCATCAATGCGCAAGCGAAGCCGAGGAAATGCTCGCCGTTCCATGAGGCGAGGCGCAGCAGAACGCCCTTGGCGAGGCCGATGAAGCTGGTGTTGAACAGATAGATCATGAGGGAATACCGTCCGATCGTCGCGAGGATGCGATCGGAGGATAGGCCGGGAAATCTTACCAGAGCGTGAAGCGCGGGCATTGCCACGATGCCGAGCGTCAACAGCCGCGCGGCGAACGGAATCGCGGCACCGTCGGCTGCGATCAGGACGAAGCCGGTGCAGAACAGAGCGAGGAGCGGTGGACGCCGGCGGTCGATCCAGCCGGTCCAGGCATCGCCCAGGGAGCCGGCGCAGATTCCGGCGGCGTAGAACAGTCCGTAGCGGGCGATGACCGCGAGATAGAGAGTCCAGGGAAGCGGGACGAATTCGAGCGCCGCGAAGGCCAGAAGGAGCGGAACCAGGCGTCCGCGGATTGCCCAAAGCAGAGCCGGCGCGAGCAGGCTCAGGGCGAACAGGACGAACAGGTACCACAATGCGAAGGCTGGACTGTGCGCCGGGTTCCAGACCAGATCGACCAGGCCGGAAATCATGCCGGTTGGCGGGTTGTCGACGACCATGAAGCGTGCGGCGAGCAGCTTGCCGATCACGATCAGGGTACCCATCAGCACGAAGGGCAGGAGCAGGCGGCGCGCGCGCGCGGCGGCCAGGGGCGGCCATTCAGCGGGCTGCGCGCGGACATGGCCGGCGAGCCAGGAGACCATGCCGCTCAGATAGAAGAAGAACGGCATATGGAATGCGTAGACCGCGCGGCGCAGCGGCAGATACCAATGGACGTGGGCGGGGTCCTGCCGGGCGACGATATGGCCGAACACCACCAGCATGATCGCGAGACCCTTGGCGCGATCGATGTCGAGTCGGCGGGTCACTAAATAAGGGTCATTCGGCCGACATCCTCGACCAGGGTGCCGCGCATGAAGCCGAACGCGAAAGCGGCGGCGCAGCGGCGGCCGATATGGCGCGTGCTGCCGGCCGGCCAGAAACGCAGCGGGGCGAGCGAGGCGGCGCGGACCGCCATGCGCAACGCTTTCGGCAGGCATCGCTCGCCGAGCGCGCGCAGCATCACCGCCTCCGACACACCGCTCCAGTATTGGCGGCGCAGCAGCCAGTCCGGGCAAAGCCGGTCGCCGGCGATGTCGTGGTGGACCACGAGTTCCGGGGTGAATTGCACCAGAAGCCCGGCACGGCGAAGGCGGCGGATCACATACGTCTCTTCGTTCGAGAGAAGGCAGGTTCCGCGCCGGCCGAGACAGGCGGGAAATCCGCCGAACGCCGCCAATGTTTCACGATGGAAGGCGATATTGGCGGCGTAGGGTTCGGTGTCGGCGGCGGAGCGCACATCGTCGATGATGGTCAGCACCGCGCGCAGCGATTGTGGCCACCAGGATGGCAGGCTGGACTGGAAACGCGGCAGGATGAGGCCGCCGGTGGCGGCCAATGCGGGGTTGTGGGCGATGGTATCGAGCAGCACCGCGAGCCAGTCCGGCGCGGGGATCGCGTCGTCGTCGAGATAGGCGATCCAGCCGCCGGTTGCCGCGGCGAGGGCGGCGTTGCGGGCCGCGCTCACGCCGGTTGCCGTGAGCCTTATATGCTGGGCGCCGTGGCGCGGGGCGGTGCGCGCGATGGCTTCCGCTTCGGCTGGGCTGGAGCCGGAATCGACCACGATGATCTCGATATCCGGGCGCGGCGTGCCGAGCGCGCCGAGGCAGCGGACGAGCGCGGCGCCGCGGTCATGGGTGCAGATCGCAATGCTCAGGGTGATGGGCGGCATCGCATGCCTCGGTGTCACGGCCCGGTCGATTTATCGGGCGACATTCAATCAAAGGTTGTGTATATTTGAAATGAAATGCGCCTAGATTGCAACTGAAATCATGATCCAGCGGCGCCGCGTTTCGCGAATTTGCACGGTATTCGCCGGGGCTGGCTTCGCCATGCTGGCGCAGGGAACCGGATGGGCGCAGACGATGGGGCGGCTGTTTCCGGTCGCAGTGCCAGGCTATGCCGAGGCGCCGGGTGTTACCGCGCGGTCGCGGCTGCACCCCGAATATGATCCGGCCGGTGTCGCGGCCGCTGGCTCCGATTTCGTGGTCTATCCGGTTTTGGCGGCGGGTTTCGGTTTCGATTCGGCGCCGGTTTCCGGTGCGGGATCGTCGGCTTTCGCGGCTATTCGGCCGAGCCTGCGGATTCAGGACGATGCGCTTGGTCTGGCCGGCTTCGCATCCGCTGATCTCACCCGCTATGCGCGGGGCGAGGCCGCCGATTCGAACGATGTGACCGCGGCGCTCGGGTTTGGCATCCCGCTCGGCCCGGACAGGATGACGGTGGGAGTGGCGCGCGCCGTGACTGCGGAATCGGGGCTTGGTCTCGCGCAATCCGGTGGCACGGCGCCGTTCCGCGTCGTGATGAATGACGGGCGAATTGCGATGCGCCTGCCGTTCGGCGGGTTCGACGCGACCGAGCGCCTCGGCGTGAGCCATGAGGTGCTGGCGACGGCAGGAGGGATTGCGCCGGCGTTTCGCGGCCGGACCGTGCTGCGCGAATCGAGCGAAATCGCCACCGCACCGGATCGCGTGCTGCGCTGGCTGGTTCTGCTGAAGGCGGCGCAGGCCCGCTATCGGGGTGTCGTGCCGGACGCCGGTTTCGGCAATTCGGGCGCGATCGCCGCACTTGGCGGTTTCGAGACGGATGCGGCTTCGTTATGGCGGCTGCGCGTGCTGGCCGGCGTCATGCGGCAGGGTTTTGCCGGTGATGTGGCGCCGGCGCGGATCACGCCGGTTTTCAGTGCTGGGCTGGGTTGGACGCCTGACGGCCTGATCTCGTTCGATCTCGCCGTCAGCCGCGTGGCGGGGCTGGAGAGCGCGCTGGGCACGCCGGGCACCGCCGTCACCAGCGCCGATCTCGTGATCGCCGAAGCCTATCGGCGCAATCTCCTGCTGACCGCGACCATCGATGCGCGGGCGGCGAGGATTGGCGGGGCTGCGGCGCGCGAGATCGATATCGATGCCGGCGCGACGTGGCATGTATCGCGCGCTTTCGCTCTCAAGCCGCGCCTATGGTTCGCCTTGCGTCAGAATCTGCCGGGCTCGCCGCCGCGCGAGGCACGGGCGACAATCTCCATGGTCTGGTCGCCATGAATTTCGCGCCATTCGGCGTGGTTTTCGACCGGATGACGCCGGCGGAGACGCTGGCCTGGGTGCTGGATCGCGATCCTGCCGCGCCGTTCGATTACCTGGTGACGCCCAATGTCGATCATCTGGGCAGGTTGCGCGCGCGGCCCGAGCTGATGGGGTGCTACCGGGCGGCTTCTTTGCGATTGCTCGATTCGCGGGTGCTGTGGTGGTTGATGCGATTCTGCCGGCTCGATCCGCCGCCGGTGGTGACCGGGGCCGATCTGGTCGCCTCTCTATTGCCGGCGCTCGATGCGCGCGGGGCGCGCGTGACGCTGATCGGGCTGGAGCCGGGCCATGCGGCAATGTTGATCACGCGGTTTCCCGGAATTGTGTTCAAACATCACGCGCCGGCGCGGAAATTCGAACATGACCCCGTCGCTTTTGCCCGTGCGCGCGATTTCGTGCGCGACCATCCGGCGGATTGCGTGCTCCTCGCCGTCGGCTCGCCGCGCCAGGAAATGCTGGCCCATGCGGTCAAAGTCGCAAGGCAGGCGAGCGGGCTTGGCCTGTGCGTCGGTGCCGCGCCGCTTTTTGTAATCGGTGTGCTGCGCCGCGCGCCGCACCGGATGCGGGAGGCGGGGCTGGAATGGCTCTGGCGCTTTGCGCAGGAACCGAGGCGGCTGGCCCGGCGCTATCTGATCGACGGGCCGCGAGTGGTCGTGCGGGTGATTGCGGAAGGGCTTCGGCACCGCCGGTGATCGGGACGCCATCTTGCCGGGCCGGATGAACTGCGTAATAAAATGTCTCAAGCACGTGATGAGGGTGGAGGCAGATATGGCGCGGCAAGCCGACCGATGACGGGATTCCGGTCTACGATCGATGCGCGGTCCGCCGCGTTCCGGCAGAATCAGGCGGCGATGCGCGCACTGGTCGATAATCTGCGCGAAAAAGTCGAAGCAATCCGTGAAGGCGGCGGTGCCGCGGCACGGGCGCGCCACCTGGCGCGTGGCAAGCTGCTGCCGCGCGACCGGATCCGGGCGCTGATCGATCCTGCCTCGCCGTTTCTGGAGTTTTCTCAATTCGCCGGCTACGGGATGTATGACGATCCGGTGCCGGCGGGCGGGATCATCACCGGAATCGGGCGGGTTTCCGGCCGTGAATGCGTCGTCGTCGCCAATGACGCGACCGTGAAGGGCGGCACGTATTTTCCGATCACCGTGAAAAAACACCTGCGCGCGCAAGCGATTGCCGAACAGAACCGGCTGCCCTGCATCTATCTCGTCGATTCTGGCGGTGCGAATCTGCCGAACCAGGACGAGGTGTTTCCCGATCGCGAGCATTTCGGCCGCATTTTTTTCAATCAGGCGCGGATGTCGGCGGCGGGGATCGCGCAGGTCGCGGTGGTGATGGGCTCATGCACGGCAGGCGGCGCCTATGTGCCGGCGATGGCCGATGAGAGCATCATCGTTCGCGATCAGGGTACGATTTTTCTCGGCGGGCCGCCGCTGGTGAAAGCCGCGACCGGCGAGGTGGTGACCGCCGAGGCGCTGGGCGGGGCCGATGTGCATACGCGGATTTCGGGCGTCGCCGATCATTATGCCGAGAGCGACGTGCACGCGCTCGGCATCGCGCGGCGGATTATCGGCGGGTTGAACGCGGCGAAGCCCGCTTCGCTCGATATCCGCGCGCCGCGCCCGGCGCCCGGCGAGCACGATGCGATCTATGGCGCCGTTCCCGTCGATTCGCGCGTCCCTTATGACGTGCGCGAAGTGATCCGGCTGATCGTCGATGCCGGCGAGTTCGACGAATTCAAGGAGCGCTACGGCACCACGCTGGTGACCGCTTTCGCGCGCATCTGGGGTTATCCGGTCGGCATCGTCGCCAATAACGGCGTGTTGTTTTCGGAATCGGCGCTGAAAGGTGCGCATTTCATCGAGCTGTGCGCGCAGCGCGGGATTCCGCTGATTTTCCTGCAGAACATCACCGGCTTCATGGTCGGGCGGAAATACGAATCCGGCGGCATCGCCAAGGACGGGGCGAAGCTGGTCACCGCCGTCGCCACCGCCGGCGTTCCGAAATTCACCGTGATCATCGGGGGAAGTTTCGGTGCCGGCAATTACGGCATGTGCGGCCGCGCCTATGATCCGCGCTTTCTTTGGATGTGGCCGAATGCCCGGATTTCGGTGATGGGCGGGGCGCAGGCGGCGTCGGTGCTGGCACAGATCCGGCGCGACAATATCGAGGCGAAGGGCGACGCCTGGAGCGCGGAAGAGGAAGCCGCGTTCAAGGCGCCGATCGAAGCGCAATATGAAAGCCAGGGCCATCCTTATTATGCGAGTGCGCGGCTCTGGGATGACGGGGTGATCGATCCGGCCGATACGCGGATGGTTCTGGCGCTCGGGATTTCAGCTTCACTCAACGCCGAAGCGGAACCGACGCGTTTCGGCTTGTTCAGGATGTGACGGCGATGAACGGACCCGTGGATTTCGGCATTGATGGCGACGGGATCGCGACGATCGTGCTCGACCGGCCGGACGTGCATAACGCGTTCGACGATACGATGATCGCGGCATTCAACGATCTGCTGGACCGGATTGCCGCCGACACCGCAATCCGTGCCGTGGTTCTTGAAGGGCGCGGCAAGAGTTTTTCCGCCGGCGCCGATCTGAACTGGATGCGCCGGATGGCCGCCTACTCGGTGGCGGAAAATCAGGCAGACGCATTGCGGCTCGCACGGCTGATGCAGGCGCTCGACGGATTGGCGAAACCGACCATCGCATTGGTGCAGGGTGCGGCGTTCGGTGGCGGGGTTGGCCTCGTTGCCTGCTGCGATATCGTGGTGGCGAGCGAGGATGCGCGGTTCAGTCTTTCGGAGGTGCGGCTCGGGCTGATTCCCGCGGTGATCAGCCCCTATGTGGTGGCGGCGATCGGTGCGCATCAGGCGCGGCGTTATTTCCTGACCGGCGAGGTATTCACCGCGCGAACCGCGCAGCGAATCGGGCTGGTGCATGAAGTGGTCGCGCGCGAGGATCTGCACGCGACGCGCGATGCGCTGCTCGGCGAATTGCGCCGCGGCGGACCGGAAGCGCAGGCCGCGGCGAAGGCGCTGGTGGCAACGGTTTCGGCTCGCCCGGTCGAGGCCGCGCTGATCGCCGAGACGGCGCGACTGATTTCCGAACGCCGCGCTTCCGCCGAAGGTCGCGAGGGTCTGTCGGCATTTCTTGAACGGCGCGCGCCGAACTGGCTTGCGCAATGAGCGCGCGAGCCATGTTCGACTCGATTCTGATCGCCAATCGCGGGGAGATCGCCTGCCGGATCATCCGCACCGCGCGCCGCTTCGGGATACGCAGTGTCGCCGTCTATTCCGAAGCGGATGCCCATGCCGCGCATGTCGCGATGGCCGATGCCGCATTTTGCATCGGCCCGGCACCGGCGCGGGAAAGTTACCTCGACGGTGCGCGCATCATCGAGGCGGCGCACCGCGCGGGCGCTTCAGCGATTCATCCGGGTTACGGATTTCTCAGCGAGAATGCGGATTTCGCCGAAGCCTGTGCGGCGGCGGGAATCGTGTTCATCGGTCCGCCGGCGGCGGCAATTCGCGCCATGGGCTCGAAATCCGCGGCCAAGGCGCTGATGGAGCAGGCGGGCGTACCGCTGGTTCCCGGCTATCATGGCGCGGAACAGGACTCTGCGTTTCTTGCCGATGAGGCCGGGCGAATCGGCTATCCGGTGTTGATCAAGGCGTCGGCGGGGGGCGGCGGCAAGGGGATGCGCATCGTTACCAGCGCCGATGAATTCGCGATGGCGCTCGATCTTGCGAAAGGCGAGGCGCGGGCGGCGTTCGGCGACGACCGGGTTCTGATCGAGCGCTATCTTACCCGGCCGCGCCATATCGAGATCCAGGTGTTCGCGGACACATTTGGCAATGTCGTGTCACTGTTCGAGCGCGATTGCTCGATTCAGCGCCGGCATCAGAAAATCGTCGAGGAAGCGCCGGCACCGTTCATGACCGATGCGCGCCGCCGCGCGATGGGCGAGGCGGCCTGCGCCGCCGCGCGGGCGATCGGCTATGTCGGTGCCGGCACCGTCGAGTTCATCGCCGAGGGCGATGATTTCCATTTCATGGAAATGAACACGCGGCTGCAGGTCGAGCACCCGGTCACCGAGGCGATTACCGGACAGGATCTGGTGGAATGGCAGTTCCTTGTCGCTGCCGGCGAGGCGCTGCCGCTGACCCAGGAGCGGATTCCGCTGCGCGGCCATGCGGTCGAGGTTCGGATCTATGCCGAAGATCCGGCGCGGGATTTCGCGCCCTCGATCGGGACGATCCGGCATTTGCGAGTGCCGTTCGAGGATGCGCATATCCGCCTCGATTCAGGCGTGCGCGAAGGCGATGCGATTCCGATTCACTACGACCCGATGATCGCGAAGCTGATTGCCTGGGATGAGGATCGGGCCGGCGCCCTGCGGCATCTCAGGCGCGCGCTTGCCGCCTTCGAGATCGACGGCGTGCAGACCAATCTCGATCTGTTGCGCAGGATCGCCGCATTGCCGGCTTTCTCCGAAGCGGAACTCGATACCGGGTTCATCGCGCGCCATGCCGAGGCGTTGATGCCGTCGGCCGAAGCGGCATCGGACGCGGTGCTTGCCGCCGGGGTGCATCTGTGGCTGCGTGCGGTGCCGGTCGCGCCGGCTTTCGCCGACGTCGATCCGTATTCGCCGTGGAGCAGGTGCGATGCGTGGCGGCTCAATGGCGATGGCTACCAGGATGTTATCGTGGACGACGGTATCGCCAAGCATCGGCTGCGCGCGTATCCGCTCGACGATCGCAGGTTCCGGCTCGCTCTCGCAAATCGAAGCATCGATGTCGCCGTCGATGAAACCGCGCCGAATGACGTTTTGCGCGTGGCGATCGGCGGCGACGTGACCCGGCTGAGCGCGCGGCGCTTCGGTGAAAGCATCGTTGTATTTGACGAGGGAAGGCGCCACGCACTTAGCATCGTCGATCCCTATCGGGCGGTGAGCGAGGCTTCGGCATCGTCCGGCCGGGTGACGACGGTGATGCCGGGGCGGGTGGTCGAGCTTGCGGTTATCCCCGGCGATACGGTTGCGGAGGGTGATTTGCTGGTGGTCGTCGAAGCCATGAAGGTGCAGTTCCGCATTGTCGCGCCGCGCGCCGGCAAGATCGCCGCCGTTCATTGCGCGGCGGGCGAGTTGGTGGAGGAAGGTGCCGAGCTGGTCACCTTTGACGATACACCGTGACAGGGGCGAAGGATCGGCATAATTCTCTCTGTTGAAGGAGAGTGGTTTGGCGTCGTATCGCGATCCGATCGATATCTATCTGCTGCGCGTGCTCCACACGCTCCTGGTCGAAGGGAGCGTGACGCGCGCGGCGGTGAAGCTCAATCAGTCGCAGCCGGCGATCAGCGCGGCGCTCAAGCGGTTGCGCGATATTACCGGCGATCCCTTGCTGGTGCGCGGAAAGTCGGGAATGGTGCCGACCGAGCGGGGGGCGGCGCTGCTGGAGCCGACGGTGAACGCGCTGCACGAGATCAGCCGGATCGCGATGCAGCAATCGCGGTTCGATCCAGCCAGTACGATGCGGCGCTTTCGCATCGGCTCGCCCGACTATCTGAACATTCTGTTCGTGCCGCGACTGGTCGAAGCATTTCGTAAGGCTGCGCCGAATGCGGCGCTCGAGCTTCATCCTCTCTCCTTGGACGCTCATTACGAAACCGCGCTGGAAGAGGGGCAGTTCGATCTGGTGATCGGCAACTGGCCGGAGGCGCCGCGACGGCTGCACCGGCGGGATTTGTTCACCGACGAGGTCGTTTGCCTTGTTTCGAAAAATCATCCGCACGCACGAACCGGCCTGACCGAGGCCGATTATCTGCGCGCGGCGCATCTGGCGCCGACGCCGTTTTCATCGACGCAGCGCGGGCCGATCGACACCTATCTCGCCCGTGCCCGACTGAAGCGGAACGTCGTGGTGATGATCCCGTATTTCAGCCTGGCTCCGGCACTGTTGCTGAAGACGGACCTGATCTTCACCGCGACGCGACGTTTTTCCGAATATCACGCGCGTTTCCTGCCGCTCGCGGTGCTCGACTCGCCGATCGATTTTCCGCCCGTGCAATATTATATCCTATGGCATTCGCGGTCGCATTTGTCGGATGAAATCCAGTGGCTGATCGGGCTGATTGCCGATTCCATCTGAAACAAGTTCAGTCGGCGGGTTTGTGATTGGCCTGCCAGTGCCTGGCGATGTCGATCCGCCGCGCGATCCAGACATGATCGTGCGAGCGCACATAATCCAGAAAACGCGCCAGGGCCGCGGTGCGGCCGGGCCGGCCGGCGAGCCGGCAATGCAGGCCGATATTGAGCATTTTCGCGGCCCCCGCTTCGCCTTCGCGATAGAGCGTATCGAAGGAATCTCTCAGATAGGCGAAAAACTCGTCGCCCGAGGCATAGCCGGGCGCGGTCGAGAAACGCATGTCATTGGCATCGAGCGTGTAGGGAATGATCAGATGCGGTCCTGCCGGCCCGCGCACCCAATAGGGCAGGTCGTCGGCATAGCTGTCCGACGAATAGAGGAAATTCGGCTGCGCCATGACCAGATCGCGCGTATTCATCGAGCAGCGGCCGAGATAGAAGCCAAGCGGCGGTAAGCCGGTGACTTCGGTGTGCAGCGCGATCGCCTCGCGCAGATGGGCGGCTTCGACCTCGCGCGGAATGTCGCGATAGTCGATCCATTTCAACCCGTGGGAGGCGATTTCCCAGTCCGCTTCGCGCATCGCGGCGACCTGCTCCGGCGATCGCATCAGTGCCGTCGCGACGCCATAGACGGTGACCGGAATGTTCCGGTCGGTGAACAGGCGCCAGAGCCGCCAGAACCCGGCGCGTGCGCCGTATTCGTAGATCGACTCCATGTTCCAGTGGCGTGCGCCGGGCCATGGTGCGGCACCGGCGATTTCCGACAGAAACGCTTCGGATGCCGCATCGCCGTGCAGGATGTTGTTCTCGCCGCCTTCTTCGTAGTTGACGACGAACTGTACGCAGATGCGCGCGCCGTCCGGCCAGCGCGGATCGGGCGGGTTTCGTCCGTAGCCGGTCATGTCGCGCGGATAGTCGGTCATTGGCGTTCTTTCATACATGAGTCCCGGCACTGATCTTGCCGGAGAACTTCGACTTCAAGTCGCGTCTGCTCGGAAGCGGTTGGCTCGAAACATTGGCCACCAGCTCCCGAGCACGCACCAGCCTCACTCGGCTGGCACGGCGGCGCTCCGGCGGGTGGCGGCGCTGACGGCCACCAGCACGACGACATTGGCGATCAGGGCGATGATGCCGACGTTGAAGTCCTTGATCCCCTGCGGCAGGAACGGCATCAGCGAGCCGACCGAGGCATGGCTGAAGGTCAGCCACGCCGCGACCCCGACCCCGACCACGATCCCCGCC
>NZ_JAIMBZ010000031.1:0-37565 GCF_025499445.1 Acidiphilium sp. AL
CACCTGATCGAGAACTTCTTTGCCAAACTCAAGCAATTCCGCGCCATTGCAACGCGCTACGACAAAACCGCCAGAAACTTCCTCGCAGGCGTCCACCTCACCGCCACCGCTATCTGGCTTAATTGACACCACACCCTAGCTCTGAAAAAAGACCGTCAGAGGGCGCTCTGACCCTGACGGTATCGAGCCAACTCGAATTGTGCAATGGGAAAGGAGACCGTCAGACAGTCCGTCAGATACCGTCTCTGCCGGCCGATATTCCTCGAAGGGTACCGGATGAGTTGTTATTATTTATCAGTTGTTTACGTAGGTTCACGGGATACTGCGGGATACCCTGGGATGGGCCAAAATCATTCCCACTCGATCGTGCCTGGCGGTTTGCTGGTGATGTCGTAGGTGACGCGGTTAATGCCGCGTACTTCGTTGACGATGCGTCCGGCGACTCTGGTGAGGAAGCTCATGTCGAACGGATAGACATCGGCGGTCATGCCGTCGGTGCTGGTGACGGCACGCAGCGCGCAGGCGAACTCGTAGGTGCGGCCGTCGCCCATCACGCCGACGCTGCGCACCGGCAACAAGGCGACGAAAGCCTGCCAGATCGCATCGTAGAGGCCGGCGGCACGGATTGCCTCGAGATAGATCGCATCGGCCTTCTGCAGGATGCGCACCTTGTCGCGATCGACCGGGCCGGGGATGCGGATCGCGAGGCCAGGACCGGGGAAGGGATGACGGCCGACGATGGTTTCGGGCAGGCCAAGCTCGCGGCCGAGTTCGCGCACCTCGTCCTTGAAAAGTTCCCGAAGCGGCTCGACGAGTTTCATGCGCATCCGCTCGGGCAGGCCGCCGACATTGTGGTGCGACTTAATGACGGCGCTCGGCCCGCCGCGCGCGGAAACGCTTTCGATGACATCGGGATAGAGCGTGCCCTGGGCGAGGAAATCGGCGCCCCCCAGTTTGTGGGCTTCTTGCTCGAACACCTCGATGAACAGCCGGCCGATCGTCTTGCGCTTCTGCTCGGGGTCGGAGATCCCTTCGAGAGCGGCGAAAAAGATGTCCGAGGCGTCGCGATGCACGAGCCGGATGTTGAAGCGGTCGCGGAAGACGCGGATCACTTCGTCGGCTTCGCCGGCGCGCAGCAGGCCGTGATCGACGAAGATGCAGACGAGCTGATCACCGATCGCCTCGTGGATCAATGCCGCCGCGACCGAGGAATCGACCCCGCCAGACAGGCCGCAGATCACTCGTCCGCTGCCGACCTGGGCGCGGATCGCGGCGCGAGCGGTGTCGCGGAAATTTGCCATCGTCCAGGCATTCGACAAACCGCAGACGCGATGGACGAAATTGGCGAGGAGTTTTCCGCCGTCCGGCGTGTGCATCACCTCGGGATGGAACTGCACGCCGTAGATGCGTCGGGCATCGTCGGCGATCGCGGCGAAAGGCGCGCCGTTGCTGACCGCGACGGCCTGGAAGCCTGTGGGCAGAGCGGTGACGCGGTCGCCATGGCTCATCCAGACCTGGGCGCGAGCACCGCGTTGCCACACTCCCTCGAACAGCGTGCAATCGGCCACGACATCGACGAAGGCGCGACCGAATTCCCGATGATCCGAGTTTTCCACCGCGCCGCCGAGCTGGGCGCAGATCGCCTGTTCGCCGTAGCAGATGCCGAGAACCGGCACGCCGGTATCGAAAACAAATGAAGGAGCGCGCGGCGACACGTCTTCGGTCAGGCTGGCGGGGCCGCCTGAGAGGATGAAGCCGCGCGCACCGTGGGCGGCGATGCGTTCGGGGTCGACGTCGAACGGCCAGATTTCGCAATAGACGCCTGCTTCACGCAGGCGCCGGGCGATCAACTGGGTGACCTGGCTGCCGAAATCAAGGATCAGGATGCGTTCGTTGGTCGCGTCGCTGTGCATGTCATGTCATGAGCATGGTCGGCGAAACACTGCAATCCCCGCTTGATGCCGATTGTTCAGACCAGATGTTCGGCGAAGAAGGCGAGACTGCGCTGCTCGGCCAATTGATTGGCTTCGGCATTGAAGCTCGGCCGGTCCTCGCAGCCGAAACCATGCTCGGCGTTCTCATAGACATAGACTGGCAGGTCGGGGTGGGATTTCCGAATCGCTTCCACGTCCTGGAGCGGAATGCTTTTATCCTTGACGCCGAAATGCAGCTGCACCGGGCAGTGGGTCTGGGCTTCCTTGGTCGCGGCGATGCCGCCGCCATACCAGCCGATCGCGGCCTTGAAGCTTTTGCTGCGCGTTGCTCCCCACCAGGCGATGGTGCCGCCCCAGCAATAGCCGATGATGCCGGTCGGCCGAGGCGAGAGTTTCGCCACCGTGGCCTCGATGTCGCGCATCACATCCGCTTCATCGATCCGGGCGCGCAGGGCGAGGCCTTTCTGGGCTCCTGCCTGGTCATAACCGAGTTCGACGCCGCGTTCTGCGCGATCGAAAACCGCGGGGCAGAGCACGCGATAGCCGAAGGAGGCGAGGCGGTCGGAGACGGCGCGCATGTGCCGGTTCACCCCGAAAATCTCCTGCACGACCACCAGCCCGCGCAGGGATTTCTCGTCGCCGGTCGCATAGGTCTGAAATTTATGGCCATCGGACGCGGTCAGCTCGATCATATTTCCCATCATTCGGCTCCGTCAGGTTTTGCGAAAGGCGCGAAATCGCGCGCCACGCGTTGGTAGGTCGGCCGTTTGAACGGGACGGCCAGATCGGCGATTTGACCAAGATCGGCCCAGCGCCAGGCGTCGAATTCCGGGTGCGCATGGGTGTCGAGCCGGATCATGGTGTCGGTTCCGGTAAATCGGAGGGCGAACCAGCGTTGTCGCTGGCCCCGGTGTTTCGAGCCGGATCGCGCCATGATTTCGGGGGGGAAATCATAGTCCAGCCAGACCGGAATTTCGCCGATGATGGTTGCCGCGTCGGTGCCGATTTCCTCGTGCAATTCGCGCAGAACCGCGTGGCGTGGGTCTTCGTCCCCGTCGATGCCGCCTTGGGGCAATTGCCAGGGATGGGTGGCGATGCGCTTGAGGTCGGCGCGGCGAGCGATCAGGACCTTGCCCGCGCGGTTGAACAAGGCGGCACCGACATTGGCGCGATAGGGCAGGGTGGCGGGATCGGTCATGGCGCGGTCTCCTGTGTCGTCAGGGCGCTGACCGGCACGAGCGTATAGCCGTGCGCCTTCAATCCCTTGCACCAAGTGGCAAGAACCCGGATCGCGCGCGGCGCCGGCATGGCGAGGACACCGAACGCGCTGCCCTTTTGCGTCGCGATCGCGGCAAGGCGGCCAAGCGCTTGTTTTTCCGCGGCAACGCCTTGGCTGGGGTGGATCAGGATATCGGCCCGACGCCCGGCGATTCCAGATGGCAACTTGATGCCGGGCGTGGCGACGATCAGAAAGACGCCATCGGCGGCAAGATGCTTCGCCAGCCAGGCGGCGGCGGATGGATGGGCGAGATAGGTTTCCGGCGCGGCGAGGCCGACCGCATCGGTGGTGCCGGCATAGCCCGCGACGCGCGACAACGCCCAGTCGAGCCGTTTGTGGTTGCGCATAGCGGACGAACCGGCGTGGAGCGCCTGATCGCCGGCGGTCGTGGCAGGTTCTCCCGCGACCTGCATCGGCAGGCCCAGGATCGTTTCGTGTCCCGCTGCGCGCGCCGCTACTTCGATCCGGGCGATATGCGCGCCGTAAGGGGTCAGGGCGAGCGAAACGGCGGGAGGCAGGTCGCGCACGGCCGCGAGGGATGCTGCTTTCGCATCGCCAAGTCCGGCGACCATGATCGCGATATAAGGCAGGTTTTCTGTCGGAAGCGACGCTCGGGCTGCGTAATACCGCATCGGCACCACGCCATAAGGGCCTGGATGAGGGATTTTCCAGGCCGGATCAACCGGAGACGCGGCGAGCAGGAACGGGCTCGGCGCCGGTATGCCGGCAGCACCCTGCTGTGGCGCCGGGTGGAGGCGGGATTTGATCGGACCCAGATATTGCAACCACCCCGCACCGAGGATCACGATCGTCAGAATCGCAATCCAGAATGCTGCCAGCGATCGCGGTATCCGCATGACCGCCGCTTATTCAGTGCGACGCGCTGGCCTGGGTCAACTCGTTCTGCTGCACCATCGCGTTCGCCAGTTTCAGCGCCATCTGCAATTGGTAATCGGTTGCCGGCTTGCCGAGCGTGAACTTCGGCCAGTTTGCCGGCGGGCGCGGCGCGATGGATTTGGCGATGGCGGGCAGGACGAGTTTCGGCGGCAGAATCGGCGCCTTCATGCCGGACGGGTTGTGGAACGCGTGCGGCATATCGGCCTCACGAATCTTCGGGAAATGATCCTTGGGATTGCGCGTTTCATGGACCACGAGATCGGGAGCCACGCCGTAATCCTGCAGCGACTTGCCGGAAGGCGTGTAATACAAGGCGGTAGTCAGGCGCAGGGCACCGTGCCCCGGAATGGTAAAGATGGTCTGCACCGAGCCCTTGCCGAAGCTGCGGGTGCCGAGCACGACCGCGCGGCGGTTCTGCTGGAGTGCGGCGCTGACGATTTCGGCGGCCGAGGCGGTGCCGGAATTGATCATCACCACGATCGGCTTGCCGTGAGCGATGTCGCCGGGATGGGCATACCAGACCTCGTCATCCGAGGCGTGCCGACCATGGGTCGAGACGATCTCGCCCGCGTTCAGAAAATCGTCGGCGACAGCGACGCCCTGGTTGAGCAGGCCGCCGGGATTGTTGCGCAGATCGAGCACATAGGCCGCGACCTTGTCATGGCTTTCGGTCTTGAGCTTGCGCATGGCGCGGCGAATGTCCCGGTTCGCGTTTTCCGAGAAACTGGATAGCCGCAAATAGCCGATATCGCCGTAAAGTTTGCTGTGGACCGCCTTTACATGGATCACGGCACGGGTCAGCTTGGCGACGATCGGCTTATCCACCCCGGCGCGCTTGATGGTGAGGGTAATCGTGCTGCCCGGTGGGCCTCGCATCTCTTCGACCGCCTTGTTGAGCGAGAGACCGACCATCGGCTTGCCGTTGATACCGACGATCAGGTCACCCGGCTTGATCCCCGCTTTCGCGGCGGGCGTGCCGTCGATCGGGCTGATCACCTTGATGAAGCCGGCAGCCTGGGACACTTCCAGCCCCAGCCCGCCGAATTGCCCGCTGGTTTCGGCCTGCATATCCTTGTATTGGCGGCGATTCATGTAGCCGCTATGGGGATCGAGCCCGGTGAGCATGCCGTTCATCGCGTCGTAGACGAGCTTGTGGGACGGCTCGGGCGTGACGTAGTCGGCTTTGACACGCTGGAAAATATTCTCGAACAGCCCGAGCTGTTGATAGGTGTTGGTGCCAGGCCGCGCATCGGCCAGCGCCCCGTGGACGACGGGGATGATAACGCCGGCACCGATCCCGACGATGAAACTGCCCGCGATCAGCAAACTGGTTCGAAACTTCATCAGCGCAATCCTCTTGCCTCAGTATTCCAATAATGCGCCTGGGCGGGAAGTCCAGAGCCGCGCGCGGTTGCTCAGCGCGAAGCCGCCGCCGCGCCGAACCGGGGCGTGGGATCGACCGCCGTGCCGTCATGGCGCAATTCGACGTAAAGTTCTGGCTGTCCGCCTGGATTATGCGCATCGTAGCCGGCCATCGCGCCGACCGGCTGGCCCGGAACTACCGACTGGCCGACGCGCACGTCGAACCGGGCGAGCCCGGCCATCACGAAATCGTATCCCCCACCGCAATCGAGGATCATCAGCTTGCCGTAATTCTGGAACGGCCGGGCGAACACCACGCGACCGGGACAGCTTGCACTGACCACGGCGCCGGGCGCGGCGGCGAAAGTGTCGCCGATCGCGGGGCCGGCGGTGGTCGATGCGCCGAATTGCCGCACCAGCTTGCCGGCGACCGGCGCACCGCGCAAGGACTGGGGCACGGGAATCCGCGCCGCGGCTTCGCGGGCACGCGCCGCTTGCCGGCGTTCCGCCTGCAGCCGTGCAATCACGCCCAGCAGGTTATGCGCGGTCTGTGCCGCGCTCGCCGCTGCGCGCGCCTCGGCCGCATGACGCGCCACCGCCGCCGCCGCGGCATGGCGGACCGCGATGATGTCCGCCTGAAGCGCCGCGGCGCGCTGGCTTTGAGTGGCGACCGCGGCACTCATTTTCGTCTGTTCGGCGGCGAGCGCGGCGGACAGCGACGCGTAACGCCGACGTGCCGCGCGCAGCGCCTGGGCCCTCAAGCCGATTTCGCGGGTCAGACCACGCATGACCAGTGCGCCTTCGGCCGCACGGCCCGGTGCGGCATCGGCGGCGAGCAGCGTTGCCGCCGGATGCAGCGCGAGACGCGCGATCAGCGGCAGCAACGGCGCGATCGCGGCGGCATCAGCGTTCAGCTCCGCCTTGGCGGCCTTGGTCTTCGCGCCGAGCCTGGCGAGGCGGTGCGCGATCCGTGCCGCGCGATCCTCGTCCGTGCGCAGAACGGCGTTGACGGCGACTTCCTTGGCGACGAGCGCATCTGCCTGGCGTTTCGCGGCCGCCGCTTGCCGAGCCGCCGCAGCTGAAGCCGCCTGGTGCCGGGCCGCCGCCAGATTGGCCGCGTCGAGTTTCTTCTGCACCTGGCCGAGCTGGGCCGCCCGCGCGATTGGCGGCAAGGCGATCAGCGCGATGGCTAATGTGATGGTTCTGAAGTTCCTACGCATATGCGGCGGCGATTTTAGGAACTTCAGAACCAAAAACAACACTAGAATCATATGTTTGCTAGTGTCCTTTCGATTCGGACCTTCGTAAGGCGCTGGTTTGAACCACAACGAACGTCCGAATCGGGACACTAGGCCGGCTCTGGTTCTATCGCGCATCGTCCTCCATCAGGTTTTTGCCGGTCATCGCGGCGGGCTGCTCGATACCGAGCAGGGCGAGCAGCGTGGGCGCCAAGTCGGCGAGGCGGCCGTCGCGCAATTTTGTGCCGTTCGGGGCACCCACCAGTAGCATGGGCACCATGTTAAGCGTGTGGGCGGTGTGCGGACCGCCGGTTTCCGGGTCGCGCATCAATTCGCAATTGCCGTGATCGGCGGTGACGATCATCGCACCATCCTTGGCCTCGATCGCGGCGGCGATCCGGCCGAGCCCGGCATCGACGGTCTCGACCGCCTTGATCGCGGCATCGAGCACGCCGGTATGGCCCACCATGTCGGGATTGGCGTAATTCAGCACGAGCAGATCGAAGGTGCCGCCGTCGATCGCCGCGACCACCCGCTCGGTCAGTTCGGGCGCCGACATTTCGGGTTGCAGATCATAGGTCGCGACCTTGGGCGAGGGCACCATGATCCGCTCCTCGCCCTCGAACGGCGTTTCGCGGCCGCCGTTCAGGAAATAGGTGACGTGCGGGTATTTTTCGGTCTCGGCGGCGCGCAATTGCCGCTTGCCGGCGGCGGCCACGACTTCACCGAGCAGGTGTTCCATCGGTTCGGGCGGGAACAGGCAGTGCATGAATTTGTCGAGATCGTCGGAATAGGGAACCATGCCGAGAGCCGCCGCGAAACGCACCACCCGGTTGCGCTGAAATCCGTCGAATCCCGGATCGAGCAGGGCGGCCAGGATTTCCCGCACCCGATCGGCGCGGAAATTGGCGCAGAGCAGACCGTCACCGTCCTTCATGCCGGGGAAATCGTCGATTGTCAGGGCTTTGACGAATTCGTCGGTAATGCCGTCGTCGTAGCTCGCGCGCAGGGCAGCGACCGGATCGTCCGCCCTGGCGCCTTTGTCATCGACGAACAGATCATAGGCCTGTTGCACCCGGTCCCAGCGTTTATCGCGATCCATTGCGTAATAGCGGCCGATGAGTGTGGCAATCGCGGCACCTTTAGGCAGGGCTTCGATCAGATCAGCGAGGCAATCGGCACCGCTTTGCGGCGGGGTGTCGCGGCCATCGGTGATCGCGTGGACGAATACCGGCACGCCGGCATCGGCGACCATGCGGGCCAGAGCCGCGATATGGCGCTGATGCGCGTGAACCCCGCCAGGCGAGACCAGGCCGACCAACTGGCACGCTCCGCCGGATTTTTTCAGCGCTGCGACGAAACGCCGTAGATCGGCATTGCCGTCGAGCGAGCCATCCTCGATTGCGGCGTCGATCCGGGGTAGTTCCTGCATGACCACGCGCCCGGCGCCGATATTGGTGTGGCCGACCTCGGAATTGCCCATCTGCCCGTCCGGCAGCCCGACATCGCGGCCGCAGGCGCGCAGGAAGGCGTGCGGCGCGGTTTGCCAGAGCCGGTCGAAATTCGGCGTTTTCGCAAGCGCGACGGCGTTGTCCGCCCGGTCCTCGCGCCAGCCGAACCCATCGAGGATCGTCAGCATTACAGGTTTGGTCATCGCAGTCTCCGTGGCCTATGCGCTCCGTGGCGTGTGCCGGAGATGGACAGAGCGGCCCCGGTCGGTCAAGCGGCCTGCATGGTTTCGATACCGCCCATCCTAGGTTAGAACCCGGCTATGCTGATCGATTCTCACTGCCATCTGGATTATTTCACTGAGGCGGAGCGGCCCGAGGTGATCGCCCGCGCCCATGCCGCGGGGGTGGCTGAGATGGTCACCATCGGGACAACTTTATCGCAATCTCGCGGCGCGATTGCGATGGCCGAGGCCGGAGCAAAAATCTGGGCCTGTGTTGGGGTGCATCCGCATCATGCGGGCGAGGAGGAGCCGGTGCCGCCGCCCGAGACGATCGCCGCGATGACCGTGCATCCCAAGGTGATCGGCATCGGCGAATCGGGGCTCGATTATTTCTACGATCGGGCGCCGCGCGAGGTGCAGGCCGAGAATTTCCGCGCCCATATCCGGGCGGCCCAGATGGCCAGGCTGCCGCTCGCGATTCACGCGCGCGACGCGGATGACGATATCGCCTCGATTCTCGAAGCCGAATATGCGGAACAAAAATTCGCATTTCTGCTCCATTGTTTTTCGTCGGGACGGCGGTTGGCGGAGCGTGCGCTGGCATTGGGCGGCTACGTGTCGTTCTCCGGTATCCTGACCTTCCCGAAATCGACCGAACTGCGCGAGATCGCGCGGGACATTCCGGGGGACCGGCTTCTGGTCGAGACCGATTCGCCCTATCTCGCGCCGGTACCGTATCGCGGCAAACGCAACGAACCGGCGCACATCGTGCATACGGCGAAGCGTCTCGCCGAGGTGAAGGGGGTGAGCGAGGCAGTGCTGGCCGAACTGACCACCGCGAATTTCCGCCGCTTGTTCGCCAAGGCCGCATGAGGTTCCGCACCATCCTGCTCGGCACCGGCGGTTCGGCCGGGTTGCCACAGATCGGCGGCGCGGACGGCGCCGGGGAATGGGGCATCTGCGATCCCGGCGAGCCGCGTAATCGCCGGACCCGCGCCAGCATCTTGATCGAAAGCGATGGGGGGCGCATCCTGGTCGACACCGCGCCGGAGCTTCGCCTTCAGCTTACCGACAATCGGATCGGGCGGATCGACGCCGTCATATTCACCCATGCCCATGCCGATCACATCGCCGGGCTGGACGAGGTGCGCATTCTCAACCGAATCGCGAACGGCCCGATTCCAGCCTATAGCGACGCGCAGACCTGGGACGAGCTACGCCGGCGCTTCGATTATGCGTTCAAGCCCTGGCAGCCGCCGGGATTCTTCCGTCCGGTGATCGAGACGCATGGGGTAGCCCCCGGCGAAACCCATATGATTTGCGGCCTCCCGGTGACGATCATCGGTCAGGACCATGGGTTTGCCCGAACGCTCGGCCTCCGCATCGGCGGCGTCGCCTATTGCCCCGACGTGATGCGCTTCGATGCGGATCAATTCGCTCTGCTCGAAGGGGTCGATACCTGGATCGTCGATTGTTTCACCAAGGGGCCGCCGCACCCGACCCATGCCAATCTGGATCAGGTGCTCGCATGGGCCGAAACGCTCCGGCCGCGCCGCACCATACTCACCCATATGGGGCCGGATCTGGATTATGCGTCGTTGTGCGGCACCCTGCCGGACGGAATCGAGCCGGGGTATGACGGGCTGATCATCGAGGGGGAGGCGACATGACGAGAGACAAAAAACTTGGCCGACTCGCGGAAATCGCAGTGAAAATCGGCGTCAATGTGCAGAAGGGCCAGGAACTCATCGTCAATGCGCCGATCGAGGCGCAGGAGCTGGTCCGGCGCATCGCCGAGCACGCCTATCGTGCCGGGGCAACTCTGGTCGTGCCGTTTTTTGCCGATGATGCGACCCAGCGCGCGCGCTATCTGCATGCCGGGGATGAGAGCTTCGATTTCGCGCCGGCCTGGATGGGCGAGGCGATGGCGAAGGCGATCGGCAACGGCGCCGCCATGCTGACCGTGGTGGGTTCGGACCCGATGCTGCTTGCCGATTGCGATCCGGCGCGGATCGGCCGGGCGCAGCGCGCGGCGGCGGCGGCGATGAAGCCGGTGCGCAACCTGCTTTCCGGCTTTGCGACCAACTGGTCGATTCTGTCGTTCGCGACGCCCGCGTGGGCGCGGGCGATTTTTCCTGACATCGCCGAGGGCGAGGCGGTGGCAAAATTATGGGATGCGATTTTCGCGGTCACGCGGGTCGATCTGCCGGATCCGATCGAGGCATGGCGCGACCATGCTGCGTCATTGCTCGATCGGTGTGGTATTCTGAACAACAAACGCTTCGCGGCCCTGCATTTTCGTGGGCCGGGAACGGATTTGCGCGTCGGTCTCGCCGAGAATCACCTTTGGGCTGGTGGCGCGATCGAGGCGTGCAACGGCGTGGTGTGCCTGCCCAACATGCCGACCGAGGAAGTGTTCAGCATGCCTCACAAAAACAATGTGGAAGGCATTGTTTCCGCAACAAAGCCGCTGGTGTATGGCGGCGTGCTGATCGAGGGGATTTCGGTACGATTCGAGGCCGGACGCATCGTGGAGGTCCATGCAAGCAAGGGCGAAGATGTGTTCAAGTCGCTGATCGACACCGACGAAGGGGCGTCGCGGCTCGGCGAGGTGGCGCTGGTGCCGGATGCATCGCCGGTGTCACGCGCGGGGCTGATTTTCCGCAACACGCTGTTCGACGAGAACGCCGCGAGCCATATCGCGCTCGGTCAGGCGCTGGCGCTGAACATGAAGGGCGGATGCGACGCCGCGCAGGGTGCCAATGAAAGTATGATCCATGTCGATTGGATGATTGGTTCGGCGCAGATCGATGTCGACGGCATTGCGGCGTCGGGCACTGCCGAACCGGTGATGCGGGCGGGTGCGTTCGTGATCCGAAATTAAAGGCGGGCGATGTGGGGGATCTGCAAGAATTTGTGCGCCAGGTTTTCGAGTCCCAGCCTCTGCCTTTTCAAGATCAACTATCTGAAGGGTGACGCAATCTCCTCCATAGGCGCAATGCAGCGCCGCAAAGGAAGCGGCGATTGGCCGGTTTTTCGCCACGGTTCCGGTCTCTATCTGTAACCAAATGGATTGCAGAGGAATAGGCCGTGACTCATCGAATGATTTTCGGCATCGCCGTGAAAGACCTGATCCCAAGACGAAGTGAATCCTTGGCCGAAACCGGCATCCAAGGCGATTACTGGCCGAGCGACTATCGGGACGACAATCACTGGGAGGTCGACGGCCAGACCGTGCGCGACGACTGGCGTGGCAGCGACTGATCACGGCGTATTTTTTCCATAATATATCTTCTGCGATTTTCGGATCTGTCGGGATTTACGCCCTCTGTCGCGTTTCCTAATTGACCGGAATTTTTAGGCAATCACCCGCAGTGGTGGGATTTGTGTGCCAAATTGATCGTAAAAATTATCCCAATTTATCGTAAAAATGCCCGAATTAACTGTTGATGCCATACCAGGCTTCTCCAGCGGCAACGGGATTGCGGCGCTGGTACTCTGATCGGGTTGCTATCCCCTGGATGGTTGGGAACTCGGCGCCGAATACGGCACCCTGATTCGTACCGGCGGAGCGTTTCATACGATCCAGATCATCTGGCCCAATGGGTGTCCCCTATCGACAGAACCGAACTCGGCGCCACCGCGGCGACCGAAGTGGCATCGGAACCTCCCCTCGCCAAGTCAGCGCAGCGTTCGAGCAAGCAGCAATCTTTTTGGCTCAAATGAAACCCCATTTATCACCGGAAATTGTTTCCACGGCATGTATTTTGGAATTATATTCCTATCAGATAGGCCGGTTGGCCAATCTCTGTCTTGAAAATTTTTGGTCAAAATCCGCAGGCAAGGAGAACGAACGTGAGTCGCACTCCTTATTTCATCGTAGCAGGCATCCTCGCTGTGTCTGCCGGACCAGCCTTCGCGCAGTCCGGCAGCATGAAAATGCCGATGCCGATGGCGGAGGGGCCAGCCCATTTCGAGCCGACGCGGCAAGCCTACACGACCAACCATCTGTTCCTGGTCAAGCTCCTGGCTCTGCCGACACCGATCCCGTACCAGAAGTACTTTGATCTGCGCTTCGCCGTCTATGACGGCCACGATCCGACGAAACGCTTGACCGATGCCACCCTCACGCTTTTTGCCGGAATGCGCCACGGGCTGAAGCACGGTTTTGCCCATGGCATGCAGTCGTCGCCGCGGATTGAGAAGACGGCCGGCGTGTTCATTGTGTCGGGCATGTTTTTCCACATGCTGGGACCGTGGGTGCTCAAAATAACGGTCCACGAAGGCGGTGAACCGCGCCGGGAATCCTGGAGGCTCCAACTCTTGAGTAGGATGGAGCAATGGAAAAGCGGAAGACATCGAACAGATATTCACCTGAGGTCCGCGAACGCGCGGTGCGGATGGTGCTGGAGCATGGCAAGGATCATGCTTCGCAATGGGAGGCGATCGGTTCGATAGCGCCGAAGATCGGCTGCACGACGGAGACGCTGAGAGGGTGGGTTCGCCGGGTGGAGCGCGACCAGGGGATACGGCCCGGCCCTACGAGTGCTGACCAGGAGCGGATCTAATCTCTGGAGCGGGAGGTCCGGGAGCTGCGCCAGGCGAATGAGATCCTGCGCAAGGCATCGGCTTATTTTGCTCAGGCGGAGCTCGACCGCCGGTACAAGCCATGATCGCGTTCATCGACGCGCATCGCGAAGTCCACGGTGTCGAGCCGATCTGCGAGGTTCTGCCGATCGCGCCGTCGACCTACCGTGCGCATGCCGCTCGCCGTGCCAACCCGGGCCGCCTGCCGCCGCGCGCCAAACGGGACATCCAGCTGCGGCCCGAGATCCGCCGGGTGTGGGATGAGAATTTCCAGGTCTATGGTGTGCGCAAGGTCTGGCGACGCGCCGAGCAGACGGCGCAGAAGCCGAGTTGCCAGACCGCGCGCTCGTAAGTCTCGCCATATCGTCGAACGTCCTCATTAACGCAGAGGGGGCACCAGGCGCGCGACTGCCTGTGCCAACCTGATGGGTCCGGTAAACCCTGTATAGGGATTCGCAGCTCGGCGATTCGGGTTACGTCGAGGCGCGTTGCTTGCGCCAGGAGGTACTCCAGCTCCGCATCTGGCCTCCAATGGATCTCGTGGAATTCAGAATAATGGGCTCCCTCCGCGCGGGGCCCCCGCAGGCACCAAACCAGTTGCTCTGGCTCCAGGTCATAGCGCGCCGCGACACGGCCGATCCACGATCTCATCGCTTCATCGGCGAATGGTCTCGGCGCCACCGGGATCGACATAAGCGATGTCAAGCTCGGCGTGCCACTGCTATCCCCCTAAGTTGGGAACGCGTACCACGGCCGGGCGCCGCCACGCCATGCCAAATCTCCGGATCATCGAAGCTCGCAAGCTCGATTCGCTCTCGTCCGCTGCGGATGGCTGCCATTGCGGCACGCTCCACCGCCTTGCAAATGCCCAATGTGACTCCGCCCGACCGTTCCACCAGCATAGCCCGCAGCTTGGCAGAATCGACCGGCGATGGCTGGCGCAGTGGTAGGCTCCAGACAAGGCGGGTGACGAAATCTCGCAGGTCGTCGCCCAGTGTCCACAGTGGCAGCTCAATGTCGCTAAAACGACTACGCAGTTGCGTGTCTGACAGCAGAGCGTGTCGTGCTTCGGGTACACCGACACCGACTAATGCAAGCCTAAGATCGTTCGACAGGAACCGCAACAGCTGCAAGAATAATCGCTGCTGCCGCGGGGATCCCACCAACACCGAGTTGATCTCGTCGATCACCAGAACCCGCGTACCAATTTCGCGCAAAAGCCGGATTGCCGACGTGCGCAATTGACCGCCATTGCTCCAATATCGGACAGAAGGTGCCTCGATCGACTCAAGCACGCGATGGAAGAATTCAGACTCGGTCGGCTGTGGCGGCATCAGCACCACAACCACCGGCCGATGCTGTACGCCCGTCGCTTCATCAAAGCTGACCGCGTTTTGTCGCTCGAACTTGCGGATCAGCATTGTCTTGCCCATTCCGCTCTCGCCGAGGAGGAGCAGATTCTCCATCCGCTCACGTGGCGGTTGGTCGAACGCTTCCTGCAAGTAGCCGAGCAGACGGTCAACCGTGGCATGCTGGATCCAGCGCTCGGTAAGAATGTGAGCAATCCGTGCTTCGGCCTCTAACCGTGCGATTGGGCGCACGTCCATCGGCAGGTGGGCAAATTCGTCTACCGTCGCCATTCCCAGAACTCCACACCGCTGGTTGTACCCTCATCCGGCATCGGCACTTTGGCGTCGGGATCGTCGCCAGGGCTTGCCATGGGAATGTGTGATTGACTACGACTTCCAGTTACCTGGTCGGTGGCTAGGCTGGCGCGGACGACGGCCCGGCGCGCGCGCTTGCTCCGGTCATGCGCTTCAGCGAGGATACGACGCTGCTCCTCGACAACAGCAAAAATCGCGTGCTCGTCTACACTGCGTCGTCCGTTCTCCCGCAGGTGCTTGGTTGCAAAACGATGCTCCCATAGCGTTATCGGAGGGCGTCCGATGTCAGCATAAGGTACGCGCACATGGTCACCTGCCGGAAGTTCAACGAACACCGCGCTCAGATCGCGCGGGTCGTATTTCACGCGGAGTTTTGAGCTACCGCTCTCCACAATGTGTGCAAGGACACCGTCCTGATAGAAGACGTTGAACAACCGTATTCCGTCGCGTCGCACAACGCGCTCTTCAAATGGTAGAAAATCGAGGCGAAAAGCGTCCGGATCCGCAGGCTGGCGTATTGATAGGCCAGCAACGCCATCTTCCCATGCTGCCGCAGGCGTGCCCCCCAGAGCCGAGTGCACTTCATTGTGATAAGGACCAAGCACATCCAGAATAAGGATTCGTTCAAACTCTCGAAAAGAGAGCACAGCGCGGTTTTCAGATTGGTAGTCGCCACGCACAGCGACATTTGAGAATGTCGTTCCTGGCAGACCATGAACCCGACTCATGAGAGTTCCCATAAGGCGCTCGATATGTCCCCCAAACCGTGGTGTTGCCGGAGGGCGGTATTCGAGCCTGATGCCGTGCTGCTGACAACCACGCTCAAAAGCACGCGAGTGAAATTCAGCGCCGTTGTCCACGTGAATAATCTCGGGGATCCCGTGCGTAGGCCATATTAGGTTTATACCGATGTCTGCGAGTTGCTCTTCCTTCGGCAGCACCGCATGCGTGACCGCAAGACCGGCAACGGCCGCGCTGGGAGGATCGAGTGAAAGCGCAAGACCCACGACCATTCGGGTATGCACGTCGAGCACGGCCGTCAGCCAAGGGCGCCCTATACAGGCTCTGGTGACGTCGTCGACAAGCATGATATCAACTTTGGTATGATCGACCTGGACGATTTGCAGAGGACGTATCGGCCGAAGCCCGATTTTCACCTGACGTAGTCGATTATTCATGACTGCCGGACCGTCGCGAGCTTTTATTCGTTCGCGCAAACTGCGCGCCGAAACACGCGCCCTCAAAGCCTTCATTGACGGCGGCATCAGAGCGACCGCCATGCAATCATGCCGGACAAGACCAAGTAGCCGCTTAATCGTGGGCCGCTCACGCTTCAAAAAAATCGCGTCAATCGCCGACTCGATTACCGCTTCAACGGCAGGATCCAATCGTCGATGGCCTTTCGCCGAGCCTCTCTTCTTTGGCAAAAGAGATGCTGCGACAGGCGAGTTTCGAAATTTACGTATAAGCTCGTAAGACCCGTGTGATGCTTAGATTAAGCTGCTTTGCTGCAACGGAGGCATTGGAGACACCTATTTTGGGTCTCTCAGCGACAGGACGAATCACTGCTTCACGCCGAACCGCTTCGGTCCAATCAACATCGGAAACCGAGTTCAACGGCGGATTTTTTGTCTTGCTCACGTTCGTCTCCACGTTCGCACAGACGCCTCCGGTTAATTCGAATACTTTTATGACGAATCAGGGCATTTTACAATAAATTTAGGTATTCATAATAGATTGAAAAATCATGATTTAATTTTCAGGGAATTTGGTTCCGCGACACTCGCCGCCGGAATCGCCGCAATCCGGCGATAGAGTGTGTTGCGGCTGATGCCGAGACGACGTGCTGCGGCGCTCATATTGCCGTTGCTTGCCTCGATCGTGCGAAGGATGATCTGATCGGAATGATCGCGCAACGAAGCCGCGCCGCCGCTGTCTTTCGAACCGGCCTGGGATGCCGGGAGTGACCGAAGTTCCGCGACGGCCTCATCCGGCAGGTGCTGCCAGCCGATCTCGGTTTCCTCGGGATCGCACATCGAATTGGCGATACGCAGCAGGCTCGACAACTGGCGCAGATTGCCCGGCCAAGCATAGGTCCTGAACGCATCGAGCAGCGCATCCGACACGATCCGGGTCGGCCCCTGCCCCGCATCCTGGGCGAGAATCCGGGTGATCAGGGCGTCGAGATCGCTGCGATGTCGCAACGGCGGGATCGATACGCCGAGCCCGTTCAGCCGGTAGAACAGATCGGAGCGGAACCTGCCCTGAGCGATATCGGCCTTGAGATCGCGGTTGGTCGCACTGATCAGGGCAAAATCCACTGGCACCGGCCGGCCGGCCAAGGGTGTCACGATCCGCTCTTCCAGCACGCGCAAGAGGCGAGTCTGCATCGATAGCGGCATGTCGCCGATTTCATCGAGGAACAGCGTGCCGCCCTGGGCTTCACGGATGCGCCCGGTCGAGCCTTCGCGCCGCGCGCCGGTGAATGCGCCGGGGGCGTAGCCGAACAATTCCGCCTCGATCAGGTTTTCCGGCAATGCGGCGCAATTTACCGCCACGAAAGCGCCGCCCCGGCGCGGCCCGGAGTCGTGAATCGCCCGTGCCAGCACATCCTTGCCGACACCGGTTTCGCCGCGCAGCAATATCGGGATCGGTTTGTCCAGAACGCGCCGCAACTGGCCGATGGCGCGGGTCATCTGCGCATCGCCGGTATCGAGGGCGGCAAGCGCGTCGGCTGGCCATGCAGGCGACGGGGGGGCACGACGCGGCGGCCCGATGCGCGGGACTTCGAGCCGCAGATAGAGCCGTCCGCCGTCACGCCGGCGAATTTCCGCCACCTCACCTATGGGCCGGCAATCCCGTGCGAGCAGATCGCCGAAGCGGCAATCGATCGCATCGTTCACGGATTTCCGGCCCATATCGGCTGGGCGCAGCCCAAGCAGTTCGACTGCTGGCCGGTTCGCTCCGAGAATCCGTCCATCGGGCGTGATTGCGAGCACACCTTCGACCACCGTGCCGAGCGCCTGCGCCGAGGCATGGAAGCGGAGCTTGATATCGCGGACATGGCTGATCTCGAACATCCGGTTTTCGATCATCTGGGCTGCCGCCCGCACCAGCCCGAACGTATGCGGGTGGTAAATCCGGTAATCGCAGGAAATATCGAGCACGCCGAGCAGGCTGCCATCCGAGGCGGCGAGAGGCGCGGCGGCGCAGGCGAGAAATCCGTTGCGTTCGAGAAAATGCTCCGGGCCGTGGATCACCACCGGGGCGGCCTCGATCAGGGCGGTGCCGACCGCATTGGTACCCCGGTCGTTCTCCGCCCAGCATGCGCCCGGCCTGAGCGCCACCTGGGCCGCACGGTCGCTGAACCCCGGATCACCCACCGCATCGAGCAGGAAGCCGTTCTGATCGGAGAGCAGAATGATGCAGCCGGAATCGCGGATCTGCGAATGCAGATACTCGATGATCGGCCGGGCGCGCGCGGTCAGGCCGGATTGGCGTTCCATCGCCTCGCCCAGTTCCCGATCATCGAGATGCCGTGCCTCGTTGCGGGGGCGTTCGGGAGACAATCCGGCGCTGACGCAGCGCTGCCAGGAACGGGCGAGCACCGGGCTGAATCCGGGCATGGTGGCGATTTCGCCCCGCTCGCTCAGGCGGTTGCGCATTATCGCAAGATCCGGTGCGTGTGGCTCCATGGGCCGCTGCCTGCCTTCTTTCCACCCTGTTTGATGAAATTTTGATTGACCGGGACGATAGGTCGCACCGGAACGGGTGACAACGGTTATCCGCAATTTTGTCCCGTTTCGGGACAATGCCCCCGAACGAGACGCCCCGCGCCGCGCCGCGGGATGGCCGCATGCCACGAATCCCGCCTCCGCCAGGCAAACCGGTGTTGGCACGGCGGTTGCTTAGTCCTTGGCAATCATCAACGCGGCGCAGATATGGAGGAACGACCATGCCCGATGGCGCGATACGCCCGCTTGCTGAAACCGCCCCCGACGGTTTCAGCTTCAAAACCCGTTACGACAATTTTATCGGCGGCCGCTTCGTCTCGCCGGTGAAGGGTGCGTATTTCGGCAACGTCACGCCGATTACTGGCCAAGTTTACACCGAGATCGCACGGTCGACCGAAGAGGACATCAACCTCGCCCTCGATGCCGCCCATGGCGCCGCCGAGCGCTGGGGCCGCACCGCCGTGGCCGAACGCGCCGCCATGCTCAATCGTATCGCCGATGTGATGGAGCAGAATCTGGCCTTGCTCGCCTATGCCGAGACCGTCGATAACGGCAAGCCGATCCGCGAAACCAAGGCCGCCGACATTCCTCTCGCGATCGACCATTTCCGCTATTTCGCCGCCTGTGTCCGCGCCCAGGAAGGCAGCCTGTCGCAGATCGACGATACCACCGTCGCCTATCACTTCCAGGAACCGCTCGGCGTGGTCGGGCAGATCATTCCGTGGAATTTTCCGATTCTGATGGCCGCCTGGAAGCTCGCTCCGGCGATCGCCGCCGGCAATGCCGTCGTCATCAAGCCGGCGGAGCAGACGCCTGCCAGTATCATGGTGTTGATGGAGTTGATCGCCGATATCCTGCCGCCAGGCGTTCTCAACGTGGTCAACGGCTTTGGCCTCGAAGCTGGCAAACCGCTGGCATCGTCCAAGCGGATCGCCAAGATCGCCTTCACCGGCGAGACCACGACCGGCCGGTTGATCATGCAATATGCCAGCCATAATCTGATTCCGGTCACGCTGGAACTCGGCGGCAAGTCGCCCAATATCTTCTTCGCCGATGTCTGCAACGAGGACGATGCGTTCTTCAACAAGGCGATCGAGGGTTTCGTGCTGTTCGCGCTCAATCAGGGCGAAGTCTGCACCTGCCCGTCGCGCGCGCTGATCCAGGAATCGATCTACGACAGGTTCATGGAGCGCGCCCTGGCGCGGGTGAAGGCGATCCGGCAGGGCAATCCGCTCGACACCGCCACCATGATCGGCGCCCAAGCCTCCAGCGAGCAGGTCGAGAAGATCATGTCCTATTTCGACATCGGCCGTCAGGAAGGCGCCGAAGTGCTGACCGGCGGCGCGCGGGCGAGGCTTGGCGGCGAGCTGGCGGAGGGTTTCTATATCGAACCCACGGTGTTTCGCGGCCATAACCGGATGCGCGTGTTCCAGGAGGAAATTTTCGGACCGGTCGTCTCGGTCACGACGTTCAGGAACGAGGACGAGGCGCTCGGCATCGCCAACGACACGCTCTATGGTCTCGGCGCCGGCGTGTGGACCCGCGACGGCTCGCGCGCCTATCGCTTCGGACGCGAAATCAGGGCCGGCCGGGTCTGGACCAACTGCTACCATCTCTACCCGGCTCATGCGGCGTTCGGCGGCTACAAGCAGTCCGGCATCGGCCGCGAGACCCACAAGATGATGCTCGACCACTATCAGCAGACCAAGAACATGCTGGTCAGCTACAGTCCGAACGCGCTTGGATTTTTCTGAGATGGCCGGGTCCGTGCATATTGGCGGCGTTGCGCGCGTCGTTGCCACCAACGCCGCACTTGTCCTGATCGCCGAGTTGCGGGCGAAGCATGGACCCATCCTGTTTCACCAATCCGGCGGCTGCTGCGACGGTTCGTCGGCGATGTGCTATCGGCAGGACGAGTTCCTGACCGGCTCGGACGATGTCCGCCTCGGCGAGATCGGCGGCGCGCCGTTCCATATGAGCCGGCCGCAATTCGACTACTGGCGGCACACGCAGCTCATCATCGATGTGGTGCCCGGCACTGGTGGCATGTTTTCGCTGGAGAACGGCACCGGTCGGCGCTTCCTCACCCGATCGCGTATATTTACCAACGCCGAGGCGACGTCGCTTGAAGCTGCGAGCGTAACATGTTGATTTTTCTTAAGTTTTACTCAAACGTTTTGTGCAACCGTCGATCGGCAAGATCGACTTGAAGGGGAGACTGATATGACGTCCAGAAGGCCAGTCCTGAAGACGTGGCTGTTCGGCAGCACCCTGCTCGCGCTTGCGACGGTGGGCATTGCCGCCGCCCAGCCCGCCTATCCGCCGGTGACCCAGGCGCGGCTCGACAATGCCGGCCATTCGAAGGGTTGGCTGATGTTCAACCGCAGCTACGCGGGTGACGACTATGCGCCTTTTACCCAGATCACGCCGCAGAACGTCGGCACGCTAAAGGAGGTCTGGTCCTCGTCCAAGGTCGATATTCCCAATGGATTCGAGGATATCCCAGTGGTCAACGGCGACTACATGTTCGTCACCACGCCGCTCGACCACATCATGGCGTTCAATGCCAAGACCGGCAAGCTGCTCTGGAAATACGACTATCACGTGCCGAAAGTGGCGCTGAAAACGGTCTGCTGCGACGTCAATAACCGCGGCGTCGCGCTGTACGGCGACATGGTTTTCATGGGCACGCTCGACAACCATGTCCTGGCGTTCGACGCCAAGACCGGCAAACTTCTGTGGAACGTCTCCCTCGAGAAACCGGGCATCGGCTATTCGATCTCAGGCGCGCCGCTCGCCATCGACGGCAAGGTGATCATCGGCTCGGGCGGTGGCGAATACGGCGCGCGCGGCTTCCTCGCCGGGCTCGACGCCAAGACCGGCAAGGTATTGTGGAAGACCTATACCATTCCCTCTCCCTCCGAACCTGGCGGCAAGACCTGGCCGGTGGGCGCCTACAAGCATGGCGGCGGCAGCCCGTGGATGCCCGGAACCTACGCCCCGTCCACCCACGAACTCTACTGGGGCGTCGGCAATCCTGGGCCCTGGCTTGCCACGATGCGGCCGGGCCACAACCTCTATTCGGATTCGGTGATCGCGATGGACCCGGATACCGGCAAGATCAAATGGCACTACCAGTATACCCGCAACGACACCTGGGATTACGACGGGGTCAACACGCCGCAGCTGATCAATCTGAAATATGACGGCAAGACCTACAAGGCGATCGTCGAGGCGAACCGCAACGGCTATTTCTACGCGATCAACCGCGAGGACGGCCATCTGATCTACGCCAAGCCGTTCGTGCATGACCTGTCGATTCTCGGCATCGACAAGACCGGCCATGCGATCAACAATCCCAAGGTCCGGCCGGCACTCGACAAGCAGATCTTTACCTGCCCGAGTTTTCTCGGCGGCAAGAACTGGTGGCCGGGCGCGGTCGATCCCAAGACCAACATGGCCTATGAACCGACCCTGCACGCCTGCATGACGATGAAGGGCGTGCCGGTCAGCTACGCGGCCGGGCTGCCCTATCTGGGCGAAACCTTCCAGATGAAGCCCGACCCGGCCTCGCCGAACGAACTCGGCTCGATCCAGGCGATCGATCTGTCCACCGGCAAGCAGGTCTGGCAGCGCAAGACCAAGGAGCCATGGGATGGCGGCGCGATGGCGACCGCGGGCGGCCTGGTGTTCAGCGGCACCACCAACGGCAAGCTCTATGCCTTCGACGCCAAGACCGGCAAGATCTTGTGGACAAGCCCCGATCTCGGTTCCGGCATCATCGCTACGCCGATATCCTACGAGATCGACGGCAGGCAGTATGTCGCCATCTGGACCGGCTGGGGCGGCGTATGGCCGCTATGGTCCGGCAAGCTCGGCACGTCGCTGGCCAATACCCCGCGCGGCGGACAGCTGCACGTGTTCGCGCTCAATGGCTGATTTTCCCTTCACCTCCCGGCCGCGCAAGCGGCCGGGGCATTTTTTTGTCGCCCTCACCCTGACCCTGGCCGCGTTCACCGCGCCGGCAGCCGCTGCGCGCCTGAGTTTCTGCCTTGACAAGGCCAATCCGCTCTTCCCGATCGACCGCGCGGTCGCAACGGCAGTCGCCCAAGCCGATCATGCGGCGCCGCGTTTCGTCGTGATCGACACGCGCGACGGTTCTGACACGCTCGATGCCCGGAAACCGGCTTTCTTCGCCAAGCTTGCGACGCGCTGCGATCTGGTGATGGGCTTCCCGGTCGAAGCCGGCGATCCGACGTTGCCCAGGGGCGTGAAAGCGACCCTGGCCTATGCCGCGACCGGCTTCGTTCTGGCCAATATCGGCACGAAAGCGCTGTCCTTTGCCGGCCTGCCCGCGAAGACCAGGGTGGGCGTCGCCTACCTTACCGTGCCAACGACCTATTTCGGCACCGGCCATGGCGCCGCCCTGACCGAATACCAGTATTCCAGCCCGGCATCGCTGTATCGCGCGCTGGCGTCGCACAAGATCAACGCCGCCCTGATCTGGCAGCCCTGGCTGGAACGCCATCTCGCGGCCGCGTCGGCGAAAATCGCCCAGCACCAGCCTAACCTGCCGCACGCACGCTGGGATATCGTCGCTCTCTACCGCTCGGCGGCTTCGGCCGAAGCCGTGCGATTCAACTCGGCGATCGGCCGTCTCGGTCCCCGTCATCTTGCCGCCCTGATTGCCCCGTATCGACTTCCGCAATGACCGAAGCCCAGCAAGGATATCCGCCATGAAGCAATTCGCCGCCCCCGCGATTGTCGTCGCGACGCTCGCTTTGTTCGCCACGGCACATGCCGCTGCGCCGCCGGCGCTCTACACCCAAGCTCAGGCGACGTCGGGCCGCGCCGATTTCGAGACGCATTGCTCGATGTGCCACGGCAAGAATCTGCAAGGCATTTCCGGCCCGGCCCTGGTCGGGCAGAATTTTGCCGGCCCGTCCAACAATTACACGGTGGCGGCGATTTTCGACGAGCTCTCTCAGCAGATGCCCGCCGGCGCTCCCGGTAGTCTGACCAAAGCGCAATACACTGATATCATGGCGTTCATTCTGTCTAAGAACGGCTATCCGGCCGGCAAGACGGCGCTGACCTATGACGGTGCGCAGAGCTCGACCGTGAAACTGGTTTCGCGCGTCAAATAGGTGCGGCGAACAGCGCTGCCTCCGCCTCGCGTCGGCGCAACAGGCCGGGTAGCACGCGTCCATCCGCATGGTCCCACAGGGTGAATTGTCGGACCGCCCTGGCGAAATCTCCGGCATTGAGCAAGCGCAGCAGGGTCGAGGCGCGGAAATTGCCGGCACCGAGATTGTAGACGAAATCGATCAGCGCGGCCTGCTGGTTCGGGTTGAGCGGCACAGTGACTTGGCTCGTCACATCATCGAATGCCGACGTCAGGTCGCGCTCGACCAGAGCTAGCGCCTGCGCGCGGGTGATCGGCGGCGTGGTGGCGCAGACCGGCGCGTCGAAGGCATCGCGCGTCGAGCCGAAACCGATGGTCCAGACGCCGACTGGATCTTGATAAGGCGTCGCGCTGAAGCCCTCGAAGGGCTGGACCAATTTCACCGTCGCGATCGAAACGGCAGTCTCCATCAGACCACGTCCTCCGCCCGGATGAAATAGTCTCCGAAGCGTGACCGCAGAGCCGTTTTGAGCAGCTTGCCGGTGGCGCCATGGGGCAATTCGTCGATAAAGATCACATCGTCCGGCACCGACCAGCGCGGGACCTTGTCCTCGTAGAAGGCCAGCAGCTCGGCCTTGGTCAACGATGCACCCGGCCGCAATGCGACGATCAGCAGCGGCCGCTCGCCCCATTTGCGATGCTTCGCTGCGATCGCCGCCGCCTCGGCCACTGCAGGGTGCGCGACGGCGATGTTTTCCAGGGCGATCGAGCTGATCCATTCGCCGCCCGATTTGATCAGATCCTTGGTTCGGTCGGTGAGGTAGACGAAACCGTCAGGATCGATGGTGCCGACATCGCCGGTCGGAAACCAGCCATCCGCAGTGGTGCCTTTAGGCATTCGGTAGTAGCCGGTCGCAACCCAATGGCCACGCAGCTCGATATTGCCCTGGGTCTTGCCGTTCCATGGCACCTCGGTCGCTTTTTCATCCCGCGCGCGCAGTTCGACGCCGAAGATCGTCCTGCCCTGGCTCAGGCGCTGGTTTGCCGCGGCATCCGCGTCGACGCCCGCCACCGGTGCTGCCAGAGTGGCGAGCGGGCTGCTCTCGGTCATGCCCCAGGCGTGGCGGATTTCGACGCCGAGTGCATCGAACTGCTCGAACAAGGCAGGTGGGCAGGCCGAGCCGCCGATTACCAGGCGTTGCAGACTCGGCAATCGTTGGCCGGTTTCGCGCAGATGGTCGAGCACGCCGAGCCAGACCGTCGGCACGCCGGCCGAGATGGTCACATGCTCATCCGCGATCAGGCCGGCGAGGCTTGCGCCGTCGAGAAACCGTCCAGGCATGATCAGCGAGGCGCCGCACGCCGCCGCCGCATAAGGCAGGGACCAGGCATTCACGTGGAACATCGGCACCACCGGCATCAGCCGGTCGGCCGCGCGCAAGCCGCACGCATCCGCGGCGTTGACCGCCATCGCCAGCAGCACGGTCGAGCGATGGCTATAGAGCACGCCCTTCGGCTTGCCGGTTGTGCCCGAGGTGTAACAAAGGCCGCTCGCCGTGGTTTCCTCGAAGCGCGGCCACTCGTAATCGCCGTCTTCAGCGGCGATCAGCGTCTCGTAGGCAGATACCGAGATGCTCGCGGGGAGCGTGCAATCCTGGATGTCGCCAGAATCGTTCAGAAACACGATGTGGCGCGGTCTCGCGGCCAGCTTCGGCACGACGGCGGCGAGGATCGGCGCGAAATCGACATCGGCGAAAATCACCCGATCCTCGGCATGATCGGCGATATAGGCGATATCGTCGTGCGCGAGGCGCGGATTGATCGTGTTGATCACCGCCCCAATGCCGGAGATCGCGAAATAGAGCTCGACATGCCGGTGGCTGTTCCACGCGAGCGTCGCCACCCGGTCGCCCGGTGCGATCCCGAGCCGGATCAGCGCCTGGGCGAGGCGCCGGGCGCGGCGTTCGGTTTCGGGGTAGGTCTGCCGATGGACGCCGTCGGGGCGGCGCGAGACGATTTCACTTCGCGGATGATATCGGGCGGCGTGGCGCAGCAAATCGGAAATCATCATGGGTTCGTGCTGCATCAGCCCGTGCATCGGCGTCTCCTCGTGCTTTACGCGAAACTGCCACAGAGCGCGGGGGGTGGGCTACCGAAATCGCAACATTCAGCGCCAGACGGCGAGGATCAGTCCGCCAGCGCAGATCAGCGAGCCGCCGACAAGGATCGGCGCGCCGGGGCGGAGGCCGAAGCCGAGAAAATTGACGATCTGCGCCATGATGAAGAACAATACCACATAGACGCCAAGTACGCGGCCAAAATCCCACGGACCGAGATTGACGAAGATGCCGTAAGCGGCGAGCACGGCGGTGCCGGCGATCAGCCAGGTGACCCGCGATGCGCCGGAATCATGCAGGCCGGCGCGCATCAGCGCATCGCCGCCGACTTCCAGCGCCGCCGCGAGAACCAGAAGCAGCAGGATCGCGAGCGGTTTCATCCCGCTTCGTTCAGCAGGTCGAGCGCCGATTGCAGCATATAGGCTGCCGCCGCCGCATCGACGCGCGCGGCACGCTTGGCGCGCGACAGATCGGACTCGATCATAGCCCGGTTCACGGCCGCCGAGGACAGGCGTTCATCCATCATCGCCACCGCCAGCCCGGTTGCCGCGGCGATCGCGTGAGCCCAGTCCCGCGCCGCCTGCGCCGCCGGACCGAGCGAGCCATCCATCGAGAGCGGCAGGCCGATAACGATGCCGCCTGCCCCTTCCTTGGCGGCAATGTCGCGAATCGTCTGCGCCATTTCCGCAAGCTTGCCGCGCTTCATGGCGCCATAGGGGGAAGCCAAGCGGCGGCTCACGTCGGACAGAGCGATGCCAATGATGCGCGAGCCGGGATCGAGGCCGATGAGACGAGAATTGCGGGGCAACGTAGCTACCAGGCCGGTCAGGTTGAACAGTGTCATGGTGGCGTTTATGGTCCGGTCCGCACTGAAACCCAAGGGATCAATCCATGTCGCTCGACCCCGCGATGGTTCGCCGCATCGCGAAACTCGCCCGCATCCGCCTCGCCGATGACGAGGTGCCGCGCCTGCAAGGCGAACTCAACGCCATTCTCGGCTATGTGGAACAGCTTGCCGCCGTCGATGTCGACGGCGTGGCGCCGCTGACCGGCGGGGCGCAGATGACCATGCGGATGCGCGAAGACCGGGTGACCGACGGCGGCATCCCCGATCACGTGCTGGCGAATGCACCGGACCGGATCGGCGATTTCTTCGCGGTGCCGAAGGTGGTGGAATGACCATGCTCGATTTGACCATCGCCGAGGCGCTGGACGCGCTGGCGGCAAAACGCATCTCGGCGGTCGAACTGACCGAGGCGCATATCGGTGCGGTCGAGGCGCTCAATCCGCGGCTGAACGCCTTCATCACCACCACGCCCGACATCGCGCGCGACCGGGCGAAAGCGGCGGACGCGGCGCGTGCTGCTGGCAATGCCCCTGCCCTTGCAGGGATTCCACTCGCGATCAAGGATTTGTTCTGCACCGAGGGTGTGCGGACAACCGCGGCCTCGAAGATTCTGGCGCCGTTCATCCCGCCCTATGAGAGCACCGTGACCGCGCGGCTCAAGGCCGCTGGGAGCGTGATGCTCGGCAAGGCGAACCTCGACGAATTCGCGATGGGATCGTCGAACATCACCTCCGGATTCGGCCCGGTGGAGAATCCGTGGCAGCGGGCGGATGGCGCGAAGCTGGTTCCCGGCGGATCGTCCGGCGGTTCGGCATCGGCGGTTGCAGCACGGATCGCGCTGGGTGCGACCGGAACCGATACAGGCGGTTCGATCCGCCAGCCCGCTTCGTTCTGCGGCATCGCCGGAATCAAGCCGACCTATGGCCGCTGCTCGCGCTTCGGTATCGTCGCGTTTGCCTCCTCGCTCGATCAAGCCGGATCGATGGCGCGCACCGTCGAGGATTGCGCGATATTACTTGGCGCGATGAGCGGATTCGATGAAAAGGACAGCACATCGGCCGATCGCCCGGTGCCCGATTTCCGTGCCGCCTGCGCGCGTGGGGTGAAGGGGCTGCGGATCGGCATTCCTGCCGAATATCGCGTCGACGGCATGGCGCCGGAGATCGAAAAACTCTGGCAATCCGGCATCGACTGGCTGAAGCGCGCGGGGGCGGACATCATCGATGTGTCGCTGCCGCACACGCAATACGGGCTGCCGGTCTACTACATCGTCGCACCTGCCGAAGCGTCATCGAACCTTGCGCGGTATGACGGGGTGAGGTTCGGTGCCAGGGTCGACGGCGAGGATCTGATCGATTTGTACGAGCGCACCCGCGCCGCCGGATTCGGCGCCGAGGTGAAGCGCCGGGTCATGATCGGCACCTATGTGCTGTCGGCCGGGTATTACGACGCGTATTATCTGCGGGCGCAGAAGGTGCGCGCCCTGATTCTGCGCGATTTTACCGAGGCTTTCGCGAAGATCGATGCGCTGCTGACGCCCACCGCGCCCTCGGCCGCCTTCGCGATCGGCGAGAAAATGGACGATCCGGTGACGATGTATCTGAACGACGTGTTCACGGTTCCCGCCTCGCTCGCGGGGGTTCCCGCGATGAGCATCCCCGCTGGGCAGGATGCGCGCGGGCTGCCGCTCGGGTTGCAGGTGATTGGCCGACACTTCGATGAGGAGACGGTATTTGCCGTGTCCTCGGCGATCGAACGCGCGGCGGGGTTCACCGCCCTGCCCGGCTTGCGCGCGGGAGCGACGCCATGAGCTACACGATCGGGGGCGAAACCGGCCCATGGGAGCTGGTGATCGGGCTTGAGGTTCATGCCCAGATCATATCGAAATCAAAACTGTTCAGCGGTGCTGCAACCGAATTCGGTGCGGAGCCGAACAGCCAGGTCAGTTTCATCGACGCGGGATTTCCCGGCATGTTGCCGGTGATCAACCGCGAATGCGTGGCGCAGGCGGTGCGAACCGGGCTTGGGCTGGACGCACGGATCAATCTAATTTCGCGGTTCGACCGGAAGAATTATTTTTATGCCGATTTGCCGCAAGGCTATCAGATCAGCCAGTACGATCAGCCGATCGTCGGGGCCGGCACCGTCGAGATCGAGCTGGAATCGGGCGAGACGCGCAGCATCGGCATCACGAGGTTGCATCTCGAACAGGATGCCGGCAAGTCGATGCACGATCAGCATGCGAGCAAATCCTTCGTCGATTTGAACCGCTCGGGCGTCGCACTGATGGAAATCGTCAGTGAGCCGGATATGCGCAACCCGGAGGAAGCTGGCGCGTATCTGCGCAAGCTGCGCACCATTCTGCGCTATCTCGGCACTTGCGACGGCAATATGGACGAAGGTTCGATGCGTGCGGATGTCAACGTGTCGGTGCGCAAACCGGGCGAGGCATTTCGCACCCGTTGCGAGGTGAAGAACGTCAATTCGATCCGCTTCGTGATGCAGGCGGTGGAGACCGAGGCGCGAAGGCAGATCGAGGTTTGGGAATCGGGCGGCGTGGTCGAACAGGAAACCCGCCTGTTCGACCCGGCGCGAGGCGTGACCCGTTCGATGCGCAGCAAGGAAGATGCGCATGACTACCGCTATTTCCCCGAACCGGATTTGCTGCCGCTGGTGCTCGACGAGACTTGGGTTGCGGCGCTGAAGAACGACCTGCCTGAATTGCCGGATGCGAAACGGGCGCGGCTGGTGCGCGATTTTGGAATTTCCGCCTATGAATCGGCGATCTTCGTCATGGAGCGGGCCACCGCGGATTTTTTCGAAACCGTGGCGAAAGGGCGCGATGCGAAGCTCGTGGCGAACTGGATGCTCGGCGATTTTTTCGCCGCACTCAATCGTACCGGACGCAACATCGAGGATAGCCCTGTCAGTGCCAAAAACCTTGGTGCCCTGCTCGACTTGATCAGCGATGCGACGATCAACGGCAAGATCGCCAAGGAGGTGTTCGAGATCATGGTCGAGACCGGCGATACGCCGGGTGCGATCATCGAAGCGCGCGGGCTCCGGCAGGTGACCGATACCGGCGCGATCGACACCGCGATCGATCGGGTGCTCGCCGCCAATGCCGACAAGGTGGCCGAGTATAAATCGGGCAAGGAGAAATTGTTCGGCTTCTTCGTCGGGCAGGTGATGAAGGCGATGGCGGGCAAGGGCAATCCGGCTTTGGTGAACGAGGCGCTGAAGACGAAATTGGGTTGATGAGCGCCACGTATGAACGCCTATCTCGGTCATTGAGGTCGGCGCGGGTATCGATCGGGATGCGATGATGGTTCGCAGGCTTCGCCTCGGCGGTCTTGCTGTTCTGCTCCTGCTCGCCGCAATCGGTCCGGCCGCGGCGCGAAGCCGCCCTCTCGCCTCGGTGGATCGGCCGATCGCGGGCCTGGTGCCGCCGCTGAGCTTGCGCATGAAAGATGTGGAGACCGGCAAGACCGTCACCGCTGCCGATTTCAGGGGCAAAGTGGTGATGCTGTTTTTCGGCTATACCAATTGCGGTGACGAGTGCCCGTTCACCCAGTACCGGGTCGAACAGGTGTTCAAGACGCTGGGTCCGCTCGCTTCACATGTCGTATTTTTGTTCGTCACCGTCGATCCCTACCGGGATACGCCGCAGGTTCTGCGCTATTATATTGGGTTGTTCGGCCCGCATATGGTCGGGCTGCGTGGCACGCCCAACCAATTGTTTCGACTCGCGAGGCGTTATCGCGTGGTGTTTTCGGTGCAGCGCTCGAAAAACCCGGCGCACTACACCGTAACTCATTCCGCCGCGATCTATGTGTTCGGCGCGCATGGCGACGCGCGGTTCATGATTACCAAACTCGGGGTGGCGTTAAAGCCGGATATTGCCGGAATCGCGCACGATCTTCGGACATTGATCCGGCATACTCAGCGCAGCGTTGCGAGATAGGCGGCGATGGCGCGGCGTTCAGCTGGCGTCATCGAGCGGGCAATGTCGTGCATCGCGTAATTGCCGCGGGATGCGTCGCCCGCGATACGGCGCAGCGAGGCACGGGTTTGAGATGCGGGATTGCCGATGAGCCGCCCTGCCCCGGTCGCCGCATTGCCTTTGAGATCGGCGCCATGACAGGCTGCGCAAGGCAGAATGCCATGGCTGTTGCCATGAGCGACGAGGCTTGCGCCATCCGATGCGGCGGCACCGAGCAGCGCCGCAAGCACGAAAAGACCGGCAGCGCACATCAGCCGATCAATTTGCGGATCAGCGCTGCATCCTTGCCAAGATCGGGATGCGAGCCGGGTAGTGCGGTCAGCACGGCGACGGCCTTGCCGTCGGGCGCGAACAGATAGGTGGCGTCGCTATGGCCGATGGCGGAGACTGGATCGGGCGAATCGGGCCCGGCCGGCGCCTTGTAGAATACGCCGTAGCGCTTTGCCGCCGCCTCGAGTTCGGCGGGTGTGCCGCGCAGGCCGGTGAAGACCGGAGGGGTGCCGAATTTCGCCATGAAGCTTTTGAGGCGCGCCGGGGTGTCGTAATCGAGATCGACGGTGACGAACGCGATGCGCAGCTTCCGGCCATCGACGCCGAGCATCCGAACCAGCCGCGCCGCATTCTGCATGGTGAGCGGGCAGGTATCCGGGCAGCGGGTGAAACCGAAATAGAGGATCACCGGATGGCCGCGAAACGCCGCTTCGGTGACGATCTTGCCGGTTTCGACATTCTCCATGCGGAAGGCCAGCGGTTTCATATGACCGTCGAGTTCGACATAGGCGGGCGGTGCCGGTTCGGTCGCCAGGGCGTTCGGGACGAGCGCAGCGGCGCAGACCATGCTGCCAAGGCCGGAAAGCAGGGCGCGGCGCCCCGGATTGAAGGCGATGCTCATAATGCGGAACTCCTGTCGACCGCCTTGATACGATGGACTGTCCGTTGCTCCAAGTCATCGTCGCGTGAAACGACGGTCGTCCGGCTTGACCGCACGCCGCCCGTCGCTCATGCCGCTCGGCCATGAAATCCGCCTCGCCCGCACGCCAAGCTGCCGTCGTCATCCTGCTCGCGACCGTCATTCGCCTGATCCTTGCCGGAGGCATGGGACTCGGCATCGACGAAAGCTACATGGTTTCGGCGTCGCATGCATTTCAGTTGTCCTATTTCGACCATCCGCCGATTTCCTGGTGGATGGAACTGGCGATCCAGCGGGTGACCGGGCTGCATGGCCCGCTGATCGTGCGCCTGCCCTTCATTATGTTGTTCGCGGGCACCAGCGCGCTGATGTACGGTTTCGCCAGCCGGCTGTTCGGCGCCCGCGCGGCGCTCTGGGCGGTGATCGGGCTGAACATCTCGCCGGTCTTTTCGGTCGCTTTCGGCACCTGGGTGCTGCCGGACGGACCGCTCGATTTTTTCCTAGTTGCCGCGGCATGGGCGCTGTCCCGTGCGGTGGGTGTCGCCCGACCTGAACTCGACGCCGAGCCCGAACCGGGATTCTGGCCGCTCGCCGGGCTGTTCGCCGGGCTTGCGATGACCTCGAAATACAATGCGGCGCTCAATCTGCTCGGCGCCCTGCTGTTCCTGGCGTTCGATGCGCGCGGCAGGCGAGCTTTGGCCAGCGCCGGTCCGTGGATCGCCTGCCTGATCGCGCTTCTGGTGTTCTCGCCGGTGCTGATCTGGAACGCACTGAACGCCTGGGTGTCATTCGGCTACCAGGGCGCGCGCGCAACCGGCATCGGCATTCACCCGCTGCGGCCCTTCATCGTCTGGGCCGGTGAAGCCTTATTCATCGCGCCTTGGATCTGGGTGCCGATGGCGTGGCTGCTGGTGGAGGGGCTGCGGCACGGTGCTGACCGGCGGGCGCGGTTTCTTGCTCTGCTCGCGATCATTCCGGTTACACTGTTTTCGGTGATCGCGTTCTGGTCGGCGCGCAAAATTCTCTATCATTGGGCGGCTCCCGGCTATCTGATGCTGTTTCCCTTGCTGGGCGACTGGGTGGCGCGGCTTGGCAATGCCGCGCGGCGCTGGGTTGGCGCGGTTACGGCCGGCACCGCCGGGCTGCTGACGGTCGCGACGCTGTTCATCGCGGCGGAGCTGAGTTTTGGGATCGTGCCGGGGTTCAACGCGCTGTTTCCACCGGGCCACTCGCCCGAATTGCAGGCGGTCGACTGGCGCAGCTTCCGCGAAACCCTCGCCCGGCGCGGCGATCTCGACTGGCCTGACCTCGCGATCGCCGCCTTACGCTGGTATGATGCCGGCAAGATCGCCTATGCGATCGGTCCCGGCGTTCCAGTTGCGGTGTTCGAGGGCGACCCGCATGAATTCGGCATCACCACGCCGCCGCAATCGCTGATCGGCGAAAATGTCCTGATCGCGGCGATGCCCGGTTCGGAAGCGGCGATCATGCGGCGCTACGCGCCGCGGTTCCGGTCGATCACGGTGGCGAAACCGATCGACATTACGCATCATGGCCGGGTGTTATTGAAAATCCCGATGCTGCTCGGTCACGATCTGCGCTCCTGGCCGGCGGCTGCAAGTCGGTGACGGGGCGCGGCTTCGCCGGTCACGCCGTCGGTTCGATGAAGCGGGGAAACAGCCCCACCGGCGCCGGAAGCGCCGCGCCATCGGTGAGCGGCCGGTCGAGCGACGCGAAATCCCGTGCGTCCGGTGCAACGGCGAGCAGGTCGAGCAGGCGCGCCATCGTGTCCGGCATGAAAGGCTGGAGCAGAAGCCCGATCACCCGCAGCGCCTCGCACAGCACGCGCAATACCGCCACCATCCGGGTAGGGTTGGACTTGCGGAGAGTCCAGGGCGCCTCACGATCGATATAGGCGTTGGACGCGCGCACCAGTTTCCAGATCTCTTCCAGCGCCTCCTGAAAGGCCAGCCGGTCGATCGCGCCGCGCACCCGATCGGGCAGCGCCTCGGCGATCGCACGGAGCGAAACATCCGCCTCGGTGGCGACGCCGCGCGCGGGCATCGTCCCGCCCGCGTTTTTCGCGATGAATGACAAAATGCGCTGGGCGAGATTGCCGAGATCGTTGGCAAGTTCGACGTTCAGCCGGCTGATCAGCGCGCGGCGGGAAAAATCGCCGTCATTGCCGAACGGCATCTCGCGGAGCAGGAAAAATCGCAGCGGATCGAGGCCGAATTCATCGATCAGCGGCTGCACCGGCAGGGCGTTATCGAGCGATTTGCTCATTTTTTCGCCCTCCACCGTCCACCAGCCATTGCCGAAAATCCGGCGCGGCAGAGGCAGCCCCGCCGCCATCAGCATGGCGGGCCAGTAGACCGCATGGAACCGGGTGATCTCCTTGCCCACCAGATGCACATCGGCCGGCCAGAACGCCATGCGCGGATCGGTCATGTCGGGATAGCCGAGGGCGGTGAGATAGTTGGTCAGCGCATCGATCCAGACATACATCACATGATCCGGCGCGCCGGGGACCGGAACGCCCCAGGAAAAGCTGGTGCGGCTGATCGAGAGATCGCGCAACCCGCTCCGCACGAAGCTGATCACCTCGTTGCGGCTCGATATCGGCTGGATGAAGCCCGGATGCGCCTCATACAACGCCAGAAGACGATCCTGGAACATGCTGAGTTTGAAGAAAAATGACGGTTCGCGGACCCATTCGACCGGCGCGCCGTAGGGCGAGCGTTTGACCCCGTCGGCGCCGGTGGTCAGCTCATCCTCGCCATAGAAAGCTTCGTCGCGCGTCGCATACCAGCCTTCGTAATGGCCGAGTTCGATCGCGCCGGCCGCGTCCAGCGCCTGCCAGAGCGCCGCGCAACCGCGCTTGTGGCGATCTTCGGTGGTGCGGATGAAATCGTCGTTGGAGAGGTTGATCGTGCGCGCCATGGCGCGGAATTCGGCGGCGTTGCGATCGGCCAGCGCCCGCGGTTCCAGTCCGGCGTCGCGCGCGGCTTTTTCGAGCTTCTGGCCGTGCTCGTCGGTGCCGGTGAGGAAAAAAACCTCATGGCCATCAAGCCGCTTGAACCGCGCCATCACGTCGGCCGCGATGGAACTGTAGGCGTGGCCGATATGGGGCGCGCCGTTTACGTAATAGATCGGCGTGGTGATGTAGAAACGCTTGGTCATGAAACCCGGATCTGGTGCAAAATCGTCAGGATGGCGGCGCGGGGATCGAGGTTGAGCCCATCGACTTCGGCCTCGATCCGCCCAAGCTCCTGCCAGAGTGAGGCGCGCGCATCAAGGGAAGGCTCGGGCGATCCGGCGCGTGCTTCGGCGCGCACTGCGGCGGCGAGTGCGGAACGCAACAGCCCGGTGAAGGTGAGGAACCCATCCTCGGCGCGAGCGACGGCATCGGCGATTGCGGCAGCTCGGCTGGGCGCCACCGCCCCACCCATTGCCTCGTCGACCAGCCCGGCCAGCGCGAGCCCATCCGATTCGGCAAGGGCGAGCGAACGCCCGATCGAACCTTCGGCCAGCGCCGCGAGGCGCGTGCGCCGTTCCGGGGCAATCTCCGGCAGGAGCGCGGCGAGCATGGTTTCGAGGATGGCGGGTTCGAGAGGCCCGAGGTCGAGCCGCCGGCAGCGGCTGCGGATAGTGGGCAGCAGCCGGCCCGGTGCGTGGCAGACCAGAAGCCACATCGCGCGCGGCGGGGGCTCTTCGAGAAGTTTCAATAATGCGTTGGCGGCATTGCGGTTCAGCGCTTCGGCGCCGTCGACGATGACGACGCGCCAGCCGCCCTCACCCGGCGTCAATCGCAGAAAGCGCCCGGCTTCGGCCACCGTGTCGACCACGATTTCGCCCTGCAGGCGTTTTTTCTTTTCGTCGTAGCGGCGCTCGATGACCAGGAGATCGGCATGCGAGCCGATGGCGACCCGCCGGAACACCGGGTTCGCTGAATCAAGCGCGAGATCGGGGCTGGCGCGGCCGGCGAGCAGCCAGCGGGCGAAACGGTAGGCAAGGGTCGCCTTACCGATGCCGGGCGGCCCGGCGATCAGCCAGGCGTGATGCAGGCGCTGGCCCATGGCGGCGCGGGCGAGTTCGCAGATCGCGCGATCCTGGCCGAGCAGCACGGAATTGGCGCGCGGCGAGATCATTCGAACAGCTTCTGGCGCACGAGGTTAGCGATGACCGCAGCAATCGCGTCGGCCGGACCGGAAGCATCGATCAGGACGCACCGCTCGGGTTCGGCCGTGGCGATCGAACGGAATCCTTCGGCGACCTTGGCGGCGAAACCGGCGTCGAACCGCTCGTAGCGATCGGGCGACGATCCCCGTGCGGCGAGGCGTTCGCGCGCCACCTCGGGCGGAGCGTCAAGGATGATGGTGAGGTCGGGTTTCAGGCCGATGATGCGGGCCAGGACCTTGATCGCGGCGCGATCCACGCCGAGGCCATGCCCCTGATAGGCCATGGTGGAGTCGGTGAAGCGGTCGCACAGCACGACGGCGCAGCGCGTCAGCGCCGGCCGGATCATGCGCCGGACATGATCGGCGCGTACGGCGAACACCAACAGCGTATCGGCGAGCGGATCGAGCGTTGTCGCCGGGTCGAGCAGCAGCGCGCGGATCGCTTCCGCCCCCGGCGTGCCGCCCGGTTCGCGGGTGACGGCGACATCGCGCCCCTGCTCGCGCAGCACGGCGGCGAGCCGGCTGAGCTGCGTCGATTTACCGACCCCCTCGCCGCTTATCTTACCCCCGTGGTTCAGTCTCATACCTGACGGTGAATTGCGCATGTTCCAATGCAATAGCAACCTTAACCCAAAAATGATAATGATCTTGCTGTTGTTGTGAATTGAATAGACTTGACCTGTGGATATCTCTGTGGATATGTTGTGAACAACTTTCGGGCTCTATTGGTAAGTAGGCTAATCCCTTCTGGAAATGAAGGCGGATGCTTGTGCGCCGAAAAGCCAATAGCGAGAGAATGTTAGCGGCGTCCCTTGCTGCCGACGGGGTTTTACCCTGGTTGCGCCAAGCCCTGGGCAATCAGCCCGCTGCTGGATCGCCCCTTCTACTGCCCTTGGTCGTACAACACGTGCCGGGCCTTCGGTTTCTGTTCTCTGACGATGGCACATACCTGGAGGAAGTGAACGCCTGGCAGCTTGCTGTCGCCGGTCGCACTTCCTCCCCGCACACCCGCAGGGCCAGATCGGCTGCACTTGTCGCCATCTTGAAGTGGTTTGAGGCGGCGGACCTGCGCTGGCAAGACTGCACCGAGTTGGCCCACATCAATCTCGTGAGGCAACACTATCGAGGGGCCCCTCCCGCGATGTCCGGGCGACCGCCGGGGAAAACACCGACAGGACCCAAGGTGAGGAAGGAAACCTGGAACCAATGGATGGTGCACTGGTACCAGTTTCTCCGCTACGCGGAACGAAAGGGTTGGATCGACGGCATCGGCTTCGAACTCTGGCAGGCGAAGCAGCGCGGCACATCTGAGCGGTTGATCGCCGCGTTGCGTCCGGAGGAATACCGCGCATTCGCCGGTGCCGCTCGAACCCAGCGCCTACGGGCAGGTTTGGCCACCTTCATTGGCACCGGGATGCGATCTTCCGAAGTCACGGCACTCAGAGACCACGATGTACCCAGCCAGACCGAATTTGCCGGCGTTCTATATCGCCCGTGGATGATTGTCGGAAAGGGGCAGAAATCCCGCGAGGTACTGTGGCCGCTGTCTGCGGCCAAAGCGGTTCACGCCTATCGGCTCGGCGAGCGTCGGCTCGCGATCGAGGCGCTGAAGGAGCGCTTGCGATCCGGCCGCGTGCCGATAGGCCAGACCTTTCTCATCCCGACCGCCAATAGGCACGGGACTGGATTCTAGGATAGCGAAACAGCTCCGCTTTGGTTGACGGAGAGCGGAGAAGAGCTTTCACAGGCACGGTGGGGGCGAGAGTTCCAAAGGCTTTCCGCGGCAACGGGAGTGCGCGCCACACCGCATTGGCTCCGCCACAGCTTCGCGATCGTGACACTGTCGATGCTGATCGAGCAGCAGATCAAGCTCGAGTTAGGGTGTGTCGTCATTTGACCGGGGGGATTCCGGCGCGACCGTTTTCCTGATTCATAGCAGATCAGCATTCCGAAAGGCTGATCGATGGGGCGTTATGGGCTGAGGGCTGACCAATGGGAGCGGATTGCGCATCTTT
>NZ_JAIMBZ010000032.1:0-35922 GCF_025499445.1 Acidiphilium sp. AL
GGCTCGGCGCCTGGCGGCCATAGGCTCGTTGAAGTCTGGATGCCGACAACATAGGCGAGACCGAGCTGGGTGATGCCGTCACGGAACGCTGTATCCACGCCGTATCCGGCGTCGGTCAGTACGGTGGCTGTGGGCACCCCCGCCTCGATGGCGGCGCGTATCTGGGCGAGTGCTATCTGCGGCTTGGTCTGGAACGCGACATCGTCCGGCACGCCGGCTTTGGCGCGCCGGGCCAGGTCGTCAGCCCAAGGCTGGGGAAGGTAGAGGCGATGGGCAACGGGCAGGCTGGCGTGGTCGGCTGCCAGGGACAAAGTGACGGCGACCTGACAATTGTCCTGCTTGCCGAGCTGGCCGCAATATTGCCGAGCGACGCCGACCGAATGCGTGCCCTTCTTGGGAATGCCGGTGTCGTCGATTATCCAGCCGCGGATGGGGCCACGCTGCTCGATAATCGGCAGAACATGGGTGCGGACGGCGGCCAGCAGGGCGTCGTCGGACCAGTCGGCCTTGGCGACGAAGTGGTGCAAGGACTGATGGGCCGCCTGCACCCGGCCTGGTTCAACACGGGCGGCCATCGGCTCGACGCTCTTGCGGGCGCCGGGCAGCAGGAGGCCTGCGGTGTAGGACCGGAAGGGCGCAGCCCTGTCGGCATGCCCAAGCGACGCCGTCAGCGCCTCGACATAGGCGGCCAGACGTGATTCGCTGCCTTGCGTGTTCGATTCGAGACCCACCACCCGCCTCCACGAGTCAGAATCTCTACCCACTCACACGCGTCAACGAATCGCTGCAAGAATTTTGTGACACAGTAAGACTAGGCCCCCAGTAGTAGCTTGCTTATTTTTCGCTCCATAACAGTCAAACGCCTTCCGACTCAGACAGTTCATCTACTGCTCCGATGCTTAGGGTCTCCGGCCCTCGGCGCGTGTCCATCGTCTTCCCCCAAAACGACAGACGAAATTTCCGCGTGCGTCAATTTCGTTGCGTTTTGGTTCCACTCGAAGCCGATTGACACTTGCACACCCCGGCCTCGCCGGCGGGCAAGGGTGCAGCGCGCTGCACCTCAAACCCCAAGGAGACCGGAAAATGACCTCCCCCTTTCAAAACACCATCCTGAACGGCGATTGCATCGAGATGATGCGGAAGCTAGACCGGGTTTCCATCGATTTCATCCTGACCGACCCGCCTTATATCACCCGCTATCGTGGCCGGGATGGTCGCACCGTTATCAACGATGATAACCCCCGCTGGTTAAAGCCTGCCTTCAACCAGATGCACCGTGTTCTCAAATATGGTGGCTTTTGCCTGAGCTTCTATGGGTGGAACAAGGTTGATTTGTTTATGGATGCCTGGCGCTCTGCCGGTTTCGACATTGTTGGCCATGTCGTGTTTCGGAAGCGATACGCGTCATCCTCCCGCTTCCTGCGTTATTCGCACGAACAGGCATATCTGCTGGCAAAGGGGGCCGTAACACCACCAGCACAGCCCATCAACGACGTGATCGACTTTGATTATACGGGCAACCGCCTGCATCCGACCCAGAAGCCCGTGCAGGCCCTGCGGCCATTGATTGAGAGTTTCTGCAAGCCCGGCGGGCTGGTTCTGGACCCGTTTTGCGGGTCAGGCTCGACACTCGCAGCGGCCCGCGACACTGGGCGCAACTGGCTGGGCATTGAGCTAAGCCAGGAACATTTCGAGACAGCCACCAAGCGCCTGAACGACGAAAGGATGGCGGCCGCCTAGGCCGCCGCGTCCCCTTCATTCAATGCCCGCCACTGCCGCGGGCACCCTATTTTCACGAAAGGATCATACCATGCGTTGGATCGTAACCACCGATCATTGGGGCGGCTGTGTTGGTTTGGGGGAGGACATGAACGGCGCCCCCACGCGCGGAACACCGCAACAGGGCGACAACCTCCCCATGGAATTCCGGCTTTATGACGCAAGCGGCACGCTCCTGTTCGAGGGACGGTGCGGCGACGTCGAAGCCGATTGGTGGCATGGCTTTGAGCCGCTCATGTTCACCTGGAACACATTCCGTTGCCGCCGCCTGTCTTATCGCCGGGCGGGAACGGCCGCACCCTGGCAATGGCTGCGCCCATAAGGCCTCCCATGGCAAAATATCGCCGCCGATCCGCATGCCAAAATGCAGGCGGCTCGCCGGACTGCGCCCGGCTCGCCAACACGGGCATAAAATCAATGTGTTCCTTGATAAATCTGGATCTTTCCGAATGTTATGTTCCAATTCTGCTAGAACCCGCATACTGTGCGCATGCAGGCTTGGTGCCTGCATCGCACTTGATTATTCGCATCAAGGACGCCCTCATGCTGCTCGGCCTTGGCATTGGACTTAGTTTTTTCGGCATCGGCGCAATATGCTGGCTGCTGTTTTCGGTCGCGATTTACGCGCTCCCTTGCGCCGCGGGGTTCTGGGCCTTCCTGGCGGTCTATCACATGGCGGCGGGGCCTTTCGGTGCCATCATTGCCGGCCTGGCTGTCGGGGCCCTGACCTTCGCCGCCGGCCAATATGCATTCACCTCCTCCCGCAGCGTCATGTTTCGATCCCTGGTCGCCCTTATTTTCGCTGTGCCGGCCGCCGTCGCCGGATATAGCGTCTCAGCAGGTCTCGCCGGAATTGGCATCTCCTCTCATGCCTGGGTGGTGGCATTCGGCATCATTGGTGGACTCATGGCGAGCGCCACGGCCTGGGTACGGCTGGCCGCCGGGAGTCCGCCCATGCCCGGAGAGAACAGTGGCGCCAGGCACAAGCCGCTGCCCACTCTCCCCTTGCCGGTTGCAAGGCGACGCCGGCCTCGTCGCGCCTATTGAGCGCAGATCAGGCGATCTACCCGCCATCAGACATGATCACCGCGTTGCAGCGCCAGTTGTTCGACTGACACAGGCAACGCCGGTTTCTCAGATCTTCGAACGCCCCTGTGTTGCGTGGCGCAAGTCACCCGTCACCTGGTCGCCCCTATGCTGTCCCCTCGCCTTTGGCGCGTACGTGAACATTCCCCGCAGCTCTCGGATTTCAGCAGCGGGCACCGTTCATCCCCATTTGCCTTTCCTGAATTGCTGATGGTCAGGCAACTCGCGCCGCCCCTCATGGCTTGATCCGACCCAATCCCGCTCGCCTTCCTGCAACGGCGTCGCCCGGCTTTTTTCCGCCGGCGCCAAGGCGCCTTTGCAGCGCGAGACAAAAAAACCAGTCCCCGCCGTCCTTCGCGATGCTCCGGCCGCAAGCGGTGCAGGCCGACCGGCCCCCGGTCAATGGACCGCCATCGAGGCGGCGATGGTCGCCGCCCGATCCAGCAAAGGAGTGGTTCAAATGGCCAATATCGGTTCCTTCAAAAAATCCGGCGATGAGCTTCACGGCAACATCACCGCCCTCACCTTCCAGGCAAAGGGCATCCGCATCATCCCCGTCACCAAGCCCACTGGTCACAAGGCCCCGTCCCACAGGGTCTATCTGAACGCCTCAGAAATCGGCGCGGCCTGGACCAATCAAACCAATGACGGGCGCGACTTCCTCTCGATCACGCTCGATGACCCGGGCTTTGCCGCACCGGTCCACGCCAACCTCTTCCGGGACGAGGACGGGCAAGGTTTTACCCTCACCTGGACCCGGGACCGCCGGAACAACCGCGGCTGACAGGCGCCACCACCCCGCCCGGCAACGGGCGGGGCTTTCCACGGATGGTCAGCATACCCAGACCCTCGCCCCCGTCCGTGAGCCTGCCCTCTATGGCGCTTGACGCCATATGCATCTATGGCGTAAAAAGCCATAGATGAAAGCCATCCTGATCATCCGCGACCGGCGCATCCTCGCGGATGGCGCGATCATCGAGGTGGTGATCTGGCAGGTTCCGACACCTGTGCCGCCCACGACCCACGGCCTGAAGTACCGGTTGTTCTATGGCAGGGACGGCGAGCGGATCGTGGGTTTCGACAATGAGCGCGGCAAGGGTGACCATAAACATGTGCTTGGCGTCGAAAGCCCCTATGGCTTCACGACGCTGGCGCAGCTGTTGGATGATTTTGAAGCGGAGATCGTGGCGATCAGAGGAGAAGCGATATGAGCAAGCTGGAAGTGCATGTCGGCGGCAGCTTTGCCGATACGAAGCGGCGCGTGCTGGACGCCGTGGCGGCGGCCCAGCTCGGGCCGGTGGAAAGCCAGACGCATATCACCTTCGAGAGCTGGGCGGCTTTGGCGAATGTCATGACACCCAAGCGGTTTGAAATTCTGCGGCGCGTCCATCAGCAGCCCGCCGCGTCAGTAGCGGCCCTCGCCCGTGACCTGGGGCGCGATTACAAGCGGGTGCATGAGGATGTGGAAGCCCTCGTCACCGCTGGCTTGCTGGACCGCGAGCAAGGAGAAGTCCGCGCCAATTATGATGAGATCCGGGCTGTCATCGCGCTCTGATCGTCAAAGCAGAAGCGCCTCAGCCCCCTTCCCGCGCCTCGTCTATTTCTGATCCACCAAGCTCGCTCGGCTTTGAACGTTGCAATAAATCCGCTGCCTCGACGTCCAAAGCGACCGCCAGCTTGTCGAGCAGGTCAATGGTGACGCCATAGACGCTACGCTCGAGGGCGCTGACATAGGTACGATCAACCCCCGCCCTGTGCGCAAGCTCCTCCTGCGACAAGCCGCGCAGTTGGCGGTACAGGCGCAGATTGCGCGCGAGGATGTCTCGGATCTCCATACCGGCTGACGCCGCAGCATTGTCGAGTATTCCTCCACGGAGTATCCTCTACAATCGACATTGCCGACGGGTGCTCTAGCCACGAAAGCCAACCCGCTTCCCTGCGCCTGCATGCCACGCGATGCGCCGGGCGCATCGCCGGATGTCATGTAACAGGCGCCGATCTTGCGGTATGGAAGGGCAATCCGGCACGCCCCAGCAAAATGACGGGAGCATTGCATGACAAGACCCGCCTTTCAGGACCGTCCGCCGCTCACCGAACGGGTGAACGCCTATGACGAGCGCCATCTCGTGACCTATATCCGGCTCCTCGACGCCGATGAGGACGGTGCGAACTGGCGGGAGGTCGTGCAGATCATCTTTGGGCTCAATGCCGACCAAGAACCCGAACGTGCCAGGATCGTCCATGATAGCCACCTTGCCCGCGCCCGCTGGATGACAGAAACCGGTTATCGGTATCTGCTCGAACCGCGTCTGCAATAGTGCCCGCTGAGCGGATTCCCCCTGGTTTTGACCGCACAACCCCGAGTGCGTTTGCCGAAGCATCAACGCACGCAATGCAACCTTAGCGTCTATCGGCGCCGCTGCATTTCTGGATCTTGGCGTTCCTTCACTGCGCATTACGCAAAGGAAAATGCCATGCCAAACGCATACTGGCATGCGCCGGGGACGATCGAGCAGTTGAACCATCTTGAACGCCCGGGCTTCGCCATCGAATTTTTGCGCCGCAATCCCGCTTATCGCCGCGACTATGCGCGGGTTCGCCGCCAGATTACCCGCGACCGGCTTGAGGCCGAAACTGCCCTGGCGAGTCTGGCTCGCCGCTGGGGGTTGCGTTTTCGCGCATGATCCGGATCAACCCGCCCAGGCCGGCAAAAGCCTCTGGCTGCCGGAGGTCTCCCCCGCCACGCTGATCCTGGAGCCAGCGCCGCCCGGCTTCAAGGTCACTTCTGCCGGCGCCCCGGATCGGCTCGGCGCGCTCCTGACCGACCACCAGGATGTAGACGGGCGGGAATGGGTGATCAGCGATGGGTCCGGTGAACTCCATCTGCGGATGCGCGCCACCGGAATTGCCATCCACCCAGCTATTCTGCTGCCCGCCGACGGGACCTATGCGCTGCGGCTGGAAGTGGCGCTGCGCTTCATGAAGCGGCTCCATGGCCGCTCGACCCAGCTGCTGCCGCCCGTCTTGCGCATCCGCCCTCCACAGAGGCGGTTGCTGATCCAACTCCTCCACGCCGCCGATGTCGCGCGAGCCGGCGGCGGCCCGCGGGAGGTCGCCAGCCTCGTCCTCAAGGATAAACGCGCATCACTCCCATCGATCGAATGGAAAGATGCCGCCATCCGCAAGCAGGCCGAGAGGCTGATCCGCCGCGCCACGATGCTCGTCGATCGCGACTATCTGAAAATTCTTCATGGAAGCTGAGCTGTACTGAAGCGCTTTGCGCCGCCAGACAACGCCGCCACGCTATGCCTCTTCAGACTGCGCTTGCCTGCATGCCTCTCACCTGCGCCAGAACATCCTCAAAGGTGGACATCTCCCCGCTCGAATCTTTGTCCACCCCCAACGCCTGCGTTCTCCGCCAACGTCATCCGCAGACGCCGCGCCTTTGCCGCGGCCCTCGCAACGAAGACGGAGATCCCTCATGCGCGACAAAGCCGCAGAACTCACCACCCATTACGTCAGAACCCACGACGCCGCTGATATTCTCGGCATCTCGCCACGGACCCTGGAGAAATATCGCTGCCACGGCGGTGGACCGGTCTTTCGCAAGCTCGGCGGGCGCGTCGTCTATGCCATCGACGACATCGAAGCCTGGGCCAATCAATCCGCGTGCCGCTCGACCTCCGACCCACAATACCTCGCGGCGCGGGGCGCGGGACAGATGCGCCCTTCCGCCGATGCACGCGGTGCCATCCCCGGCAGCACCCGGCGTTGAGGTCGCTACACACCATGGCTGCGCCTTCCCCCGGCACAGAGCGCAACCGGCTCGATGCCTTCATCATCACCGAGGAGGGGATCAATCCGCGTGATCAGCGTGATCTGATGGAACGCCCCTTCTTCTCATTGTCCAAATCCCGGCGGACAACGCCCATCCTGTACAAAGCCCGCGATGTCGAAGTGCAGGTCTTCGGCATGCCCGAACATGGCATGGCGACAATCTGGGATGCCGATTTCCTCATCTGGGCCGCGAGCCAGATCGTCGCCGCGGAAAATCGCGGTCTGAAAACCTCACGCCTTCTCCGCTTTACGCCCTACCAGCTTCTGACCGCGATCGGGCGCGCAACGGGAGCCACCGAATATCGCCTGCTCAAAGGCGCACTGTCCCGCCTGCAATCGACGGTCATTGCCACCACCATCCGCAACAATGAGCATTGGCGCCGCCAGCAATTCTCCTGGATCAATGAATGGGCCGAGATGAAGACCCGCTCGGGCCGCAATGAAGGCATCGAATGCGTGCTGCCGGAATGGTTCTATCGCGGCGTCGTTGACCGCTCATTGGTTCTGACCATTGACCCAGCTTATTTCCAGTTGAAGGGCGGGATCGAGCGCTGGCTCTATCGTATCGCCCGCAAACATGCCGGCCGTCAGGCACGAGGCTGGAGCTTTGAGATCCGCCATCTGCATGCCAAGTCCGGCAGCCTTGCGCGCCTCTCGGATTTTGCCCTCGATATTCGCCGGATCGCGCTGCGGCAGCCACTGCCCGGCTATCGCCTGAGCATTCAGCGCGGCGATGGGCGCGAGCTGCTGCATGCCGAGCCCGTCCACTTATCCACATCCTTTGTGGATAATGCTGTGACTCCGGTCGTGACATCAGGCGCAAAATCTGTGGATACGCCCGTGAGATCAGGCGCAGCCAACACGGGAGATCAGGCGCACGGATTCGGAAAGCTCCCTGCATATAACAACGGATTTTCCTCCCTTAACTTATATAACTTAAAAGAATCTAACTGGTGTAGTGCCACCGGTGAGCGCGACCACCCTCTCCAAACAACAAAGCCGCATCGGCCTGAAACCCGCTTTGCCAACCAGACATCCTGTTGCTCATCCCCGGCCGTAAAGAGCAGGAGCGCCAAAACGCACGCCCCCGACAGCGAGAATCCACCTCTCCCAAAAGCTCAGGACGACATGCCATGAACATCGGCAGTGCAAATCCTCAGTCACCTCAAATGGATGCGGACCGCCTCACCCGTGTCGAACTGACCTGGATCGAGAACCAAGTCGAATTTTGGATCCGCTTCGGACATGAGGCCACGGAAACCATCCTCGACCGGCGCCGCCGTGTTCTAGGCTTTGCGCCGGGCAGCATCTTTGCCTTCGTCCGCTGGGCGGCGAATGAGCACGGCACGGTCCTGTCGCGCATCGACATTTTGCGCGCTGTCGCACCTGGACAACCATTCACGACCGTACCCTTTGTTGCACCCGGTGGCGAGCTGCTGCTCCATATCACCGGCTGGCCGAGAGTTGAGCGCGTGTTGCAGGCGATCGATGCCGTGGAGGCCATCGGCATTGACGCTGCCGACGCTGCGCCGGATCACTGGCAGCATATTCACAACCGACTAGCAGCTGGCGAAGCCCCACGGCTCTATAGCCGCAGCCGACACGTGGCATGGCTAATGCGCCGGCGGATCCTGTCATGACCCGCCGCGCGGCATGGGCTGCCCTATCCGCGGCGGCGGCGGCGCTGATGGCACTCCCGGCGGCAAAACCTTGGCAGGCTACGCTGCTGTGGAATGCGACCGCCAGCACGCCGATCGGTCTCTACCGTCTGCACGCACCTGGCATCCTGCATGATGGTGAATTGGTCGCCGCCATGCCGCCGCCGCGCATCGCGTCCTTCCTCGCACGAGGCGGATTTTTGCCGCGTGGCGTGCCGTTGCTGAAGCATATCGCGGCCCTTCCGGGACAGACAGTCTGCCGCATGGGCGATATCGTCACCATCGACGGCAAAACCGTTGGTCTTGCTCTCGATCGCGATCATCTTGGCCGACCACTGCCGCGGTGGCACGGCTGCCGACGGCTTATCCCCGGCCAGGTTTTCCTGATGAACACTCGCGTCTGGGACAGCCTGGATGGACGCTATTTTGGGCCGTTCCCCGTACATTCGATCATCGGCCAGGCCGTGGCGATGTGGATTGAACATGCCCCTGCTCCGGCGGCCAGGAAGCCCCGCGGGAGCGCTCCCACAACCTCACCATCAACGACGAAAGGAAAATCATCATGACACAGATCGGCGTCTTCACGCGGGAAGGCGGCAGCTATACGGGCCGCATTCGCACGGCCATGCTCGATGTCGAGCTGGCGATTATTCCCGCGGATCATTCCGAGGCGCTGAACGCACCGGATTATCGCATTCATCTCGGGGCGGAGGATGGTCCTGAGATCGGCGCTGGCTGGAAACAGACCGGCGAAAAGGCTGGCGACTATCTCTCGCTGCTGCTCGATGATCCCGCTTTTGCGCAACCAATCCGCGCCAATCTGTTCAAGTCCGGGCGCAACGGAAACGCCTATCACCTGGTCTGGAACCGTCCGCCGAGGCGCGGCGAGCGGGAATGATCCATGCGCTACAGGCCCGAACGCTGTGGCTTCGAAGCCGCAACCGTCGCACGCGAACGCGACAGCCTTCTGCCAGCCGCCGCGCGGCGTGCCGGTCAAGGGCGGCCCGTTGGCCGGCGCTACAGCGCCTTGCCCTTGAACGGCATAAGCACGGTGGCGCACTGGACGCTTGCCGGACGAACGATGATTTTCGGCACGGCTCTGCTATACGCCACGCTGTTTTCAAGCCACAGCGCCGACGCGCAAAATGTCGAGCCAAGTACGGCCGCTCAGCATGTGATCGACACCAGATCAGTCGGGAATGACGTCTTGGAAGCCTCGCGGCGCTTCAGGATTCCCGTGGCCTGGATCCGCGCTGTTATACGAGTGGAAAGCGGCGGCCATGCCAACGCGGTATCGCCGAAAGGTGCCCTCGGACTCATGCAGCTCATGCCCACAACATATGCAGCCATGCAGGCGCGCTACGGGCTGGGTGCGGATCCATTACAGCCGCACGATAACATCATCGCGGGCGCCGCCTATCTACGCGAAATGCTCGATTGCTACGGCGAGGCAGGTTTCTTGGCCGCCTATAATGCCGGGCCTGCGCAATATGACGCATATCTCACAACAGGCATGCCGCTTCCTGCCGAAACCCGTTCCTATGTCGCGCGATTATTGCCGGTGATCGAAGGCAAGCGGAATACGATGCTGGCGACCGGCGTCATGCCGCCGCGTGACACTGACACCGCAAATTGGGTGCAGGCTCCGCTGTTCGTCGAAGCGCCTGCTGCTCACTCTGCTGGCACGTCAGGGAGCAGCGGAATTGCAAATTCTGCGGCCTCTCATGCGCAACCAACAGAGCCTTCTGAACGCAATGCCATCGCCGATCTGACGCCATCGCATCGCGCGCTCACCAGCATGTTCGTGCCGGTATCCGGCAAGGTGGGCTCATGATGAGCACCTTAGCATTGCGGGGTATCGCAGCGCGTCGCAGCGAATTTCCTATGGAAGGGTGGTGGAAGGTTGGGAACAGAGGCAGAGGATGGCGAGATAAAAGCGCCTGCCACGCCGTCATCCAAGCCGCTGTCGCGGCTTGTCTTTTGGCATGCAGGGCGGTCGGTCGGTGGCAGATTCTGCGATTTTATCCAGGGAATGCAAAGCTTCGATCTGCACACTGCGCTTCCATCGCTTCCGGCCTGCCCTGCGAGGCGGTCCGATGAGCCGGGAGGAGAATGACTTCCGTGTGCGGCCTGGCCACGTCCGTTCGACACGGGCGCCGAAGGCCAAGAGCTTCATTGCCCAAGTTCTCACGGCCGCCCGCAATGCAGGTCCAGCCATCCCGCCATTACCCGGTAAGGGGCGGTCCTTCACGCCCGGCCGGTCCAGTTTCGGGCGCGGCCGCGCCGCCTTTAGCCGGAGCCGGCTCTTCAGCCCGGCGCGGCGCGTGGTGGTGAAGGCGCGTGTCGTGCGTCACCAGAGTCAGCGCTTCCGGTCTGCCCCGCTCTCCGCCCATCTGTCCTACCTGAAGCGCGAGGGGGTGAGCCGGGAGGGGGAACGGGGCGTGATGTTCAACGCCGAGACCGACCGTGCCGACGACCGCGCCTTCGCCAAGCGATGCGAGGATGACCGACACCATTTCCGGTTTATCGTCTCGCCCGAAGATGCCGGCGAGATGACCGATCTCAAGGCGTTCACCCGCGACCTCGCGCGGCAGATGGAAGCCGATCTCGGCACCAAGCTGGACTGGGTCGCGGTGGACCATTGGAACACGGACAATCCGCATGTCCATCTCCTGGTGCGGGGCGTCGATGAGACCGGCGCCGATCTTGTTATCTCGCGGGACTATATCAGCCGAGGCCTGCGCTCGCGGGCCGGGGATCTGGTCTCCATCGAGCTGGGGCCGAAGCCCGAGCATACCATCCGGTCGGCGCTGGAGCAGGAGGTGGATGCCGACCGCTGGACGCGGCTCGATGTGGAGATCCGCTTCGCTGCTGACGAGACCGGCCTGGTTGATCTCCGCCCCGCCCAGGCCGGTCCCGACGACCCAGAGCTGCGGCGCCTCATGGTCTGCAGGATGCAGAAGCTGGAGCGCATGGGGCTCGCTGCGGAGACTGGTTCCGGCCAGTGGATGGTTGGGCTTGAGGCCGAGCAGACGCTGCGCGGCCTCGGTATGCGAGGCGACATCATCAAGACCATGCATCGGGCCTTCACCGAGCGAGGCCATGATCGTGGCATCGGCGACTACGTGATCGACGCCGCTTCATCCGAATCACCGATCATCGGGCGGCTGGTCGACAAAGGTCTTCACGACGAGCTGACCGGCGAGGCTTACGCCGTCATCGACGGCACGGACGGCCGTGCCCATCATGTCCGTTTCCGGGGGATCGAGGCGTTCGAGCACGCGCCGCCCCTCGGCGGCATCGTCGAGGTCCGCCGGTTTGAGGGGCAGGATGACCGGCAACCAACGCTGATGTTGGCGACACGCTCGGATTTTGATCTCGACCGGCAGGTCAATGCGCCGGGCGCCACCTGGCTCGATCACCGCCTGGTCGAGCGTCAGCCGATGCCGCTCGCCATGGGCGGCTTCGGCGGCGAGGTACGAGAAGCGATGAAGGCGCGCAGCGAACACCTGATCCAAGAGGGAATGGCGCGGCAACAGGGGGACCATGTCACCTTCGAGCGCAACCTGCTGGCAACCTTACGCCAGCGCGAGTTGGACGAGGTGGCGGGAAAGCTGTCTGCGATGACAGGGTTAGCCCGCGTGGAAGCCCCAGCAGGAGAGCGCGTCATGGGGACCTATCGCCAGCGGCTCACGCTTTCATCCGGGCGCTTCGCCATGATCGATAATGGTCTGGGCTTCCAGCTCGTGCCCTGGTCGCCGAGCCTGGAGAAGAAGCTCGGCCGGCATGTCTCAGGTGCTGCGCGGGAGGATGGCGGCATCGAGTGGAGCATCGGGCGAAAGCAGGGGCTCGCTCTGTAATCGGCCCGAAGTTCGGTCATGACGAAGCCTCAGACGACTGCTTCACATCCCCACTCCGATGGTTCGTCCGCCTCGACGCTCCGTCCATTATCGGCCGTTCACCCGCGAGGCACGCGGCGCCGAGCCACAGCAATCGCGGCTGAACAACCGACCTGGATCCGTGTCATCGTCCTTATGCGCCGCCTCCGGTCAGCGCGGTCCAGGCGGCATGCGAGTCCATGTAGTCCCGCCAAGCGGCGATCTTCCGGTTTTCGAGCAGGACGATCGAGCAGAACCGGTTGTCGTATCCGGCGCCGGTCGACAGGATCGTCCCATGCACCTCGTATTCGAGCGTGACCGCCCGGCCGCCGTCGGCCCGAGTGACGATGACATGATCCACGGAGTTGATACGGATGACGCCGACATAGCCCCGGAACTGGGTCATCAGATCGGCCCGGCCGCGGATCACACGCGGCCAGCCCAGGTCGTAACGGACCTCATAGGCGATATCGTCGGCAACGATGTCGAAGAAATGCGCGCCGTCAACGAGATCTCCCAAGGCGTTTCGGGCCATCGTGAAATAGGGCTCGGCCCCTTGGTAGGCGGCGTATGATTCATTCAACATTCCGGTATCTCCTGGGGCTATAGTTAAAATTACGAAATCGACTGGTTCGAGGAATGCATCAGCTCGCTGCACCCTGTCGTTCCCGATGTCGTGGAAAAGCCGTCAGGCAGACGGAGATCACGGTCTCGCGCAGCCAGCGATGGGCCGGATCCGCATCCATGCGGGGATGCCACATCGCCAATATCGCTATCTCCGGCGTCGGGACGGGTAGCTTGAAGCTAACCAAGCCCTGTATAAGGGGATCACCACTCATCAGACCGATATCGAAACACGAACGCGGTACGAGCGCGATGAGGTTTGACTGGCGCGCAATACGCAAGGCATCGGGAAAGCCGGGTACGACGGCGACAATCTGCCGTCTGAGCCCCAGCTCCCTCAGGGCGTCGTCGACCGGCCCCGTGAAAGCCCCCTTTCGAGACACTACGACATGTTTGTACGCCACATAGCGCTCAGGCGTTATGGTCGTTTCCAGCAATGGATGCCCATCCCGGACCACACCTAGAAATCTATCGCGGAAGAGGAGATGAGTCCGTACCTCCGGTGCAAATTCCCCGAGAACCCCAATTTCCAGATCGACCAGCCCCGCCCGCAGCGGTTCGGCATGCTTGATGGGTTTGGGCGCGAACCGCAGGCGGACACGTGGCGCCGTTTCCGCGACGGCAGCCACCAGCGGCGCGGAGAACAATCCAATAAAGCCCTCATTGGCGCGAATCACAAATGTCCGCTCCAGCGTGATGGTGTCCAGCCGGTCAGTCTGGGGGCTGAGAACCCCCCGCACCTCGTGGGCAAGTTCATGAACCCGGTCACGCAACGCTACGGCACGCGGTGTGGGAACTAGCCCACGCCCGGCGCGCACCAGCAGCGGGTCGCCTATTGCGGATCGCAGCCTTGCCAAAGTCCGGCTCATGGCGGAGCTGCTTAAGCCAAGCCGACGCGCCGCGCCGGTCACGCTCCCCTCGTTCAACAGCGCGTCGAGCGCCCGCAGCAGATTCAAATCCAAGCTGTCCATGGCCGATCCTACACTCCGGGCCGACCAAGACATAGCGTATCACGCAACTATAATGTGCATCTCATGCGTCTGGCGCCAGATCACGGCATCAACCATATCCGCTGTGAATATGACGCAGTGAAGGATCATCACATGTCCTCGAATATTTCAACTGACTCTGCCGGCACCGCCCTGATCATCGGTGCTTCGCGCGGCCTTGGATACGCCATCGCCGCCGAGCTCTTGAAAAAAGGCTGGACCGTCATCGGCACGGTCAGAGCCGGCCCACGAACTGAGCTGCACGACCTGGCCGATGATCATCACGGCCAAGTAGATATTGAAGTTCTTGATATCAACGAGCCTGATCAGATCGCGGCGTTGCGCGATCGTCTGTCGGGCAGGGTGCTCGACATGCTCTTTGTCAATGCCGGAACCACGACGCACGATCAGCGTGTTCATGTTGGGCAGGTGAGCACGGAGGAGTTCACACGCGTCATGGTTACCAACGCGTTAAGCCCCATGCGTGCCATCGAAGCATTGCAGGACCTCGTACCGGAAAACGGCCTGATCGGCGTCATGTCGTCGGGACAGGGTAGCATCAGCAACAATGAAAATGGCGGACGGGAGGTCTATCGCGGCAGCAAAGCGGCGCTCAACATGTTCATGCGGAGCTTCGCGGCGCGTGAGGCTGATCCACAGCGCGCCATGGTCGTCTTGGCTCCAGGCTGGATTCGTACCGCTCTAGGTGGGCCTGACGCGCCGTTCGGACTTGAGGAAACCATCCCCGACATCGTGAGCACTTTGCTTGCCAAGCGAGGAAAGCCGGGCCTGGAGTATCTCGACCGTACGGGCCAAACTGTCCCATGGTAAACGAAGTTATGCTTGGGGGAACTCGCCTTACGCGAGAAATTTCGCAGACCTTTCAAAGGGAAATACTCTCCGCAGCCCCCGTGCATAACGCGCGGGAGGCACGCCCTCGCGCTGTGAAAAGGCCACGCTGAAGGAACTCGCGGACTGATAGCCTACCTTCACGGCGACCTCCGCCACCCTGCCGCCATTGCGCAGCAGCCTTTTCGCCAAGGCCATCCGCCAGGTCAGCAGATATTCCATCGGCGCCAGCCCCACCTCACGGTTGAACCGCTCGAAAAATGCCGAGCGTGACAAGGCGGCTTCCCTGGCCAGATCTGCCGCACTCCATGCTCGTTCTGGCGCCTCGTGCATCCGTCTGATCGCCGCTGCCAGCCTTTCATCCGCCAGGCCGCGCAGCAGCCCCGGTGAAGCCCCAACTTCGGCAGCTGATCTCAACGCTTCGATCAGCATCACCTCCAGCAGATGCGCCAGGACCATTTCTTGCCCCGGCTTGTTTGCGCGATCCTCCTCCCCCACCAGTGCCACAAGCGTCGCCAGATTTGACTGGCCCCGCACATGCACCAGTTCCGGCAGGAGCGAGACCAGCAACGCCGCATCCGGCGAGGCAAATTCACAATGTCCTATCAAATTCCGGACATTTACCGGCCCCTCCAGATCTCCCAATCTGAACTCACCGGACGGCAAGCGCACCGGCTCGGACAAGGGCATCTCTTCCGCCTCTGGATGCAGGCTCATCATGATACAATCCACCGCGGCGGGAATCAGCACGAAATCATTCACGCCCAGCGTCAACGCCTCGCGCCCTTCCACTTGCAACCGGCAACTCCCCTCCACCACGGCGCCATAGAACAGATGACCATCCCCCTCTTTGCGTAGTCGCCATGGCCCCGCTCCACTGGCCACTTTGGAAAACTTCATCCGGGGCCGGAGCAACGTAACGATTTCAGCGAGAGGATCAGCCATCTGGACTCATTCAAATGAAATACGGACTTCTTATCATATACCGTCCCAGCGTGCCGATCTATCTTCTTTTTGTACTCATCGCAGGACTCATCATGAAATCCATACTCATCACCGGCTGTTCCTCTGGCTTTGGCCTAGAAACCGCGAAATACTTCCTCGAACGTGGCTGGCGGGTCATCGCCACCATGCGCACCCCGGATGACAGCGTTATTCCCCCTGCCTCCAATCTGCAGGTGCTGAAGCTGGATGTGACAGACCAGGACAGCATCGCGCAGGCCATCGCCGCGGCCGACGATATCGACGTGCTCGTGAACAATGCTGGTATCGGCTGGCTGAACGCGCTCGAAGGCACGCCAATCGACATGGCCCGGCGCATCTTCGAGACCAATACCTTCGGCACCATGGCGATGATTCAGGCCGTTCTCCCGCAGTTCCGGGCGCGCAAATCCGGCACCATCATCAACGTGACCTCGACCGTGACTTTACGCCCGCTGCCGCTGCTCTCGGTCTATACGGCCAGCAAGGCGGCAGTAAACGCCTTTGCCGAATCCTTCGCGCTGGAGCTTGAACCTTTCAACATCAAGGTGAAACTCGTTCTCCCCGGCCTCGCCCCGGAGACCCGCTTCGGTGAAAACGCCCGCGCCCTCACCCAGGGTGCGCTGGAGTTTCCCGTACCCTACGCCCCGCTGGGCCAGGCCGTCATTGCGAGCCTCATGGGCGAGCATGAGGAATTCACTCGCCCTTTGGACGTCGCGGAGGCCATCTGGCGTGCTGCAACGGACGACAACGCCCCAACGCGGATTCCCGCCGGGGCTGACGCCGTCACCTGGTCAAAACACTCCTGATCATCTGAGCAAATCCGAAGCGAGGACCGGTCGGGACCGAACCGGCTCGCTTCGGGCCGTGCCGATTTCGTGACAGCACCGACCGCTCTAACAAGCTGGTTGAGGAATTCAGCCCTTCGCCCACTGGGCCACGGCATCCTTGGCAAAGTCTGCGTAGGAGCGGGGCGCGCGGCCGAGCAGCTTACTAAGATGCGCGATGTCGGCGGCGCTCGCCGTGGCGCCGTCCGTCTGGTAGCGGCCGAACATCAGGCGCAGGTCGAGCGCGTGCCACGCCGGCAGCATGGCCTTCATCCGCTGCTCCATCACGCTGAGATCGTCGCCGCCATAATAGATGGCGCGGCCGAGCGCCTCGCTCCAGATCGCCGCGATGCCTTCTCCGGTCAGGCTGTCCGGGCCGACCAGCTCATAGATCTCACGCCCGATCGGTGCGGGCGCCTGTTCCCGGCGGCGCAGTTCGATGGCGGCAGCCTCGCCGATATCGCGGATATCGACCATCGAGACCCCCTTCGACCCGATCGGCGCGGCATAGGCGCCGAATTTCAGCAGCGGGTCTTTCTGGCGGAGATCGTTCTGGATGAAATAGGCCGGACGCAGGATGGTCGCCGGCAGGTCCAGCGCCTCGATCATCCGCTCGACCGTGTGCTTACTGGCAAAATGCGGCACGTCGGCATAGGCCTCGCCCTTGAACACCGACAGATAGACGACGCCCTTGATGCCGGCCTCGCGCGCGACCGTCAGCGTCAGCATGGCCTGGGTCAGCTCGTCGGCGACGTTGGGAACGAGCAGGAAGAGCGTGCTCACGCCATCGAGTGCGGAGCGCACCGAATCGATGTCGGCGAGGTCGCCGCGTACCGGTGTCACGCCGGAGGGAAGCGACGCCTTGCCGGGCGAGCGGGTGAGCGCGCGGACATCCACCCCCCGACCCTGGAGATGGGCCAGAACCTGGGCGCCGATAGTGCCTGTGCTGCCTGTAACGAGAATGGTCATGATGGGTACTCCTCTTGTGGGGTGCGGAAAACCATCCGCGATAAGGAGCAAAATAGCCGTTCCATTTTCGGTCAAAAGCCGCCATGATTGAAACAGATCATTCCAAATCCGGAACACCCCATGGACCTGCATGCCCTGTCCGATTTCAATTTAGTAGCCACCCATGGCGGCATCGGCCGCGCCAGCCGGGTTTCCGGCCGGTCGAAGGCGACGCTGTCGCGCAAGGTCGCTGAACTGGAGCAGAGTCTCGGCTTACGGCTGATCGAGCGGGGATCGCAGAGCCTGCGGCTGACGGAAGAGGGACGAGCGCTGCATGAGCGCACCGATGGGCCACTCAACGAGATCGCGGAGGCGGGCGAGACGGTGGTGCTCGGTGCTTCGACCCCGCGCGGCCGGCTCAGGGTCAGCGCGCCGGTCGTCATCGCGCATGTGGCATTCGGCCGGATCGGCGCGCGTTTCGCCCTCGCCTATCCGGACGTCCAGCTCGAGATCGTCGCCGAGGATCGCAAGGTCGATCCGGTGGAGGACGGCTATGATCTGGTCATCAGGGTCGACCCAGCGCCGGACGACCGACTGGTCGGCCGCCGGTTCCTGAATGACGAGCGCCTGATCGTGGCGCCGCCGGACCTGCCGCGGGCTGCAAGCCATTCGGCAGCGGTGGGTGAGCTTGCCGTGCAGGCGGTGGTGCTGACCACAACGCCAGCAGATATCAGTTGGCGGCTTCGCGGTGATCAGGGGCCTGACATCGTGGTCAGACCCGAGCCAGTGTTGCGCCTGTCATCGTTGCTGATGGTACGCGACGCGGTATTGGCCGGCGCCGGGGCCGCGATACTGCCAAAATTGCTGGTCGCCGACGATGTCGCGGCGGGCCGGCTGGCTCTTTGGGGACCCGTTTCCGAGCCTCCGGTCGAGCTCTGGGCGCTGCAAAGTTCCCGCCGGCTTGTCGGGGCGAAGGTGCGCGCCTTCCTGGATATCGTAGAGAAATCCTTCCCGGATAGGGTTTTTTTGCCGCCTGTATGAAGCGGATGCATCGGTTCCTCCGCACATACGGAAATAGGCGCCAAGAGAATGCGAGCCCCCCTGAATGGTCAGCGCGCCAGAAAACGTTCGAGGTTGCGGCGGACGATAAAGCGATGAAACGGGGCAATCGTCATGAGATACAAACGGCCCGGCAGATTGTGGCAGCGCACGGCCGTGGTCAGGATAAGGTCGCGCTTCACCTCGTCTGTCGCGACCCGTACCAGGACGGAGGCCCTAAAATCGAGGTGCCGGTCGTCTTCCCCCAACACAAGCTCCCGCTCCGAACGCGCCAGGACCGGAAAGAACGCCACGGTTTCGGCGCCCTTGGACTCGGCATCTTGCCGTATCTGCCCGGAGGACTTCACGCCAACCACCGACACAACCGCGTCGCGGAAGCCGAGCAGCGCCCGAAACCAAGCCGGCGGGTGTTCCAGGGCCTCGCGCGCTAGCGCGTCGATATCACGGGGAGCCCCATCGGGAAGCGTGATGGCATAGGCGTCAACCAGATCCGCACCGACAAACCAGTCCGCAATGGCGCTCTCGGCGGGCGGCATGACGGGATGAGCCTTCGAACCCGGCGTTCGGCGCGAACCGGGCGCGGAAGTGGGGCGCGGAGAATGTGGCAAGGAAGTTTCCTCACGGATACTGAGGACGCCGGTCATATCAGGCACTTCCCTTCTCCACCAGTTCCAGCGCGGGCACACCGACGAGCGGCGCCAGCTTCTGCTGGATCGCGACGATGCCGGCCAGCGGACGCCACTGCACCGTCATGCTGATGATGCGGCCGTCGGCTCCGACGATCATGTCGTCGACCCCCGTGACCTCGGCCTCGCCGGCACGAATACGAAGCATGATGGCCGCCCGGTTCTCCCCGGCGATGATCCCGACGGTCTCGAATTCGTCCACCCCAGCCAATAAAGCCTTCAAAACGCGAATGACCGCGTCCCTGCCGACGAACGGCTCCGGGACGAAGGGACTGCTGAGGATGACATCGGGGTCGAGATGCTCTCCCAACGTCGCCGAAGCCTTGGCATGCATTGCGTCGAGAAAGGGTTGGGCATGGATCATGTTCATGATGAATCTCTCTTTTGAAACACCTGTAATGTCGGCGATTAGTGGAGCAGCTTGAAGCCCGATCAGAGCCGAGATAGTCTTGACATTGTGTCCACACCATCGCCCCTAACGATGATCCAACTGACCTGTTTCCTGGCCGTCGCCGAGACGGGGTCCTTCACGGCGGCTGGGCGTCGCCTCGGCATGACAACCTCCGGCGTGTCCAAGACGATCAGCAGGCTTGAACAAGCGAGGGCAATACGGCTGCTTAACCGTTCCACCCACGCCGTCTCGCTCACCGAAGATGGCGAGCGCCTGCTGCCGCTGGCGCGGGAAGCCTTGAGAGGGATAGAAAAAGCCGATGCTGCAATCAGTGTTGCGTCTAGGGATAGCGTCGCGGGCCGAGTGCGAATCACGGCGCCGACGGCTATCCTCACGACCTGCTTGGTGCCGCTCCTGCCGCAGTTCCGGGCAGAGTTGCCCCAGATCGAACTCGACTTACGCGGAAGCGACCGAATGGTTGATCTCGCGGAGGAGGCAATTGATCTTGCGATCCGCACCGGTCCGCTGGACGGCATTCCGGGCCACCGCGCCCAGATCTTGTGCGACTTCCCCTGGATAACCTGCGCCGCGCCGAACTATCTAGGCCGCCGCGGCACCCCGTCGGTACCCAACGATCTGGAGAGCCACGATCTCATCGGCTTCCGCAGCCAGCGCACCGGTATTGTCGAGCCCTGGCGGTATGCTCATCCGCGAACTGGGGCGTCGAAAATTATCCGAATCTCACCTGGGCTGGCGGTTGTCCTGGACGATGCTTGCGCGGTAGCAGCGGCTGCGGTCTCAGGGATCGGGATCGCCTGGGTGCCAAGCCGGCTCATCTCGCTGCCACTTCGCGCCGGCGCGCTGGTGCCGCTGCTGTCCGACTGGGCCGGCAAGCCCATGAGGATGTCCATCGTGCGGCGGGAAGGGCGCGTGTCCGAACGCACCAGGATAGTCATGGAATTCCTCAGAACAAATCGAACGGCCTTCGCCTAACCTCACACAGGATACCCGCGAAGATCTGACCCGGCCCAACGAGGATCTCTGCGCCCATCATGGAATGATGCCCAGCCCAGCCGTAATACGCCCTGGGAAGCACATGAGAAAAACGCGATCGAAAGCACGCCCATGCCAGCGACAATCAGACCGCGCTTTGATTATCGTGCCGCGACAATACGGCTCTCATCCTGATCGACGCACTACACTGTTCGGAGCGGCTTGCGGGACAGCACGTATCCGGCCCGGCGGCTCCCCTATCGCGGGAGCGGATTCCAGGAACTCCACAGTTAGCTGCACACTGATGAGGGGGCCAATAATATAGACAAAACAGGCCGATTGAGCCGTTGAATCGGAATGACTTCTCATGACGCGAGAGTAAGCGATGCGGCCATTGCTCGCCGACCCACGTTCACCTAGCGAACTCCCAAGTCCGCGCCAGTTACGACAATTCTCCGATTACCTATCAGGTAGTTGGCGCACCGCCATGCTTTGGATTTATTCCGTTTCGTTCGGACAATTCTTGTCCGCGTCACATCAAAAGGAACGAACATGACTTATCCGATCCACACATTGAGTTCGGTGCCTGAGGCATCGCAGCCGGTACTCGCGCAATTGCAGCAGGCTTTTGGCATCGTCCCCAACATTGCCGGCGCCATGGCCAATTCACCGGAGTTGCTCAAGGGGTTTTGGGGACTGTTCCAGCAGGTCCATTCCGGCACCTTCACCGAAGCCGAAATCCAGACTCTGCTGCTGACAAATGCCGTCACCAATGGCTGTAACTGGGCTGTGGCGTTTCACAGCATGCTGGCACTTAAAGAAGGGCTGAGTGAGGCAGATGTCGAGGCCATCCGCACCGGCGCGCTGCCCGCAGATGCACGGCTCTCCGCCTTGTCGTATCTGGCGCGCCGGCTGATTGAGACGCGCGGCCATGTCGCCGCACAGGATCTGCAAAGCTTCATTGCTGCCGGCTTTACCCGGGCGCAGAGCCTGGAAATCCTCGGGGTTACAGCAGCTTCGACCATAACGAACTACGGCGGTACCATCACGCAGCCGCCATTGGAGGATTTCCTGCTTCCTCACCGCTGGCAGGCATGACCGCCGTGCTGCCCGCTTCATTTTCCGCATGAAGCGGGCAGCGTCAGCTATAAGAGAACGACCTGGCTTCAGGAGGAACAGAATGGCGATGCAGACTTCGGCGGACAGGCCACAAACCGGTGTGCTGCTGCGCCAATGGCGTGAGTTGCGTGGCAAAAGCCAGCTTGATCTCTCGCTCGATGCCGGCGTGTCGCAGCGCCACATCAGCTTCATCGAGGTCGGGCGCAGCACACCTAGCCGGCAGATGCTTATCGACATCGCCACGGTGCTCGACATGCCGTTACGAGACCGCAACACGTTGTTGCTCGCTGGTGGTTATGCGCCGATTTATCCTGATGTTGCCTGGGATGGTCCCGAGATGGCCACCGTCACCCGTGTGCTTACCCGCATGCTGCATCAGCAGGAGCCGTTTCCGGCGCTGGTGATGGACCGTTATTGGAATGTGCTGATGACCAACCAAGCCGCACCACTCTTTTTTGGCCAATTCTGTGATCTTTCAGCGCGTCAAAGCCCGCGCAATATGCTGGAGTTGATGTTTGATCCCGCAGGGATGCGCCCTTTCATCGCCGATTTTACCGTCGTGGCGGCAAGCCTCATCCAACGCGTTCATCGTGAGTCCGTGGGACGGATTATCGATGAAAGAACCAAGGCATTGCTGGCAAACCTGCTTGCTTTTCCTGATGTCGCACCGCCGCTGGCGGAATCAAGTGCGCCTTCGGCCATGCCGATCATTCCACTCAGCTTCCTCAAGGACGGCAGGCGGCTGAATTATTTTTCCATGGTGACGACCGTGGGCACACCGCAAACGATCGCGGCCCAGGAACTACGCATGGAGAGCATGTTTCCCGCCGACGAGGAAACCGAGAAATTGCATACAGAATTGCTCGGCAGAGGCATGGCGTGATTTTAATTCTTAAAGGACATGACACACTTTGGCTCGGCTCGGAACATTGACTTGACTGGATGTCCGTTATGAAAACTGCCACTGGAGTGCGGGAATGCCCGCCATGGGCGCTACCGCGCCACAAGACTATACCACCAGCCGGTTGGCATCCCGCCGCCCATCGGCCAAAATCCCCATATGATCCCGTTCAGACCCATGACGGATACGGAACCCAGCCTCACCTGTTCGCCCTTACTCAGAGCGACATTGCTGACCTTCGACTATATCGAAACCAACGGCCCGATCGGCCTCACTGCCGGCAAGGCGCTCAAGCGCTATTTCGTGGAATGGGCGGCCAAGGCCTTCAACTGGCCCCACTATTCGCTGGAATATCTCTACGCCGTCAACAAGGTACTGAATGAGGTCGATTATCTGCCACTGGTCCTCCTGCATGACCTCTTGATCAGCGCCAAACTGACCCGGCATTACAAAGGGACGATGCAGCTCACCAAGCTGGCCCGGGATCTGAAGGCCAGCCCCGCCGCGCTCTGGACACATCTGGCTCAGCACTTCCTCATCGAGACGGATCACAGCCGCCACACGCGGCATGGTGACCGCCTCGTCGGTGACTGGGACATTTTCCTCGGCATCGTCAATGTCGAAGCCGAGACTGCCGTTACCGAGGAACGACTTTGCTCGGTCCTGTTCGGCGGCAGCGAAGCCGAGATCCGACGCTATGATTATCATCTGACGGCGACATTCTATATCCATGTTCTCCGCCCTTTATGCTGGATGGGTCTGCTCGAGGAGCACCGGGTCGGCAAAGGCATGGAGCGGCGGGAATTCTTCACCAAGACGCCGCTCTGGCATGCTGCTCTGACCCTGAGCCCGGATGAGGAACCAAAGGCGCCGATCCTGCATTAAGGACCGGCACCAGCCATACTCACTGCTGCGGCCCTACGCCCCAGCCAATAGTTTTGCGCCCCGTTTCTCCAGCCCGCGATGCCGCCAATATTCCCCTTGCAATCGAGGAATTCCGCCGCCGACTTCGCTCCTGAAAGGAGCGTGTCATGTCAGGCACCAAGATTCTCTGGGGACAAATCACCATCGTCTTCGCCATCGTACTGGCGACGATGTGGGCCGCCACCGAATGGGTGGCATGGCATCTTGGCTTCCAGGCGGGACTGGGCGCGCCCTGGTTCAACCTGATCGGCCTGCCAGTCTATCTGCCGCCGGCTTTCTTCTGGTGGTGGTACGCTTATGATGCCTACGCCTCGTCGCTCTTCATCCAGGGCGCCTATATTGCCTCTTCGGGCGGCATCATCGCCGCCGCGACAGCAATCTTCATGTCGGTGCGGCGCGCCAGGGAGGCCAGGAAGGCAGAAACCTATGGTTCCGCCCGCTGGGCCAGCCGGGAAGAAATAAAGGCCGCGGGCCTGCTGGGGGCAGACGGCGTTATGCTCGGGCGGCAGGAGACAACCTATCTCCGTCATGACGGACCGGAGCATGTGCTGTGCTTCGCCCCAACCCGATCGGGGAAAGGCGTCGGGCTGGCGGTGCCAACGCTGCTGACCTGGGCCGGATCCGCCATCGTCCACGACATCAAGGGTGAGAACTGGCAGCTGACCGCGGGCTTTCGGGGCAAACACGGCAAGGTCCTGCTATTCGACCCGACTAATAGCGCCTCGGCCGCTTACAATCCCCTGCTCGAAGTCAGGCGTGGCGAGTGGGAGGTGCGCGATGTCCAGAATATCGCCGATATCCTGGTCGACCCGGAAGGCAGCCTGGAGAAGCGCAATCATTGGGAGAAGACCAGCCACGCTTTGCTCGTCGGCGCCATCCTGCATGTCCTCTATGCCGAGGCCGACAAGACCCTGGCCGGTGTCGCCAGCTTCCTCTCCGATCCCAGGCGCCCGATCGAAGCAACCCTGCGGGTCATGATGACCACCCGCCATCTCGGCGAGGCCGGGGTGCACCCGGTGATCGCCAGCGCCGCGCGCGAGCTGCTGAACAAGTCGGACAATGAACGATCCGGCGTGCTGTCGACGGCAATGTCGTTTCTGGGGCTTTACCGGGATCCAGTCGTGGCCAAGGTCACACGCCAGTGCGATTGGCGGATTGCCGATCTCGTCTCCGGCACTCGGGCCACCACGCTCTACCTCGTGGTGCCACCCTCCGATATCAGCCGGACCAAACCACTCATCCGCCTGGTCCTCAACCAGATCGGCCGACGCCTGACTGAGGAGCTAAAGCCCAGGACCAAACAACAGCGCATGCTGCTGATGCTCGATGAGTTCCCCGCCCTGGGGCGGCTGGATTTCTTCGAAAGCGCGCTCGCCTTCATGGCCGGTTACGGGTTGAAGAGTTTCCTGATCGCCCAATCCCTGAACCAGATCGAAAAAGCCTACGGCCCCAATAACGCCATCCTCGATAATTGCCATGTCCGCGTCAGCTTCGCGACCAATGACGAGCGCACCGCGAAGCGTGTCTCGGACGCTCTCGGCACCGCCACCGAGATGAAGGATCAGAAGAATTATGCCGGGCACCGTCTATCACCCTGGCTCGGCCATCTGATGGTCTCGCGTTCGGAGACCGCCCGTCCGCTCCTGACCCCAGGCGAGATCATGCAATTGCCCCCTACCGACGAGATCGTCATGGTCTCCGGCATCCACCCGATCCGCGCGAAGAAAGCGCGCTATTACGAGGACCGGCGTTTCCAGGAGCGTATCCTGCCGCCACCCCGGAACGCACAGCGTGCCCCACGGCCGGATGACTGGTCACAGCTCCCGCCTCTGCCCCCTTCAGGCGATCTCACCAAACCACTGAAGACCGAAGGCGATGACGCCAATGGCGGCATCCGGCGCGAACCGGAGTTGCCGGAACAGCCTGATCACATCGCCCTGATGAAGGAACCGTCCTCAGCCCATCCTGAACGGGATGAATTCGATATGCTGGACGACACGCCCGACGAGGCCACCCGCCAGCGCGCGCTTCAACGCCAACGCATGCAAGGCCTTGCGCGGCAAGGCTCCATGGATCCGTCCGACGGGCTTGGGCTGTAGGAGAGACAATGCGAGACCGCCTCAACCTGTCTCTCCCCGTCGAGATGATCTCCCAGATCAGCGAACTCGCCATCCGCAAGCGGCTGACACGGTCCGCCATCGTCGAAGCCGCCATTGCCTCATTCCTCTCGCCCGATGGCGCTGACCGGAAGGAGGCCGCCTTCGCGCGGCGCCTCGACCGGCTGACCCGGCAGGTGCAACGCCTTGAGCGCAATAGCGGCATTTCCATCGAAGCTTTGGCGCTGTTCGTCCGGTTCTGGCTGACCGTCACGCCTCCTTTGCCCCCGGAAGCCCAGACCAGCGCCCAGGCCAAGGGGCGGGAACGCTATGAGGGGTTCATCGAGGCACTGGGCCGCCGGTTGAATCACGGCCGCACTTTGCTCGACGAAATTCCACGAGATCTCCTCCGCACCAGCGAGACAGAAACTCATTCAGCCCACCCGAGCCCCGCGGGCACAACCGGCGAAGAAGACTGATCTACGCTGCTGCAAATCTTTTTACTCCATGCTGCGCTCTTCTTGTCCCGAGACAAAAACCTTGTTGAAGCGCTCAGATTTTTGTCCCTTCTAATCATCCCCGTCGCCGATCGCGCCCCGCGATCGGCCTCTGCCGGGGATGCATGCGATGGTGCTCAATCTGCAATTCGAATCAATTACGCGAAGCGCACGCATGCTGCGCACAGCACTCGGTCCCGCGATCGCTGACTTCCTTGAAGACCCGTCGATCGTCGAAGTAATGTTGAACCCTGACGGACGGCTCTGGATCGACCGGTTGACCGGCGGGTTGGAGGATACCGGGCAATCACTCTGTGCCGCCGATGGCGAACGCATCGTGCGCCTCGTCGCCCACCATGTCGGCGCCGAGGTGCATGCTGGTGCACCGCGCGTCTCCGCCGAACTGCCCCAGACGGGAGAACGCTTCGAAGGACTGCTGCCGCCTGTAGTCGCGGCACCCGCCTTCGCGATCCGCAAGCCCGCCACCGCCGTGTTCACCCTGATCGATTATGTCGAGCACGGCATCATGACCACCCAACAGGCAGCAATCCTGCGCATCGCGGTACGCGAGCGGCGCAACATCCTCGTCGCGGGTGGAACTTCGACCGGCAAGACGACGCTCACCAACGCCCTGCTCCTGGAAGTGGCGCAAAGCACCGACCGGGTGGTGCTGATCGAGGATACGCGCGAGCTGCAATGCAAGGCGCCGAATCTGGTGGCGCTACGCACCAAGGATGGCGTCGCCTCACTCTCCGATCTGGTCCGCTCCGCCCTGCGCCTGCGGCCCGACCGCATCCCCATCGGCGAGGTCCGCGGGCCGGAAGCGCTCGATCTGCTCAAGGCCTGGGGCACCGGTCATCCGGGGGGCATCGGCACCATTCATGCCGGCACCGCGCTCGGCGCGCTGCGCCGCCTGGAACAGCTCATCCAGGAAGCCGTCATCACCGTACCCCGCGCACTGATCGCCGAGACAGTCAATCTCATCGCCGTGCTGCAAGGCCGAGGCAGCGAACGCCGCCTCGCCGAACTCGCCTTCGTCACCGGCCTCAATCCCACTACGGGCGATTACCGCATCCGCGCCGCCACGACCGAGAGCGAAGACAAGCGCGAGAATGGCGCCGCCATCCAGACTTTCAAGGGAGATACAGCATGATCCAGATGCGTTTGCCTGATCGCGCGATGCGGGCGGCAGACCGAGCCGTGCGCCGCCGCATGGTGGATTTAACCACCGCAGCCAGTCTGTTCTTGCTGCTGGCCCCTGCGGCCTATGCCTCGGGTTCGGACATGCCCTGGGAAACCCCTCTGAACGCGATCCTGGAGTCCGTGCAGGGGCCAGTGGCAAAAATCATTTCGGTGATCATCATCACTGTGACGGGATTGTCCCTCGCTTTCGGTGACACCTCCGGCGGCTTCCGGCGGCTGATCCAGATCGTCTTTGGGCTCAGTATCGCTTTCGCGGCCAGCTCCTTCTTCCTGTCCTTCTTCTCCTTCTCCGGCGGGGCGCTGATCTGATGGCCGGGATCACCGACCCGAATGTGCCCGGCTTCTTCGCGCCGGTGCATCGCGCCCTTACCGACCCGATCCTGATGGCGGGCGCGCCGCGCACGGTGGCCATCGCCAACGGCACGCTGGCCGCGGCCATCGCTTTGGGGCTGCGGCTCTGGATCCCCGGCGCACTCCTCTGGGTGGCGGGACACACAGCCGCCGTCTGGGCCGCGAAGCGCGATCCGCAATTCGTCGACGTGGTGCGCCGGCATCTGCGCTACCCGGCTCATCTCGGCATTTGAGGGGCGGCGCCGATGCTGAACCTCACCGAATACCGCAACCATCCCGCCTGTCTTGCAGATTTTCTGCCTTGGGCGGCGCTGGTGGCGCCGGGTGTGGTGCTGAACAAGGACGGCTCCTTCCAGCGCACTGCGCGATTCCGGGGGCCGGACCTGGATTCCGCGACACCCGCGGAACTGGTCGGCGTTACCGCCCGGCTCAACAATGCGCTGCGCCGCCTCGGTTCCGGCTGGGCGATTTTCGTCGAGGCCCAGCGGATCGCCGCCCAGAGCTATCCGCACAGCACCTTCCCCGACCCGGCCTCGGCGCTGGTCGACCTGGAACGCCAGGATGCCTTCGAGGAAGCGGGCACGCATTTCGAGAGCCGGTATTTCCTGACGTTTGTGTGGCTTCCACCCGTCGAAGACGCCTCCCGTATCGAAAGTTGGCTCTATGAAGGCCGCCACCAGACCGGCGTCGATCCCTGGGAGTTGTTGCGCGGCATTATCGACCGCTCCAACCGGGTACTGCAGCTGATCGAGGGCTTCATGCCCGAGGCCTGCTGGCTCGATGATAACGAGACGCTGACCTACCTGCATTCCACCATCTCGACCCGGACGCAGCGTGTTCGCGTGCCCGAGACGCCGATGCATCTCGACGTACTGCTGGCAGACGAACCGCTGGCGGGCGGGCTGGAGCCGCGTCTGGGCAGTCATCATCTGCGCACGCTGACCGTCGTCGGATTCCCGACCGTTACCTTTCCCGGCATCCTCGATGAGTTGAACCGGCTCGCCTTCCCCTATCGCTGGTCCACCCGCGCCATCCTGCTCGACAAAACCGAAGCGGTCCGTCTGCTCACCAAAATCCGGCGGCAATGGTTCGCCAAGCGCAAGTCCATCGGCGCCATCGTCAAGGAGGTGATGACCAACGAGCAATCGGTGCTGGTCGATTCCGATGCCGCCAACAAGGCTATGGACGCCGACATGGCGCTGCAGGAATTGGGCGCCGACGATGTCGGCCAGGCCTATGTCACCGCCACGATCACGGTCTGGGATCAAGATGCCGGGCGCGCCGCTGAGAAACTGCGCTTGGTCGAAAAGGTGATCCAGGGCCGCGATTTCACCTGCATGGCGGAGGGGGTGAACGCCATTGAAGCCTGGCTTGGCTCGCTGCCTGGCCATGCCTACGCCAATGTTCGACAGCCACCAGTCTCCACACTGAACCTCGCCCACATGATCCCACTCTCGGCGGTCTGGGCCGGACCGGAACGTGATGAGCATTTCCAATCCCCTCCCCTGTTCTTCGGCAAGACCGAAGGCAGCACGCCGTTTCGGTTCTCGCTGCATGTCGGCGATGTCGGTCACACGCTAATCGCCGGACCGACGGGGGCCGGCAAATCCGTACTGCTGGCCCTAATGGCGATGCAGTTCCGGCGCTATCCGAACAGCCAGATCTTTGCCTTCGATTTCGGCGGGTCGATCCGCACCGCCGTACTCGCCATGGGCGGAGACTGGCACGATCTTGGGGGAAGCCTGTCCACGGGAGTTGGGGCGGAGACCACGGTCTCGTTGCAGCCTCTGGCCGGGATCGATGATCCGGCCGAGCGCGCCTGGGTGGCGGAATGGATCGCGGCCATCCTCGCCAAAGAGGGTGTCGCCATCGACCCGGCCGTAAAGGAACATGTCTGGTCGGCGCTGATCTCGCTGGCCAGCTCGCCGGTCAATGAGCGCACCATCACCGGCCTCGCGGTGTTGCTGCAATCCACCGCGCTGAAGCAGGCGCTCCAGCCCTATTGCGTTGGCGGCGCCTGCGGGCGGTTACTCGATGCCGAGACTGAACATCTTGGCGTAGCCCCACTTCAGACCTTCGAGACCGAGGGGCTGATCGGCGCCAGCGCGGCGCCCGCCGTGCTGACCTATCTCTTCCACCGTATCGAGCAACGGCTGGACGGACGGCCGACGCTGCTGATCATCGACGAAGGCTGGCTGGTCCTCGACGATCCCTCCTTCGCCCAGCAGCTCCGCGAGTGGCTGAAGACCCTGCGCAAAAAGAATGCCTCAGTCATCTTCGCCACCCAATCCCTCTCCGACATCGATAACAGCCCAATCGCGCCCGCCATCGTGGAAAGCTGTCCGACACGCATCTTTCTGCCGAATGAGCGCGCCATCGAGCCGCAGATCACTGCCATCTATCGCCGTTTTGGACTCAATGACCGGCAGATCGAGATCATCGCGCGGGCCACGCCCAAGCGCGATTATTACTGCCAGTCGCGGCGCGGTAACCGGCTCTTCGAATTGGGCCTCGGCCCGGTGGCGCTTGCCTTCTGCGCCGCCTCCTCCAAGGCCGATCATGCCGCCATTGAGCGCATCCTGGCCGAACATGACCGCGTACCATTCACCGAATCCTGGTTGAGGCAGCACGGCTTCGACTGGGCGGCCGATCTCATTCCTGACCTACCCAACCTGGAGGCTTCGCCATGACGAGCCTGCGTCTGGTGCGTCGCGGGCATCGCGTCGTGGTTGTTGCCCTTGCCGTTGTTACCGCTTTTCCGTTGGGCGTCGCTTTTCTCGCCCTGACGGCGCCACGTGCATTGGCGCAATGGATCGTCTTCGACCCCACCAATTATGCGCAGAACGTACTGACCGCGGCGCGCGAGCTGCAGCAGGTCGACAATGAGATCCAGGGCCTCACCAACCAGGCGCAGATGTTGGTCAATCAGGCGAAGAACCTCGCCAATTTGCCGCTCTCCACCCTGACCCAGCTCGAATCCTCAGTGCAGCAGACCGAAGGCCTGATCTCCCAGGCGCAGAACATCGCCTTCAACGTCCAGCAGGTCGAACAGGCCTTTACCAGCACCTATGGTTCCTTATCCAGCACGGCATCTGATGCCACGCTGATCGCAGGCGCACAGACCCGTTGGCAGAACTCCGTCGGCGCGTTTGAAGACTCCCTGAAAGTCCAGGCTGGCGTTGTCGGGAATATCTCCTCCGATGCCAGTGCCATGCAGTCACTCGTCTCCGCCAGCCAGGATGCCACCGGCGCTCTGCAGGCTGCCCAGGCGGGCAACCAGCTATTGGCCCTGCAATCCCAGCAGCTTTCCGACCTTGTCGCGGTGACGTCGGCGAAGGCACGAGCGGATGCGTTGGCACAAGCAAACACCGCCACAACCGAAGCAGAGAGTAAAGCGCTCTACAAGAATTTCGCGACGCTGAACGCCTACACGCCCGGCAACGTCACGATGTTCAACGGGCGATAGGAGACGCCCACATGAACAATGTCGGCGTCATCGACACCTTCCTGAATATTTTCACCAGCTATATCGATTCCGGCTTTGGGCTGGTGAAGGGCGACGTTCTCTCACTCTCCTCCACCCTGATCATCATCGACATCACGCTAGCCGGACTGTTCTGGGCCTGGGGTGCGGATGAGGACATCCTCCAGCGTCTGGTGAAGAAGACCCTCTATATCGGCTTCTTTGCTTATCTTATCGGCAATTTCGATGATCTGGCGAAGGTGGTTTTCGACAGCTTCGCCGGGCTGGGTCTCACAGCAGGCGGCTCCTCCATCTCCCAGGCTCAGTTCCTCGAACCGGGTCGCCTCGCCGAAGTCGGTATCGCTGCCGGGCAGCCGCTGCTGAACGCAGCCGAGAAGCTGGTGGGACCGGTCGCGATTTTCACCAATGCGGTGCAGATCGCCGTATTGATGATTTCCTGGCTGCTGGTGCTGATCGCCTTCTTCATCCTGGCGGTGCAGCTCTTCGTGACGCTGATCGAATTCAAGCTGACGACATTGGCCGGCTTCGTGCTGGTGCCATTCGCACTCTTCGGCAAAACCGCCTTCCTGGCAGAGAAGGTGCTGGGCAATATCGTCGCCACCGGCATCAAGGTGATGGTCCTTGCCGTCATTGTCGGCATTGGCACCGGGCTCTTTGCCCAGTTCACCACCAGCTACGGTTCGGCCGAACCCAACATCAGCCAGGCCCTTGCCACGGTGCTGGCCGCTTTGTCGCTGCTCGGCCTTGGGATCTATGGGCCAGGCATCGCCACTGGCCTGGTCTCCGGCGCGCCGCAGCTTGGTGCGGGAGCCGCTGTGGGCACCGGTCTTGCGGTCGCGGGCACCGCCATGGCCGGCGCAGGTGCGGTTGGCCTAGCCGGGAGGGGTGCCATGGCCGCCATGTCCGGCTCTGCAGCCGCCGCGCGCGGTGGTGCCGCTGCAGCAGGTGCCGTTGCCGGCGCCTATGGCCGCGGTGCGGCCGGACAATCTGGCGCCGCCGGCGTCATGGGTGGGCTGGGCGGTATCAGTCGTTCCGCCGGGAATTCGGCCACAGCTGGTGTAAGGCGCGCCGCCAGTCAGGCAACCGGGGCCATGAGGCAAGGTTTTGCCTCCGGGAAAGCCTCCACCAGCTCAGCCCCCGTCGAGAGCGCTTCCACGGCCAGCGTGGCGGCGGGCAAGGAGACCACCCCTGGCGCCGGCCAGGCGGCCGCGCCGGGCTGGGCTGAACGCATGAAGCATGGCCAGGCGTTGAAACGCGGAGCGCAGACCGCGGCCCAGGCGGTCAAATCCGGTGACCGCTCTGGCGGCGGCCATTCCGTCAATCTCAGGGAAGGAGAATAGGCATGGCGCTATTTCGTCGCGCCTCGGTTCGTTATGGCCGCACACCTGAGCCCGAGACGCCCTATCAGCGTGCCGCCCAGGCCTGGGACGAGCGCATCGGGTCCGCCCGCGTGCAGGCGAAAAATTGGCGGCTGATGGCTTTCGGATCTTTGGCGCTGTCCATGGGGCTGGCGGGCGGGCTAGTCTGGCAAGCCGCGCGGGGCAGCGTCGTGCCCTGGGTGGTGCAGGTCGATAAACTTGGTCAGGCCCAGGCCGTAGCGCCTGCCACCGCCGACTACCGGCCCAGCGATCCGCAGATCGCCTGGTATCTGGCGAATTTCATCCAGGATGTCCGCTCACTCCCTGATGATCCCATCGTCCTGCGGCAGCATTGGCTCCAGGCCTATGACTTTACCACCACGTCCGGTGCCCAGGCGCTGAACGAGTATGCCCGCGCCGACGATCCTTTCGCGGCGCTCGGACACGAGCAGGTCTCTGTCGACATCTCCAGCGTTATCCGGGCCTCGCCGGACAGTTTCCAGATCGACTGGGTCGAGCACCATTACAAGGACGGCGCGCTGTCTTCGCTCCAGAACTGGAGCGCCATCCTCACCGTGACGCTGCAACCACCCCACAGCGCCGAGGCGCTGCGGAAAAACCCGCTTGGCATCTACGTCACCGCCATCAACTGGTCGAAGGAGCTGGCACAATGAGCCTATCAATTGGCCCGGTCCGGGGCCAGTCCATGTCCAATCCTGAGCCCGGCCATCCCGGAATACCTATCGCGGTACGCAGCCGAAGCAGCGGGAGGCGCCGGAAAGGCGCAGATACACGCCTTCGCAGATACGGCTTTACGGCGCTGTTGCTGATGGCCACCGCGCTCAGCGGTTGCGCGCAAAAATTCATCCCGCCCAAGATCAATTACGACAACGCGGTGAAGGCCACCTTACTGCCGCCCCCACCAAAGCCGGTTCGGATCGTCCAGGTGCCGGAGCCCTTACCGCTGCCTGGGCAGTTGAAGAAGCTACCCGACGGCGGCGCAGACGGCGCAGGCGACACCGGCGATACCAAGTCCGCGCAATCCTCCAATCCGCTGGCGCGGGTCGAACGAGCCGATGCGGCGGCCCGGGTGCAGCCGCTGCGGGATAGCTTCATCAATGCTGTGCAGGTCTACCCCTACGCAGTTGGCGCGCTCTATCAGGTCTATACCTCGCCCGGCGAGATCACCGACATCGAGCTGCAGCCGGGAGAAAAACTCGCGGGCTCCGGGCCGATCGCCGCCGGCGATACATTGCGCTGGATCATCGGCAACACCGACAGCGGCTCAGGCGCCAATGAGCGCGTACATATCCTCGTCAAACCGACCATGCCCGACCTGCAGACCAATCTGGTCATCAACACCGACAAACGGACCTATCTGCTCGAGCTACATTCTACGCCGAAGACCTACATGGCCTCGGTTTCCTGGCAATATCCCGAAGATCAGATTTTTGCCTTGAAACAGCAGAACGCGGAGGCCGATGCGGCCGCGCCGATCGCGGCGGGCGTTGACATTTCGGCGTTGAATTTCCGCTACGCGATCAAGGGAAATAATCCGCCCTGGCGGCCGTTGCGCGCCTTCGATGACGGGAAAAAAGTCTATATCGAATTCCCGTCCGGGATCGCGCAAGGGAACATGCCGCCACTCTTCGTGGTGGGGCCGACCGGCGGCTCGGAACTGGTGAACTACCAGGTGCAAGGCAATTATTACATCGTGGATCAGCTCTTCGCCGCGGCGGAATTGCGCTTGGGCGGCAAGGACGGGCAACAGGTGGTGCGGATTGTCCGCACCGATGGGGTGCCTCGTTCATGACCGCAACCGAGGGCGAGGAAGGGACAGGCAGTGTCCGGCCTCCCTCGACCCAACCCACCGCCGCCGCGGAGGGCTTCCGATTGCGGGGCGACATACCGCGCGTCACCCGTCTGTCCCGCAAAGTGCTTATTGGTCTGGGCGGCATGAGCGCACTCGCAGTAGCCGGCGCACTTGGCTACGGGCTGCAATCGCATAAGCCTTCCGGCACGGCCAGCAACCTCTACGATACCCAGACACACGCCGAGGCCGATGGCCTCTCCAGTCTGCCAAAAAGTTATGCCGGGCTGGCAGCGAATCATGCACCCAAGCTCGGGCCACCTTTACCGGGGGATCTCGGGCCGGCCATCGTCAATGCCCATGCCACAACGGGTACTGCCCTGATGGCAAGCGGCATGAATTCCAACGCGCGGCGCCTGGCCCAGCAACAGCAGGCGGCACTCGCCAGCAAACTCTTTGTGCAGGAGGATCGTCAGCCGACGGACCAGCACAGCAGAACTGCCAATGGCAATGTTGGGATGTTAGCGGCGGGTCCATCATTGCCCGCGACCACCACCGCTACAAACAGCAAGACCGCCTTCATGAGCGAGCCGGTGGACCGGCGCACGGTCAGCCCAGAACAGTTGCAGAAACCCGCCTCGCCCTATGTCGTGCAGGCGGGCACCGTAATCCCAGCGGCGCTGATCACCGGCATCCGCTCCGACCTTCCGGGCCAGATCATCGCCCAAGTGACGCAGGATGTTTATGACAGCCCCACCGGGCGCTATCTGCTCATTCCGCAAGGGGCGAAGCTGATCGGGCAATATGATAGCTCGGTCACCTTCGGGCAGAGCCGCGTGCTCCTCGTCTGGACGCGGCTGATCATGCCGGATGGAGGATCCATCGTGCTGGATCGCCTGCCGGGCGCTGACACGCAGGGCTATGCCGGCCTCTATGACCGGGTGAATAATCACTGGGGGATGCTGTTCGACGGAGCAATCTTGTCCACCATCCTCAGCGTCGGTGCCGAGGCAGGTACCAGCAATAGCGGAAACAATCTCGCCCAGGCACTGCGCATGGGCGCCTCCAACAGCATCAGCCAGACCGGGCAGCAAATCGTCCAGCGCGAACTCGACGTGCAGCCCACGCTCACCATCAGACCGGGATTTCCAGTTGATGTGATGGTCACGCGTGATCTCGTCCTGGCCCCTTATGGAACGGAAAATACCCCATGACGAAACTGAAGCTTGGGCCGTTGGAAGACGACAAGCCCGTCAAGCTAACGATCGAGCTACCCGCCGCTGTGCATCGCGATCTGGTCTCTTATGCTGAACTGCTGAGCCGAAATACCGCCCAGCCCATTTCAAATCCGGGAAAGTTGATCGTGCCGATGATCCAGCGGTTCATGGCGACGGATCGAGCGTTCATCAAACTCCGTAAATCGACACCCAACAGCCCCTACCCCCTCCTCCATCAGGCTACGGGATTCACACATTTGACTGGGTAGCGAGGACGAAGCCTGCGGCCATTGAGGCGAACTGTGCCCATCCGGCTCGCATGGTTTTTGGCCCCGGTGGTTTATAGTAACAATTCCAGCCACCGAGTCGCGCGACGA
>NZ_JAIMBZ010000033.1:0-34070 GCF_025499445.1 Acidiphilium sp. AL
AACAACCAACCATGCCACCCCACCCAGACGTCCCAGGCCTCACAGCCCAGAACACCCAACGCAAAACAACACAGAAAGCAGCCAAACGCCACCAACGTATCCCTTCCTAGCCTCTTCACAACCCTCAAAGAACAAAACGACGGGACCGTTGATCCCGTCGAAACTTTACTCTCGGCCGCGACCTCAAATGCCGCCGCCGATGTGAGAGGGATATTACAGGCGGATGACGCCGTCAACCCCTCTTGGCGCGCCAATCGCGATACCAGACGACGAAACGAGGGACTCCCTCGGAAAGTTGAGTTTTCGGCGAAAAGCCAGTCAGCCTCGCCAAAGCCGCAATGTCGGCGCAGGTCTCCACCGGATCGGCGGCCGGGCGCGGCGCATTGACGATAATCGCCTTATGATTCAGTTCCGCCTCCAGCACCGCGACAAGATCGCTGACCGATTCGGCGCAGTTATTGCCGATATTGAACAGCCGGTGTGCACCGATTTCGGTCGGCGGATGGTCGATCACCCCGAGCACGCCCGCCACGATATCGTCGATATAGGTAAAGTCGCGCTTCAGCCGCCCGCCGTCATAAAGGGTGATCGGTCGTCCCTCAATGATCGCCTCGGCGAAACCGAAATACGCCATATCCGGCCGCCCCCACGGCCCATAGACGGTGAAGAACCGCAATCCGGTCTGACGCAGCCCGTAGAGATGGGAATATGCCGCGCTCATCATCTCATCGGCCCGCTTGGTCGCGGCGTAGAGCGATTGCGGATGGTCCGCCCGCGCCGATTCGCTGTAGGGCAATGCCGAACCCGCACCATAGACCGACGAGGAGCTGGCATAGACCAGATGCGTCAGGCCCGGCACATGGCGGGCCAGTTCCAGCACCGAAAGATGTCCGGTCAGATTGGCCGCGGCATAAGCGAACGGATTGTCGATCGAGTAGCGCACGCCCGCCTGGGCGGCGAGATGAACGATGATCTTGGTTCCCGCCCCCACCCCGAGCAGCGCCGCATGGTCCGCGATATCAAGCGCATGGAAAGCGAAACCATCGTGCCGGACGAGGTGGGCGAGGCGCGCGCGCTTCAGCCCGACATCGTAATACGGATTCAGGTCGTCGATCCCGATCACCGTCTCGCCGCGCGCGAGCAACGCTTCGGCCACATGATAGCCGATGAACCCGGCAACGCCAGTGACCAGGATGGTCATGCGCGGCGGCCGGTCAAGCGATCTTCAAGCAATTCCAGCACGATATGGCCGAGCGCGATATGGCATTCCTGCACCCGCGCGGTCTCGCTATCGGGCACGATGAGCATATGGTCGCAGAGCGGTCGGGCCGGGCCGCCATCGCCCCCAAGCAACCCGACAGTGACGATCCCCATGCCGCGCGCGACCTCTAGCGCGCGCAGCACGCTGGGCGAGCGCCCCGATGTGGTGATGCCGAACAGCACATCCCCGGCGCGGCCGAGGCCGGAAAGCGGCCGGGCGAATACCTGATCATAGCCGAAATCGTTGCCCGCCGCGGTCAGCATTGCCGGATCGAGCGTGAGGGCGAGTGCCGGCCAACTTTCCCGCACGACCGATCCGCGCAACCGGATCAGCAGTTCGGTCGCGAGATGCTGGGCATCCGCCGCCGATCCGCCATTGCCGCAGAACAGCAGCTTGTTGCCTGACCGGATCGCCGCCTCGCAGGCATCGACTACCGCGAGGATCGGCGCCGGCTGTTCCGCCAGTGCCAGTTTAAGCGCCGCGCCTCGATGCAGCAGCGCCTTGATGTGGCCGGCCTCGTCCCTGTTGCCGCCGGCCGACCTTGTCCCCCGCGCCGCTTCGTCTTTCAGGCCCACATTCGCGCTCCTGGCTGAAAACAGGCTTCGTTCTGCGACAAGGCCGCATCGGCTTCAAGGGATGCCCCAGACCTAAAAGGCCAGCGGCCGTAATTGGCCGCTGGCTGCAGTATGACGCGAGGGGTGGGGAATTCCCGCGCCGTTCAGGATCGACCCGAAAGTTACGGCATCAGAACGCGGTCGACCACCTGAATCACGCCGTTCGACTGAACGACATCGTAAGTGATGATGTGGGCGACGCCGCCCTTCGCATCGATGACCTCGATATTGTGCGGACCGTTCATCTTGAACGTCAGATCCTTGCCTTCGAGCGTCTTCAGCTTGACCGTGCCGCCATGCCCCTGAATGTCGGCCGCGAGCGTCGCGAAGGTGAAATCACCCGGCACGACATGGTAGAGCAGAACCGACTTCAGCTCGGCCTTGTTGGCCGGCTTCAGCAGGGTCGGCACGGTGCCCTTCGGCAGCATGTCGAACGCCTCGTTGGTCGGCGCGAAGACGGTGAACGGCCCCTTGCCCTCAAGCGCCGGAACCAGGCCGGCGGCCTTCACCGCGGCGACCAGCGTGGTATTGTCCTTCGAGTTGACCGCGTTCTGCACGATGTTCTTGGTCGGATACATCGGCGCGCCGCCGACCATGACGGTATTGCCCATCATCGCGAAAGCCGATCCGCCGAGCCCGACCGCCAGAGCGGCCCCCATCAGCGCGTGCTTCAATTTCATGGCTTGTCTCCTGTTGGCGATCGCTCCGGTGAGCGATCTTGTGCAGGGGATACGGCGCCTATCCTCACATGGATGATTCCGGAATCGATTCAGATTGTCACGAATTCGTGATTTTCGTCCGACCCGACGAGGCACGGACTCAGCACATCAACTGCGATAGCTGCCGTTGATGTCGATATATCCGTGGGTAAGGTCGCAGCCCCATACGATCGCGCGACCGCGCCCGAGGCCGAGATCGACCGTGATACGGATTTCGCGCCCGCGCATATGCGCCGCGACCGGCGTTTCGTCATAGCCATCGACGATCTTGCCGTCGCGCGCCATCCAGACACCGCCAACGGCGACCGCCAGACGGTCCCGCTCGGCCGGTTCGCCGGCCTTGCCCACCGCCATGACGATGCGGCCCCAATTCGCGTCCTCGCCGGCAACCGCCGTCTTGACCAGGGGCGAATTGGCGATGGCGAGGCCGATCCGCCGCGCCGAGCGCGCCGAGACCGCCCCGGTCACGGCGATCTCCATCAGCTTGTTCGCACCCTCGCCGTCGCGCACCACCATCAAAGCGAGGTCGTGCAGCACCTCGCCCAGCGCACGGCGGAAACCGGCAAGACCGCGTGCGTCCGTGACTGGGGAATTGTCGGCCTGACCGGTCGCGAACAGCAGAACGGTATCCGAGGTCGAAGTATCGGAATCGACAGTGATGCAGTTGAAACTCGGTTCGATCCCCTGGCGCAGCATGGTCTGCAATACAGAAGCGGGGACGGCCGCGTCGGTCACGATGAAGGCCAGCATGGTCGCCATGTCCGGCGCGATCATGCCGCTGCCCTTGGCGAACCCAGAGATGCGAACCGCCGTGCCGCCGATCCGCGCCGTGCGGGTGGCGGCCTTTGGAAACGTGTCGGTGGTCATGATCGCGCGCGATGCCGCTTCCCACCCGTCCGGTGCCAGCCGCGACGCGAGATCGTCCATCACCGCGACGATCTTTCCCCCCGGCATCGGCGCGCCGATCACCCCGGTCGAGGCGAGGAAAATCTGCTCGGGCGGGCAGCCCAGGACGCGCCCCGCCGCATCAGCGCTCGCCCGCACCGCCGCTTCGCCGGCGACGCCGTTGAACACATTGGCGTTGCCGGCATTGACCAGAAGGCCGCGCGCCACGCCGCCCGGCAGGATGTTCCGGCACCAGGATACCGGCGCACCGGGGCATTTGTTGCGGGTGAACACGCCGGCAACCGCGGTTCCCGGCGCGAATTCCACAAGCAGCACGTCGGTGCGGCCGCGATAGCGGATGCCGGCCTCGGCGGTGGCGAACCGCACGCCCGCGACCGGCGGCAGTTCGGGCAAAGGTAGCGCCAGCGGTGATGCCGGCAGCGCGTCGGCCATCGATCCGGCCTCAGTTCTTGCTCGGCGTGGCGTCCAGTGCTGCGGCGTCCGGTGCCGTCGCCGGCGAACCGTCCGGGTTGAACAGCTTGACCGCAACGCCTTTGCGCGCGTCCTGCAGCGCGTCGGTGATCGCCTTTTCGGTCAGGGTCTGCCTGATCTTGTCCTTGACGTCGTCAAGGCTCGGCATCGGTTTCTGCCGCTTGCCTTGGGACAGAATGATGTGCCAGCCGAACTGTGAATGCACCGGCGTCTTGGTGTAGGTGCCGGGCTTCAGGGCGAAAGCGGCATCGGCGAAGGGTTTTACCATTTCATCCTTGGTGAACCAGCCGAGTTCGCCGCCATTCTTGGCACCCGGATCGATGCTGTCCTTCTGGGCCAGGGTCGCGAATTTCGCGCCGCCATTCAGCTTCTTGATGATCGCCTCGGCCTCGGCCTGGGTTTTCACCAGAATCTGGCGCGCCTTGACCTCCTCGGGCTGCTTCTGGCCGACATAATGCTTCTGGTAATAGGCTTTCATCGCCTGGTCGTTCAGCTTCGGCTTGACCTGCTCGCGCAGATAGGCGGCCTCCAGCGCGCGATCGGCGGCATGGCGCATCGCGATCTTGACCGATTTCTTCTTCGCGATATCCGCCTTGCGGGCCTGGATCAGCAGGGCGCGTTCATCGACCAGCCGGTTCAGCAGAACAGGATACAGTTCCTGCGGCGGCGCCTGCTGGAATTGCGGCGGCAGCGACTGCGCCGCCTTGGCAAGGTCCGACAAATGGATCTTGTGGCCATCGACGATGGCGACCACCGGGTTTTTCGGCACCGGCTTGGTTGCCGCTTCGGGCTTGGCGGGAGTCGCGTTCGCCGGGGCCGGCGTGTTGGCCGCATTTGCCTGTGGCAAGCCCGTTCCCAGCACGAGCGACAGGGCGACCGCGCCAGCCAATCCGGTGGAGAAACCCGTAAAATAGCGATTCATTCTGCTTGACCTCGTTTCGACCGGGCCGCACCATGGCCGAACCCGCCGCACCGGGCAAGACGTCGCGGCATCCAATGATTGGCACGCCGATTCATTGACCGGATCGGTTCCCGCTCTTATGTCAGACCATTGGCCGCAGGCAGGGCGCCGACCGGCGCCTGCGGGCGGCCGCCCGAATAACGGACGACCGTAGCGGATAGACCGGACAGCACATTCCCATGTTTTCAAGCATCGCCCGCGCCATCATCGGCACCACCAACGACCGTGCGCTCAAGGCATATAGCCGGCGGATCGCGTCGATCAATGCCTTGGAAGCCGGGCTCGCGGCGCTCGAAGATGCCGCCCTGCAGGCCAAGACCGCGGAATTCGGCGCGCGTCTCGCGGATGGCGCGAAACTCGACGATCTGCTGCCCGAGGCTTTCGCGGTCTGCCGCGAGGCCTCGAAGCGCGTGCTGGGCATGCGCCATTTCGACGTTCAGTTGATCGGCGGCATGGTTCTGCATGACGGCAAGATCGCCGAGATGAAGACCGGCGAGGGCAAGACGCTGGTCGCCACCCTGCCGGTCTATCTCAACGCGCTCTCCGGCAAGGGCGTACATGTCGTCACCGTGAACGACTATCTGGCGAAACGCGACGCCGAATGGATGGGACGGGTCTATAACTTCCTCGGCCTGTCGGTGGGCGTGATCGTCCCCGGCATCGAGGACGACGAGCGGCGCGCGGCCTATGCCTGCGACATCACCTACGGCACCAACAACGAGTTCGGCTTCGACTATCTGCGCGACAATATGAAATACGCGCTGGCCGACATGGTGCAGCGCGATTTCAGTTACGCGATCGTCGACGAGGTGGACAGCATCCTGATCGACGAGGCACGCACCCCGCTGATCATCTCCGGGCCGTCCGACGAGCCGACCGAGCTTTACGCCCAGGTCGACGGCATCGTGAAGGAACTGGCGAAGGACGAGGCGCATTACGAAAAAGACGAAAAATTCAAGACGGTGAACCTCACCGAGGAGGGGTCCGAGCGGGTCGAGCAGATGCTCGCCGAGGCCGGCCTGCTCACCGAAGGCAATCTGTACGACGTGTTCAATGTCTCGCTGATCCACCACGTCCAGCAGAGCCTGCGCGCGCACACGCTGTTCACCCGCGATGTCGATTACATCGTGAAGAACGGCCAGGTCATCATCATCGACGAGTTCACCGGCCGCATGATGGAAGGGCGGCGCTATTCCGACGGCCTGCATCAGGCGCTGGAGGCGAAGGAGCATGTCGTCGTCGAGCGCGAAAACCAGACCCTCGCCTCGATCACGTTTCAGAATTATTTCCGCCTCTACCCGAAACTCGCCGGCATGACCGGCACGGCGATGACCGAGGCCGACGAATTCGAGGAAATCTACAAGCTTCTCGTGGTCGAAATACCCACCAACGTTCCGGTCGTGCGCAAGGATCAGGACGACGAGGTCTATCGCTCGGGGGACGAGAAATACCAGGCCGTCGCCAAGCTCATCGAGGAATGCCGGGCCCGCAACCAGCCGGTGCTGGTCGGCACCACCTCGATCGAAAAATCCGAGTTGCTCTCAGCATTGCTGAAACGGATGAAAATTCCCCACAGCGTGCTCAACGCCCGCTTCCACGAGCAGGAAGCCGCGATCGTGGCCGATGCCGGCGCGCCGGGTGCGGTCACCATCGCGACCAACATGGCCGGGCGCGGCACCGACATCAAACTCGGCGGCAATCTAGAGATGCGCCTGAAAACCGAACTGGAATCGCTCGACCCCTCCGCGCGGCCGGCGCGCGAGGCGGCGATTCGCGCCGAACTCGACGCCGCGCATGAGGTGGTGAAGGCGGCGGGTGGCCTCTATGTGATCGGCACCGAACGCCATGAAAGCCGCCGCGTCGACAACCAGTTGCGCGGCCGCTCCGGCCGGCAGGGCGATCCCGGCGCGTCGAGCTTCTTCCTCTCGCTCGACGACGACCTGATGCGGATTTTCGGCTCCGACCGGATGGGCCCGATGCTGCAGAAACTCGGCCTGAAGGACGGCGAGGCGATCATCCACCCCTGGATCAACAAGGCGCTGGAAAAGGCGCAGAAAAAAGTCGAGGCGCGCAACTTCGACACCCGCAAAAATCTGCTCAAATACGACGACGTGATGAACAACCAGCGCAAGGAGGTCTATGCCCAGCGCCGCGAGTTCATGCGCGCCGACAGCGTGGCCGACGTGATCGGCGAGATGCGCGCCGACACGATCGCCGTGATCGTCGAGCGCCGGATTCCGGTGAAAGCCTATGCCGAACAATGGGAAAGCGCCGAACTTGCCGAAGACGTGAAGCGCATTTTCGGTCTCGACCTGCCGGTCGTCGATTGGGCTGGCGAGGAAGGAATCGACGAGAGCCATCTGCGCGAGCGGATAGCCGATGCGGTCGATGCGCATATGGCGGCGAAGGCGGCCAATTTCGGCCCGGATTTCATGCGCTTCCTGGAAAAATCGATCCTTCTGCAAACGCTGGACCATCTCTGGAAAGAGCATCTGCTGGCACTCGATCACCTGCGCCAGGGAATCAGCCTGCGCGCCTACGGCCAGCGCGACCCGCTCAACGAATACAAGGCCGAGGCCTTCGCTCTGTTCACCGGCCTGCTCGACGACCTCAAGGAGCAGGTGAGTTCGGCGCTCGCCTATGTCGAACTCGGCACCGACCCAGACCATGGCGGGCCGGTCTTCGATCCGTCACTGCTGATCGAGAGTCATCCGAACGCCGGCAATTACGGCGGCGACCTCGCCTTGGCCGAACCGCAAACGATGACCGAGCTGAACCTGACGTCGATTTCCCCCTACCGGGCCGACGCGGTCGATCCAGGCCGGCCGGAAACCTGGGCCGCCACGCCGCGCAACGCGCCCTGTCCATGCGGATCGGGCAAGAAATACAAGCACTGCCACGGCAAGATCGGGTGAACCGAAGGCGAAAACTCGTATGCGGCCTGCTTATCGGCGGTTTTGCCGTGAGTTTCGCGGGAGTCGCCGAAAGCGCGCCGCCCGAACCACCGTACCGGCCCGGCATGGTGATCGAAGCCTTCGATCTGTTCGATACCTCGATCGATCACCGCCCGATGGTGGTCGCGGCGCAGAAACGCTGGCTCGCGGATGCCGCCGCGCGGCTGCGCGAGCGCCTCGATGCCGGCAAGCAGGTCAGCGTGATCGACAGCGCCGCGACCACGCGGATGACCGCGTCGATCGCCCATTCCTATCAGCATCCCTCGACCTGCCGCCGCTGCATTCTTGCCGAGGCGCACAAACTCGGGGCGCGCTACGTGTTCATCGGGTCGGTCCACAAGGTGAGCGACCTGATCATCTACATGGACGGCGAACTGGACCGGGTGGGCGATCACAAGCCCCTGATGGTCCGGTCGATGGAGGTCAAGGCCGACGACAAAACCATGATCCTGCGCGCCGCCGACACCATGGTCGCCGCGATCGAACGGCATCTCGGCTGATTATCGGGGTTTTCGCGTATGAACGAAAACCCATCCAACAGAAAAAGACTGTTAAGCCTTATCCGTGTCGCGCGCCCTCACGGTTGCCTCCTCATCCCGCCCTACCCTTGGCTTCGAGACGCTGCATCAGGCGCCGGACATCGATCACCGTACGCTCATGGGTACCGTTGCCGATTTCCTCGACCTCGTCACGCGCGCTTACGGCAAACTCGATCCGCCGCCCTGCCACCTTCGTTACCGCGGCGGTCGCTGTCACGCGATGCCCGACCGGCGTCGCGGCAAGATGGCGTATGCAGACAGCGCTGCCGACAGCGCTCTCTCCCGGATCAAGATAGGCGCGGATGGCGTTGAGCGCCGCATTTTCCATCACCAGGATCATCATCGGTGTTGCCAGCACCGGCGGCAGAATCGCATCCTTGAACTGGCTGGCCAAATGCTCGGGTGCGACGGTGAGAGCGAAGCTGCCCGTCGTCCCCACGGGTATCACGCGCATGTCTTGTCTCCCTTCGATCTGCCGCCGAAAACCGCCCCGGAGCAGGCCCCGAGGCGGTTTTTTGATAGCCGATCCTGAAAGACGGCGCTCAGCGCTTGCTGAACTGGAAGCTCCGGCGCGCCTTGGCCCGGCCGTATTTCTTGCGTTCGACCGTGCGCGAGTCGCGGGTGAGGAAGCCCGCAACCTTCAGGATGCCGCGCAGATCCGGCTCGTAGAAGGTCAGCGCCCGCGAAATCCCGTGGCGCACTGCGCCGGCCTGGCCGGACAGCCCGCCGCCGGCGACCGTCGCCATCACGTCGAACTGGTTGTAGCGGTCGGCGACCAGGAAGGGCTGGGTGATCAGCATCCGCAGCACCGGGCGCGCGAAATACTGCGCGGCCTTGCGCCCGTTGATGATGATTTCGCCCTTGCCCGGCTTGATCCAGACGCGGGCGACCGCATCCTTGCGCCGTCCGGTGGCATAGGAGCGGCCCTGCGCGTCGCGCTTCGGCTCGCGCTTCGGCGCCTCGGAGTCGACCGTCGCGGCGGCTGGGGTGACGATCGACTTCAGATCGGCGAGCGTTCCGGTTCCCGACATGCTCAGGCCCTCACATTCTTGCGGTTCATGGCGCCGACATCGAGCGGCTTCGGCTGCTGGCCGTCATGCGGATGCGACGCGCCGGCGTAAACATGGAGATTCTTCATCTGCTGGCGCTGCAGCGGGCCACGCGTGATCATCCGCTCGACCGCTTTTTCGAGCACCCGCTCGGGGTGCGCGCTGCCAAGCCGCTGGCGCAGGCTGCGCCCCTTGATGCCGCCGGGATAGCCCGTGTGGTAATGGAATATCGATTGGTCGAGCTTGTTGCCGGTCACCTTCACCTTTTCAGCGTTGACGACGACGATGTGATCGCCGCAATCGACATGCGGGGTGAATTGCGGCTTGTGCTTGCCGCGCAGGCGCGTGGCGATCAGGGCGGCGAGCCGGCCGAGCACCAGCCCGTCGGCGTCGATCAGCACCCAATCCTTTTGCGCGTCCGCCGGTTTCAGCGAAACGGTCGTCTTCATCACGAATTCCTCGGCAACAGGGAATAGAATGACCGAGCATATGCGGGAATCTTTACACCGCGTCAAGCAGGTGGTGTTGCGGTATTATATTACCGCAAAGCGGTGCCAGTCATTTCCAGCGCGGTTTCGATCGGCGTCGCGGCCGTGAAGCCCAGGCGATCCCGCGCGATTGTCACATCTGCGCGAAACGATCCGGCAAAACTCTGCCACAGCGCAGCCTTGCCCACGGCACGCGCGGCCGCTCCGAGCAGGGCTGCCGGCAGCGGAACCAAAATGGTCCTGCGCCCGAGGCCGCGCGCGAGCGCGCGAATCAGGTCAGGCGTTCCAATCGGCTCGGGATGGGCGGCGATCGCCAGTTCCGGCGGATCGTCGGCGCGGATCGCGGCATCGATCAGCCCGGTGAGATCGCCGATCGCCACGAAACTGCGCGCATTGCGGATCGCACCGAACGGCAGCGGCAATCCCTTGCCGATCAGCCGTGCCAGCCGGGGGATATTGCCCGCGCAGCCCGGCCCTACCACGGCGCAGGGCCGCACGACGACGAGTCTTGTCGCGGTTCCGGCCAGCGCCGCGCGCACCGCGATCTCGCCGCCGAGCTTGCTGCGCGCGTAGGAATCATCGGGGCGTGGCTCACTCGCCTCGGTGAACACGTCCACCCGCGTCTTGCCGAACACCGCCGCCGAGGAGACCAGTATGAATCGCGGCACCCCGCGCGAGGCCGCGATTTCGGCGACCCTGGACGCCGCCGTCACGTTCGCCGCCGCGAGCGCCGCCGGATTCACGCCGGTCCGGTGCGCGAGTCCAGCGGCGTGAATCACCGTGCCGACCCCGCGCATCGCGTTGGCCAGCGCAGGATCGGGCGCGGCAAGATCGCCCGCATCCACCGCGCGTGCCGCACCCGGAATATCGCGCTGACGGCGCAGCGCGACCACCACTTCGATGCCCGATTCCGCCAATCGCGCGGTCACCGCCCTGCCGATGAACCCCGAGGCGCCGCTGACCAGGACAGCACGCGGGCTCAAGCGGTGATCGCCACCGCGAAATTGCGCCTACGCCAAGTGCCGTCCGGCCGCCGCCAGGTGAACGCCACCGAACGCCCGGCCGGAAGCGATCCGGTAGGCAGTTCGGCGGCGTGAATGCCGAGGCCGACATCGCTGGTCGGCGTTTCCCGGATCGTTACCCAATCGTCGTCGGTCCAGCGAATCGTGCCGGGGCCGTCCAGTTCGACGCGCAGAACCTGCCCCGCCGGCATCCTGGCCCGCCGCCAGTTCTCCCGCCAGTCGCGGCAGCGCGGCTGGGTTTTCTCGACGAGGTAGCGGCGCGCCGGCTGGGGCGGCAAGTCGAACACCGCGCCGTCGCGCAGGCTGCGCAGCAGCTTCACATATTCCGCGTGCGCCCAGACCAGCGGCATCGCCGATCCGCTCGGCCGGCCGCGAAACAATTCATGCTCGGGAATGTCGTCACTGTCCCACACCTGCTCGGGCAGCAACCCGCCCTCGCTGGTGCATCCCTCGATGGTCGTTCTCAGCCGTTCGGCCTCCGCCAGATCGTCGGCGGCGATCGCGTAATGCGCCCGCTCGCCGGTCAGCAGCGGCCAGGCGCGGCCATGGCCGGTGCCGTCGAACGGCCGCCCGTCGGTGTGCTCGCCGTAGCCGTCATTGTTGTAGCGGTGCCAGACCGGACCCTGCGGCAGATCGACGCGGGTGAGATGATCGATCACCGCGATGGTATCGCGGATGCGCGGATCGGCGGCGGCGCGCAGGCCGAATCGCACCAGCGCCAGCGCATCCGCACCCACCAGTTCGTCGGTCGCGATGTCCGCCTCGCCCGCCGGCCGGTTGCGCACCGCGATGCGGCCATGCACCGGCGCCCCCGACAAATCGTGGTCGCCATCCGCCGCGATCCGCAGGTAATAGCCCGCCACCCCGCATTTTCGCGCGAGATCGGTACCCGATACATAGATCCAGCTCTCGATATCGGCATTCCACGCATCCGCCGTGTCGCGCAGGAAGCCGGCGATGGCGGGTTCGCCCATCCGCTCTGCGAGATCGGCGGCGGCGAGCAATCCGGCGATTTCGACCGCGAGGGTCGCCGGGGTATAGCCGGCGTTTTCCTCCCACCGGTCCTGACCGGTCGCCGGTCCGTTGCAGACGATGAACGCCGAGGCCCGCTCGACCATCGGCCAGTATTCGGCAAGCTCGGTCTCCGGGATGGCGCCGTTGCGGAACGCAAGATCGAGCAGCAGAATCGGAAACGCCGTCTCGTCCATCTGCAATCCGTGCCAATAGGGCGAGCCGTCGAGCCAGGTATTCTGCGGCCAATGCCCGTCCGCCTCCTGGATGATGCGCAGATAATCGAGGGTGCGCCGTGCATCCTCCAGCGCCCCGCAGGCGAGCAAAGCGCCGGCGGTTTCGGCGAGATCGCGCGGCCAGACCAGATGATAGCCGCCGAGATCGTCGTCGCCCTTGCTCGCACCCCATGGGATCGACAGGCTGGCGATCGAGCCGCCCGGAAACAGCGGACTCTCGTGGCAGCGCAGCACAGCGGTGCTGACCCGGTAATAGTTGTGCGGCGTTGTCTGCTGCACCGGATCGAGCGGTTCGAGCGACTCCTGCCACGCCCGCCAGTTGGCAGCGTATTCCGTCTCGGCCCGATCGTACCCGCGTGCCAGGCTGGCGGCGGCATGGAAGGCCGCCGCCTCCGGCTTGCGGCCGAAGCCGATCGCGAGCAGCACCGGCGCGGTCGCGTCGATTTCGGCAACCAGAGCGATATTGCCGTCGGCGGCATGATCGTAGGTCTCGGCCAGATGCCCGTCGCGGCGCAGGATCTGCCAGCCATCGCTGAACCCCACGAAACCCACACTGCGCGCGCCGAACCCCGACGAACAGGCAAGCGCCAGCGAGGTGCCGTCACCGGTGGCGAACAGCATCGGCGTCCTCTTGCAGTCGCCGACCCACCCGGTATTGTGCGCCCCGCCATTAACCAGATGCGGCGCCAGCAGGACGAACAGGCGAAGCCCGGCGACCCCGTCGCCTGGGATCAGGCGGATATGCTGCAGCACGCAATCATGCATCGGATCGGAAACGATCCGCTTTTCGATGACGAAGCGCCGCTGCGTGCAGGTATTGCGGATGGTGAACAACGGCACGCCGTCCGCGACGCGGCGGGTTTCGGTAATCGTGTCGCGCTTTTCTTCGGCGAAGAAGCCGCCGGGTACGCCATCGGTGACGATCAGGCCGCAATCTCGGGTGCAGGCCTGATCGACGCGGGGGTAGTAAATCTCGTCGAGAATGCCATGGCTATGGGTGAACCAGACCGCGCAGCGCGGCGAGAGAGCGGTGCCGACCCCGTCCTTCGCGCTGGAGGTCCAGCGCGGCATCATACCGGGGAAGCCAGGGGCGTCGGTCATGCGCGCTTGACCGACTTGGTCCTGAGCGCTGCGAGTTCGGCCTGTAGCCGCTCGACCTCCTGACGGAGCGCGTCGATCTCCTCGACCGTTTCGTCCGCCGGGGATTCGGAGGCACTGTCCGTGCGCGGGACAAAGGGGGCAAAAAGACTCATCGCCCGCTCCATCATCGCCATGTTCTGCCGGCCGATCTCTTCCATGCCGGGCGGCAGGAAACTGCCCATGGTCTGCTGCATCGCCGCGCGCATCTGTGCCTGCTGGTGGCCAAACTGCGCCATTGCGGATTCGAGATAGCGCGGCACCAGCCCCTGCAGATTGTCGCCATAGAGCCCGATCAATTGGCGCAGAAACGCGGTGGGCAGCATGGACTGGCCGACCTTGCTCTCTTCCTCGACGATGATCTGGGTCAGCACCGAGCGGGTGATGTCCTCGCCGGTCTTCGCGTCATACACCACGAAATCCCGCCCCTCCCGCACCATCTCGGACAGGGTTTCGAGGGTGATGTAGGTCGATGTTTCGGTATTATACAGACGCCGGTTCGCGTATTTTTTGACGACGATCTGCGGTGCCGCCGCCTGTTCCGGTGTCTGAGCCATGACCATTGCCCTTTCCGTGCCATGTCGGCGCCCCAATGTGTCGGAGCCGGGACACTCGCGCCTGCTTGCTGCGCAGCACCATGGCAGACGCGATGCGAAATTGCTAGCATTCCGGCAACGCCTCGCCTAGCGGTAATCCCCCGATTTAGGATACAGGCGAGATCCGTGAAAAAGGCTCTTGCTCGGAATGCCGGATGAAATTCGACGACCCGCCAGAACGTCACGGCCAGAACGTCGATCTCGCGGCGCTGGCACGCGACTGGATCACCCTGTGGCAGAGCGAGCTTGCCGCCATGGCGAACGACCGCGAGTTGCGCGAAGCCTGGATCGGCCTGCTCGCGCTCTGGGCCGGAGCGGCGTCTTCCGCGATCGACATCGCGCAGCGAGCCGCGCGGCATGAGCCATCCCGCGCTACCCCGAGACGATATGCCGGGACCGATGGCACGGCGCGGCCCGCGCCCGGTGGTGCTGCACCTCCTGCTAGCGGCGATCCGGTCGAACACCTCCATCGACGCATCGCCGAACTGGAAGCACGTCTGGCCGCACTTGAGCGGGGAGGCGGCTCCGGCTGACGACGACTTCACCCAGGCCGTGCTGCACGAGGTGCTCGCCCAGGATCGCGCACTGATCGAGGGCGTCGCCGCCTATCGGCGCCATTCCTATCGTCGTACTCTCGCCGATCCGCCAATCCTGTGGAGCGAGGGCGAGAGCCGGCTGCTCGACTATAACGTTACCGGGGGCGGCGATGGTTCCACAATCCTGTTCGTCCCCAGCCTGGTCAATCGTGCCTATGTGCTCGACCTCATGGAAGACGCCTCGTTCCTGCGCTTCCTCGCCGGCAACGGAGTCCGCCCCTTGCTGCTCGACTGGGGCTGGCCCGGCCCGGTCGAGCGCCAGTTCACCCTGACCGACTACATCGCCGGCAGGCTGGAACGGGTGCTCGGCACGATCGGCCAGCCGGTCGTGCTCGCGGGCTACTGCATGGGTGGGCTGCTGGCATTGGCCGCTGCCCTGCGCAGTCCCGCCCGCATCCAGGCACTCGCTTTGCTCGCCACCCCATGGGATTTTCATGCGGACAATCCCGAGGGTGCGGAAAATCTCGGCCGGAGCCTGCCGCTGCTGGAGCCCTTCATGCGGGCGACTGGCACGCTGCCGATCGATGCGCTGCAGATGCTGTTCGCGATCCTCGATCCGTTCGGCGTCGCCGAGAAATATCGCGGCTTCGCGGCACTCGACCCGAACGGCCCGCGTGCCCGGCGTTTCGTCGCCCTGGAGGACTGGCTGAACGACGGCGTGCCGCTGGCCGCCCCGGTCGCTCGCGAAACCCTGGGCGGCTGGTATGGCGAAAACGCCCCCGCGCGCGGCCAGTGGCGTGTCGCCGGCCTGCCGGTCGATCCCACCCAATTCGACAAGCCCGCCCTGATCGCCACCCCGGCGCGCGACCGGCTGGTGCCGCCCGCCTCGGCCGCCGCGCTCGCGGCATCGATCCCGCACGCCACGGTCATCGCGCCGAATGCCGGCCATATCGGCATGGTCGCGGGCATGTCGGCCGAACTCGCCTTATGGCAGCCCTTCCTGGATTGGGTGCTCGGCCTGTAGCCGCCGCACTGCAACACGGCTATGGTGGCGGAAATTACGGAGGAGGAGCAAACCATGGACGACATCGTGATCGTTGCCGCCGCACGCACCCCGGTCGGCAGTTTCAACGGCGCCTTCGCCACTACCCCGGCCCATGTGCTGGGCGAGGTCGCGATCAGGGCGGCGATCGAGCGCGCCAAGCTCTCGCCCGACGAAATCGACGAGGTCATTTTCGGCCAGGTGCTCACCGCCGGCGCCGGCCAGAACCCCGCTCGCCAGGCGGCGCGCAACGCCGGCATTCCCGATTCCACGACCGCCTTCGGCATCAATCAGGTTTGCGGTTCGGGCTTGCGCGCGGTCGCCCTCGCGGCCCAGCAGGTGATGTCCGGCCAGAGCGACATCGTGATCGCCGGCGGCCAGGAGAGCATGTCGATGAGCCCGCATTGCGCGCATCTGCGCGCCGGCACCAAGATGGGCGACCTGAAATTCATCGACACCATGATCAAGGACGGGTTGTGGGACGCGTTCAACGGCTACCACATGGGCACCACCGCCGAGAACGTTGCGCGCGCCTATCAGATCACCCGCGAGGAACAAGACGCGCTCGCGCTGGCCTCGCAGCAGAAGGCCTCGGCGGCGCAGAAATCCGGCCGCTTCAAGGATGAGATCGCGCCCGTCACCATTGCCGGCCGCAAGGGCGACATCACCGTCGCCGACGACGAATATATCCGCCATGACTCGTCCGCCGAGACGATGGCCCGCCTCAAGCCCGCCTTTTCGAAAGACGGTACCGTCACCGCCGGCAACGCCTCTGGCATCAACGACGGCGCCGCCGCGCTCATCGTCATGTCCGCCAAAGAGGCGGCCAAACGCGGCCTCGCTCCCCTCGCCCGCATCGCGAGCTTCGCCACCGCCGGAGTCGATCCCGCGCTGATGGGCACCGGCCCGATCCCGTCTTCTCAAAAAGCGCTCGGGCGGGCCGGCTGGTCCGCCGGCGACCTCGATCTGGTCGAGGCCAACGAAGCCTTCGCCGCTCAGGCCTGCGCCGTGAACAAAGGCATGCATTTCGACCCCGCGCGGGTGAACGTGAATGGCGGCGCCATCGCCATCGGCCACCCGATCGGCGCCTCGGGTGCGCGCGTGCTGACCACCTTGCTGTTCGAAATGCAGAAGCGCGGCGCGCACAAAGGCCTCGCCACGCTCTGTATCGGCGGTGGCATGGGCGTCGCCATGTGCGTGGAGCGCTGAACCGATGCGCAAGGTTTATAACAGTGCGACCGAAGCGCTCGCCGGACAGCTCCGCGACGGCATGACCATCCTCTCCGGTGGCTTCGGCCTGTGCGGCGTTCCCATGGCTCTGATCGAGGCGATTCGCGAAAGCGGCGTGCGCGATCTCACCATCGTCTCCAACAATGCCGGAATCGACGGCGCCGGCCTCGGGATTCTTCTGGAATCCCGGCAGGTCAAAAAGATGATCTCCTCCTATGTCGGCGAGAACGCGACCTTCGCGCGCCAATATCTTGCCGGCGAACTGGAAATCGAATTCAACCCGCAAGGCACACTCGCGGAGCGCGTCCGCGCCGGGGGCGCCGGCATTCCCGCCTTTTTCACCGCGACCGGCTTCGGCACCGCGGTCGCCGACGGTAAGGAAACCCGCGAATTCGACGGTAAACACTACGTCATGGAGCGCGGTATCATCGGCGATCTCGCCATCGTCCATGCCTGGATGGGCGATACCGAAGGCAATCTCGTCTATCGGAAAACCGCGCGCAACTTCAACCCGATCATGGCCAGCGCCGCGAAAATCACCGTCGCCGAGGTCGAACATCTGGCCGAACCCGGCGCCATCGACGGCGATCACATCGTCACCCCCGGCATCTTTGTCAAACGCATCGTCAAGCTCGACAAGATCGACAAACGGATCGAACAGCGCACCACCCGCCCACGGGTTTCGGTCGCGCACTCAAGCCTGGAGAAAGTGTGATGGCGTGGTCGCGGGATCAGATGGCTGCCAGGGCGGCGCGGGAGCTGAAAGACGGATTTTACGTCAATCTCGGCATCGGGATTCCGACGCTGGTGGCAAATCATATACCAGACGGAATTTCGGTGCAGTTGCATTCCGAGAATGGGATGATGGGCATCGGCCCGTTCCCGTATGAAGGCGACGAGGATGCCGATCTGATCAATGCCGGCAAGCAGACGGTGACGGAGTTGCCGACCACGAGTTATTTCGACAGCGCGGCCTCGTTCGGCATGGTGCGTGGCGGGCACATCGACATTTCGATTCTCGGCGCCTTGCAGGTGGCGAAGAACGGCGATCTCGCGAACTGGATGATTCCCGGCAAGATGGTCAAGGGCATGGGCGGGGCGATGGATCTGGTCGCCGGCGTGCCGCGCGTGGTGGTGCTGATGGAACACACGGCGAAGGGCGAACCCAAGATCCTGAAATCCTGCTCCTTGCCGCTGACCGGCAAGGGGGTAGTGAGCATGATCGTGACCGATCTCGCGGTATTCGAAGTGGATAAAACAAAAGCGCTGGGCCTCCGGCTGATCGACAAGCCTGATGACGTGACGGTCGAGCAGATCAGGGCAGCGACCGAGGCCGATTTCGAGGTGAGCGAGGCACTTGCCTGATCGCACGGCTTCGTGATCGTGCGGCGCGCGTTTTGATCGTTCGGGTTGACTATCTTCCGGTGGTGTCACAACGCCGGGAGCAATCATGGAGCAGGATCATTACGATGTCATCGTCATCGGCTCGGGGCCGGGCGGAGCATCGCTCGCACAGCGCCTGGCGCCCACCGGCAAGCGCATCCTGATCCTCGAACGCGGCGATTATCTGCCGCGCAGCCAGAAAAACTGGGATTCGCAGACGGTCTTCGTCGATGGCGCGTATCAGACCAAGGAAACCTGGTTCAACCACAAGGGCGACAGCTTCCAGCCCGGTCTGCACTATTTTGTCGGCGGCAATTCCAAGGTCTATGGCGCAGCGTTGTTCCGCCTGCGCGAACGGGATTTTGAAACCCTCCTCCACAAGGATGGCGTTTCACCGGAATGGCCGGTGAAATACGACGTGTTCGAGCCCTATTATGCCGAGGCCGAGCGGCTGTTTCACGTCCACGGCCAGCGCGGCGAAGACCCGAACGAGCCTTGGGCGAGCGGGGAATTTCCGCACCAGCCAGTGAGCCACGAGCCGCGCATCGAGGAGCTTGCGGCAAGCTTCCGACACGATGGACTGCACCCGTTCCATCTGCCGCTCGGAATTTTGCTCGATGAGAAGGACGGCAAACCCACCCCCACCAGCATCTGCATCCGCTGTGATGCGTTCGATGGGTTTCCCTGTCTTCTGAATGGCAAGGCCGATGCACAGATTTCCTGCATCGACCCGATGTTGTGGCTTCATAATAACGTCACGTTATTGACGAACGCCTATGCCGAAACCCTGGAAACCGATGCGCGGGGGCGCACGATATCCGCCGTCAACGTGAAGCGCGAAGGCGCGCACGAACGCTATTCGGCGGATATCATCGTGGCGGCGTGCGGCGCACTGAGTTCAGCACTGCTGCTGTTGCGTTCGGCGAACGATGCGCATCCGAACGGCCTCGCCAATGGTTCGGATCAGCTCGGCCGCAACTATATGCGCCACAACCAGTCGGTCCTGATGGCGGTGCTGCGCGAGCCGAACGACACGGTGTTTCAAAAAACCCTGGCGGTGAGCGATTATTACTTCGGCGCCGATGACTGGGAGTTTCCGCTCGGCTTGATTCAAATGTGCGCGACCTCGCACGCCGATCAGATCCGCGGCGAGTCCCTACCATCCTGGTTGCAGTTCATGCCCGACATGCCGTTCGAGGCGATGGCGCGGCATTCGATGGATTTCTGGCTGTCGGGCGAGGATCTGCCGCGCCCAGAAAACCGCATCACGCTGCATCGCGACGGCCGCGTGTTCCTTGATCTGGAGCCGAACAACATGGAGGCGCATCACCGGCTCAAGCACAAGCTGGAGATTGCGATGCGCACCGCCGGGCCGCATCTCGCTTTACTTGAACGCTCACTCTATCTCGGCAAAAACATCCCGATTGGCGGCACCGCGCATCAGGCCGGCACCGCGCGCTTCGGCGCTGATCCCGCGCAATCGGTGCTCGATAGTGATTGCAGGACCCACGAAATTAACAATCTCTATCTGGCCGACGCAAGCTTTTTTCCCTCGATCGGCGCGGTAAACCCGACGCTCACCATCATCGCCAACGCACTGCGCGTCGCCGATCGGATCAAGGAACGGCTTGGATAAAATGTCCGTCGGGATCGCGCAGCAACACGGACTCCCCATCTACTAACATGAGGCGCGTTGCCGCGACGTCGTCGATCTCCCATGGATTGCGTGGCCGGGTGGTCAATGGCGCGCAATATTCGAGCAATTCGAGATGCGGCGGATCGCGGTCTGGCAAAGTCAGCGCGGTGACGGCGACGAGTGGGTCGGCCAATCCGTCGAGTGCGGCCTGTTCGGCACCGCGATTAGTTGAATGTGCCGTCGCCTGGAATCCGAACCCGGCATAAAACGCGATGCTCCGTGCGGTATCGGCCACCACGATCGCCGAATGATCGATGCCGATGCACAGGCCATCGTCTCTGCGATCGCGCCAATAATCCGGGCAAGTCTCAAGTGAAAACGCGAGCAATTCCAGCGGATGCCCCTCGGGATCACGAAACTTCCAGGCGGTGACGCCGCCCGACGACTTTGGCAAGTGCCGAGGGCCATCGATCGAAATGGGCGTCGCTCCATGATCGAGCGCGCGGCGATACGCCGTCCGAATATCGGTCACGACAATGGCGATGTGCTGAAACCACGGATCGTTGCTGGCACGCGGTTGCGGATAACCGGCACCGGATGCCGCAACGAGATGAACACGCTGCGCGCCCAGACCAAGCGTGCCAACATCGATCCGGTCAAACCTCAGAGCCTGGCAATAGAAATCCGCAAGCGCCTCAGGATTGCGTGCCATCAGCACGATACCGGCTATCATGGCATCTGCGCGCCGCGGGTGTTCAGGAAAATCGCATAGAGCGTGTGAGAACCGCCGATAAACAGACGGTTCTTGTGCAGTTCGCCGAAGGTAACATTGGAAACCCGATACGGCACCAGAATCTTTCCAAGCAGTGTGCCGTCAGGGGCGATGCAATGCACGCCATCGGCGGCGCTGCTCCACACATTGCCATCCTCATCGACGCGGAACCCGTCCGCATAGCCGGGTTCGATTTTATGAAATATGCCGCCGCCATGCAGCGACTTGCCATCCGCGCCGACATCGAACACGCGGATATACTGGCGCGGGTTTGACTTGCTCTGGTCCCCGGTTTCGGCTACGTAAAGGCGCTTTTCATCCGGCGAAAACGCCAATCCGTTCGGCCCGTCGAAATCATCCGCCGCCACAGCGATCTCGCCGCTCGCGGGGTCGAACCGATAGAGTGCGGGCGGCTGCTCGGAAGTCTGCCGTCCGCCCTCATAGTCGGTCATCAGCCCGTACAAGGGATCGGAGAACCAGATGCCACCGTCGGATTTCACCACCACGTCGTTCGGCGCGTTCAACCGTTTTCCCTCGTGGTGGCTGACCAGTTTTGTCAGCCGGCCGTCGTGTTCGGTGCGATAGAGGCAGCGCCCTCGATGCGAACAAGCGATCAGCCGCCCTTCGCGGTCGCGCGTCTGCCCGTTCGCGTAGTCAGACGGCGCGCGATAGACCGATAGGCCATGGTCCTCGCTCCAGCGCATCGTGCGGTTGCGCGGCAGATCCTGGAACAACAGGCAATTCGCATCGCCCATCCAGACCGGTCCCTCGATCCAGCGAAAACCGCTCGCCAGTTTCTCCAACTCAGCGTTATCAAGGATATAGCGCAAAAACCGCTGATCGATGACGACAAAATCGTTCATGCGAACCGGCAGGGTTGCCCGATCGTGGGCGGCGCGTCGAACTGCACCACCATCAGCACGGCGGGTTCATCACCGATCGTCCCCGATCGATGCCCGGTTCGGCCATCCAGTTTCCGCGTGTTCTGATCCTCGCCGAACGAGATTTCGCCTGGCCCCATTTCCACGCGCGTGCCGTCCATCGATTCGACGAACCAGCGCCCGGACAGCGGAATGATCCATTGCGGGCGCGGGTTTTCGTGCCATTCCCCTACCCAGCCGACCGGTTGGATGGTCACCATCACGGCCATGCCGCCATGGGTCTTGCTGCCCTGCCATTGCGGCGCGGCACCCGGACCCATCGCCTTCATCTCGAAATCGGTCAGCACGCAGCGTTTCTGGTGGCTGACACCGTGTTCGTCGGTCCAGAGATACCAGTATGGAATTTTCGGTGTTTCGTCGGACATATTTCTAGCTTCCCGCATAAGGATGGGTCGAGCCGAACGGGTGCGCGAGGAACACATCGAGCCCGTGAACCGTGGTGCCGAAGGTGATCAGCAGGAACCCGCCGGCCAGGGAAAAATTCTTCAGGAAATCCCAGAACAGATCGCGCCCCTTGCTTTCGCCCGCGCGCCAGAAATCGCCCGGCGCCCAGAAGCGCTTGAACAGCACCGCGGTCGCCATACAGTACAGTGCGAGGATCAGGGCGGCGAACCGATCCGCCGTGCCTGTCAGTATTCCGATCGACATCACGATCTCGATGAACAATCCCGTCAGAATCGAAAAAACGGCAAGGATCGGGACGGTGAACAATTCCTGCGCCTGCCCGACCGCACCCCGGAAATTCAGCAGTTTGTCGAGCGCGCTGAACGGGAAGAACAGCACCACCAGCAAATAGCGAACACCCAACGTCACCAGCATGATCCACCCCATCGCGCACGCGCAGGGCCAGATATGGTCACCGCGATCAGGCCGGACAACCCGTCCAATAACCTACCGTTCGTCCAGCCAGGGCGGCACCGGCAGGCTCTTGCCCTTCAGGAATTCAGGATTGAACAGTTTCGACTGATAGCGCGAGGCGCCGTCGCACAGGATCGTGACCACGGTATGTCCAGGCCCGAGATCGCGCGCCACCCGGAGCGCCGCCGCTACATTGATGCCTGTCGAACCGCCGACCGAGAGCCCTTCGTGGGTCATCAGGTCGAATACCTGTTCCACCGCCTCGGCGTCGGCGATTCGCACCGCATCGTCGATCGGCGCGCCGTCAAGATTGGCGGTGACGCGCGACTGGCCGATCCCCTCGGTGATTGACGAGCCGTTCGGCGTGAGATCGCCCGACTTGATCCAACCGTAAAGTCCGCTGCCCTCGGGGTCCGCCAGCACAATCCGCACGTCCGGCTTGTGCGACTTCAGCGCCATTGCCACTCCGGCCAGCGTGCCGCCGGTGCCACAGGAACAGGTGAACGCATCCACATGCCCTCCGGTCTGGGACCAGATTTCCGCCCCGGTGGTCAGGCGATGCCCTTCCCGATTGGCGACATTGTCGAACTGATTGGCCCAGAACCCGCCGGTCTCCTCGGCGATCCGCCGTGACACATGCACGTAATTGCCCGGATCGCGATAGGGTTTCGCCGGCACCAGGCGCAGATCGGCGCCGATCATCCGCAGGAAGTCGATTTTCTCGCGGCTCTGGGTGTCCGGCATGACGATCACGCAGTGATAACCGCGTGCATTGGCGACCAGCGTAAGGCCGATGCCGGTATTGCCCGCCGTGCCCTCGACGATCGTCCCGCCCGGCTTGAGCAGGCCGCGCGCCTCGGCATCCTCGATGATGGCGAGTGCGGCGCGATCCTTCACCGACCCGCCGGGGTTCATGAACTCCGCCTTGCCCAGAATGGTGCAGCCGGTCGCCTCGGAGGCGCGCCGCAAGCGGATCAGCGGCGTATGGCCGATCGCGCCGATCAGGCCGTCCGCGATCGTGGTGGATTGAAGTGCGGTCACGCGCATCCCCTCGTTGTTGATCCTGTCTTGCATCACGCGCCTGTCTCGGCCAACCTCTGTCAATGGGATAGCGATCCCGGTGATGGAGGACGATATGGTCGAAGATGTAGCGCCGAAACAGGTCTGGGAAGCCCTGATGAGCAATCCCGACGCGGTGCTCTGCGACGTGCGGACCACGGCGGAGTGGAATTTCGTCGGCATGCCCGATCTGTCGCAGGCGGGCAAACAGACGGTACCGATCCAGTGGCAGGTGTTTCCGACCATGCAGCCGAACCCGCAATTCCTCGACCAGTTGCAACAGGCGGGGATCGGGCCGAATCACCACATCTATTTCATGTGCCGCACCGGCGGACGCAGCCTGGCTGCCGCGCGCGCCGCGAAAGAGGCCGGGTTCAAGCATGTCTACAACATCAAGGATGGGTTCGAGGGCCCGCACGACCAGCGCGGCCATCGCGGCCATGTCGCCGGCTGGAAGCATGACGGGCTGCCCTGGGCGCAGAAATAGCCACGCGCGGCATGATCGTCTGATGTGCGCCGACCAACCTGGAACATAGGCCATCGGACCTGCCATTGATCCCGGATGACCGACGCCCCGCCCGTCGATTTCATCCATCGCAACAGTCCAGCCTTCCGCCGGGTCAACCTCGCGATGTTCGCCGCCGGCTTCGCGACCTTCGCGCTGATGTATTGCGTACAGCCGCTTCTTCCGGTGTTCGCGCGGGACTTCCGGGTAAGCCCGATCGGTGCCAGCCTCGCGCTGTCGCTGACCACCTTCACCCTGGCCGCAGCACTTCTGGTCGCCAGCGCGCTGTCGGAAGCCTGGGGCCGCAAGCGCATCATGGCGGGGTCGATCATCGGCGCGGCGCTGCTGACCATCGCATCCGCCGCCATCCCGCATTGGGGCCTGTTTCTCGCGTTTCGTGCGGCGATCGGCCTCGTGCTGTCCGGCCTGCCGGCGGTTGCCATGGCCTATCTCGCCGAGGAAATGCATCCAGGATCAATGGGGCTCGCCATGGGACTCTATGTCGGCGGCAGCGGCTTCGGCGGCATGGCGGGGCGGCTGATGACCGGAATTCTGGCCGATGCCGTCGGCTGGCGCTGGGCGACCGTCGCGATCGGCGCCATCGGCCTTGCGTCGGGACTGATATTCGCCGCGCGCCTGCCGCCGTCGCGGCATTTCACCCGCCGCCCGCTCGTGCTTGGCGGGCTCGCCCGAACCTATCTTGCCCATCTCGCCGACCCGGCGCTGCGCCTGCTGTTCGCCGAGGCGTTCCTGATCATGGGAGCTTTCGTCACCGTCTATAACTACATCACCTTCCGGCTGATGGGTCCGCCCTTCGGTTTATCCCAGACATCGGTGGGGCTGATCTTCTCGGTTTATCTGGTCGGTGTCGCGAGTTCGGCCTGGATGGGCGATCTCGCAGGAAGGCTTGGCCGTGCCCGTGTGCTGCCGGCGGGAATCGGCATCGAATTACTGGGCGCGCTGCTCACCCTGTCGTCATCGCTGCCGGTCATCGTGCTCGGGATCGCGCTGGTCACCTTCGGTTTCTTCGCCAGCCATTCGGTGGCGAGTTCCTGGGTGGGATCGCAGGCGCGCGGCACGCGCGCCCAGGCCGCCGCACTCTATCTGTTCCTCTATTACCTCGGCTCCAGCGTGATGGGCTCAATCGGCGGCATCGCCTGGAGCCACACCGGCTGGGGTGGCGTGGTCGCGATGATCGCGCTGATGCTGTTCATTGGGCTTGCGATCGCGCGGCATCTGGCGATCTTGCCATCGCGCCCGGCGGAGGTCATGTAGCGAGCATGTCGATTCTACGAACAGGCCCGGCCGCCGTGGAGCATCCGTAATGGACGGCGGCACGGAACAGCGCCACATCACCATTCACACCAAAGCGGATTTCGCACCGATGCGTGCGGCGGGCGCGCTGGCGGCCGACGTGCTCGACATGATTGGTGCGCATGTCCGCTCCGGCATCACCACCGGCGAGATCGACGCGATCTGTCATGACTATATCATCGCGCGCGGCGCAATCCCCGCCCCGCTGAATTATCGCGGCTTTCCGAAATCGACCTGTATTTCCATCAACCACGTCGTCTGCCACGGCATTCCCGGCGCCCGCGCGTTGATGGACGGCGACGTGCTCAATATCGATATCACCGTCATTCTCAATGGCTGGCATGGCGATTCCAGCCGCATGTATGTCGCCGGCACGGCCTCGACCAAGGCGCGGCGGCTGATCGATGTCACCTACCAATCGCTGATGCGCGGCATCGCCGCGGCGAAACCAGGGGCACATTTCGGCGATATCGGCCATGCGATCCAGGTCTATGTGGAAAGCCAGCGTTTCTCCGTGGTGCGCGATTTCTGCGGCCACGGCATCGGGCGGCGTTTCCACGAACCGCCCAACGTGCTGCATTTCGGCCGCCCTGGCGACGGACCGCTGCTCAAGCCCGGCATGTTCTTCACCATCGAGCCGATGGTGAACGCCGGCCGCCCCGAGGTGAAAATCCTCGACGACGGCTGGACCGCGGTGACCCGCGATCGCAGCCTGTCCGCCCAGTTCGAACACATGGTCGGCATCACCGAGACCGGCTGCGAAATATTTACTCTCGGCGCGAACGAGGCCAAACCCGCCTGACCTGCTTCCCAAAGCCTACGGGCTATGACAATCTAGACGTGTGTCAAAACGTCTATACACGACAAAGTCTTCATCCGATGAATTGCTGTTGTCTCCGGCGGCGGACGAAATCGATACGCCGGAAGTGCATGGCGCCGCCGGCCATCGTTCGCGCCTTCGCGCGCGGCTGCTGAAGGCCGGGCCGGACTCCCTGGCCGATCATGAAGTGCTGGAAATGATGCTGTTCCTCGCTTTGCCCCGGCGGGACACCAAGCCGATCGCTCGTGCCCTGGTGACCAAATTCGGCTCCTACGCCCAGGCGATCGCCGCCCCGATCGCCGAACTGCTCGCCGTCGAGGGGTTGGGTGAAGCCGGCGCCGCCGCGCTGAAAATCGTCCAGGCCGCCGCGCTCCGCCTGGTCCGCGCCGAGGTGATCTACCGGCCGATCCTGAACCATTGGGACCGGCTGATCGAATACCTGACCGCCGTGCTTGCGCGCGAACGGGTGGAGCAGGCGCGCGTGTTGTTCCTCGACCACCGCAACCGGCTGATCGCTGACGAGGTGCAATCGCAGGGCACGATCAACCACACGCCGGTCTATCCGCGCGAACTGCTCAAGCGCGCGCTCGATCACCATGCCACAGCGATCATCCTGGTGCACAACCACCCCACTTGCCATGGTTCGATCACCCTCAATCACGCTGTTTACCGTTGAATCATTTGATATATTGAGTTGCCGAGAGCAGGATACTATGGCATGTTGGGGTTGGTTTCGAGGGGATCATCCGCCGTTTTGACCCCAGTCGCCGACCCCAGCTGGGCGTCTGGCGGCCCACTTGAGAGCCGATGGGAGAGCCCGCTTGCCGAGCCTTACCGATGGAGAGATACGCCGCGCTCTGAAGCAGGTGGAGCAGACCGGCAAGCAGCTGAGCCTGGTCGATGGCGAGGGGCACGGCACCGGGCGGCTGGTCCTGGCCATGAAGCCCATGCCGACTCGCGTCACGGCGGACTGGATGGCGCAGCAGTGGCGCGATCAGAAGCGTCTCAAGAAAAAGCTCGGCTCGTACCCGTCGATGTCGCTCAGCAACGCGCGCGAGGTGTTCACCCGCGATTTCGCCGACCTTATCCAGAAGGGGCGCAGCATCAAGATCGCCGGCGACACGCGCCCGGGCACCGTGGCCGATCTGTTCGAAGCCTACGTGGCTTACTTGAAAGCGTCGGGAAAGTCGTCCTGGAAGGAAGCCGAGAAAGGTCTCAGCAAGATCGCTGGTACGCTCGGCCGCAACCGCGCCGCTCGGGACATCGAGCCCGACGAGATCACCGACCTCATTCGGCCGATCTACGATCGCGGCAGGCGTTCGATGGCGGATCACGTCCGCAGCTACATCCGGTCCGCGTATAGCTGGGGCCTGAAATCGGAGCACGACTACCGTAGGTCGTCGCAGCGGCGTTTCCACCTCGCCTATAATCCAGCAGCCGGCATCCCGACGGAGCCCAGGAACGTCGGAACGCGGTGGCTTGATGAAGAAGAATTCCTACGCCTCTACTGCTGGCTCGAATGCCCCGACACGACGGTTCACCCGCCCTACACGCGGGCCGTGCGCATTCTCATGCTCACGGGGCAGCGGGTCGAGGAAATCGCCCGCCTGCATGTCGACCAATGGGACGCCAAGGAGCGGATCATCGACTGGTCGAAGACCAAGAACGGCAAGCCGCATGCCATTCCCGTCCCCGAGGTCGCGGTCGAACTGATCGAGGCGATCAAGCCCAACGCGCATGGCTGGTTCTTCCCTTCCGCCACCAACCCGACCAAGCCCGTCAGCCATGGCACGCTCTACTCGTTCATGTGGCGTCAGCGCGAACGCGCGGTGATCCCGGTGGTGACCAACCGGGATTTGCGCAGAACCTGGAAGACGCTGGCAGGCCAGGCTGGTTTGTCGAAGGAAATTCGCGATCGGTTGCAAAACCACACGCTCCAGGATGTCAGCTCGAAAAGCTACGATCGCTGGAACTACATGCGTGAGAAACGAGCCGCGATGGCGAAGTGGAATACGTTCGTCCAGGCGATGCTGAACAAAAGGCGTCCCTACGCGGCATGCGAAAAAGTCACGGCGATTATCCATGCCGCCGCGGACGAAGCCGCCCAACCAATGGCCAGACTGTGACCACTGGACGTTCCCCCGGCAACCATTTGCAAAGGGACGAAATGCCCGTCCATCAGATACGGAACCAGCAAACGTATTTCAGGTATCACCCTGCTTACTCTGCTCATTGGTCATAAATCGTCGCGATGCACGGCAGCCCACGGTATTCGTTTTATCCCAGGCATCGAGTTCGCTAATGCGGTATAAGACCGCCTTGCCTAACTTGATAAAGGGCGGCCCAATTCGCATTGCTCGCCAATTCCGCAATGTCCCCACTGAGATGGCGCCGCGATAACGCTCCGAGACTTCTTCAGCGGTCAGAAATTCACTATCCGCCATAGTTGCCTCCATTGGAGACGGAAGGCTCCGTCGTCGTCCGACTTGACCTGGCAATTTCCAGCTTCATGGTGACAGCCCTACTTTGGGTGCCCGTCGGTCGGAAAAAAGCCGCCGGTTCCAGACGAGCTGGGCCGTCCCGCCGTCCTCCGACGGGAACAGGGCGGCGGTGATCGGTTCGTTCAGGCTTGGGTCGTCGAGCTTGACGCGCAGGTAATGCTTTGGGCTCTCACCACCGGATCGGGCTTCCCAGGCATCGCCAACAAGGGATTTGCCGACAAACACCCGGAATGCCGGCGCGTTGTCACCAGTGCGATTATCGTTAGGCACGAGGCGCAGCTTCGCATCGATGGTCAGCGTATGGACACTGCCGATCCAGCCGCCGTCTTTAGCGGATGTGAATATTCCGATCATGGACATGGCATACCTCGCTTTCAGGCTGAGATTGACGACGGCTCGGGCACCGTCCTCTTCCGACGCCGCTCGGTCCGTGGAGCAGATTCCGCCGAGAACATTTCGCCGGTGATGCTCTTGCGCGCTTTGGCGAAACCCTTGTCACTGTCGAGGAAGGCGCCGAGCATGAACGGGATCAGATCGGCGACGGATTCCGCCTCGCCATAGGTGGCACGATAGATTTCGGCGTATTGGCGGAGCGCCTGATTGAGTTCCGGCGATACGGTGATGGTGATCTTGACCGGTGTCCGGTCGGGCAGTCTCGCGAGTTTCAGTTCGGTCATGGAGATCCTTCGGGCTTCTGTCTCGTCATCCCCGGTAGGGCCGGAGCAGAAGATCCTTGCCGACGATCACGCGCAGCGGCCAGCCGGGGCGGATCGTGATGGTCGGTTGGATGTTGAGATCCTTTTCGATAATGCGCTGGCCGGCCTGGTTGGTGCTCTCCTGGGTCGACTGGCTGATCGCCTGGACAAGGTTGCTCTGGCTAGTGCCGAAGGTGGCCTGGGTGCCGACACCGAGCAGCGTCGAGAGGGCGACACCCTTCAGCAGGGTCCAGGTATGGTAATCGACTCCATCTTTCAGCCCGGTATAACCGGCCGCGTCGGTCGCCGGCAGGTTGTCGATCCGGATCGAGACGCCATTCGGCATGATGATGCGCTGCCAGACGACGAAGGCCCGGCTCTGTCCGAAGGCCACGACACTGGAGTAGGTGCCGATCAGGCGCGAGCCCTGCGGGATCAGCAGGATGCGGCCGGTGACGGTGTCGTAGACGTTCTCGGTCACCTGGGCGATCACCGTGCCTGGCAGGTCGGAATTCAGGCCGGTGATCAGGCTTGCCGGAATCACGGTGCCCGCCATGACCTCGTCGGGCGAGATCGGCATGCGAAGCCGATGATCGTCATAAATGCCGCCTGATGAAGGCCTGCCGACAAACTCACGTTTTTTCTCCCGATCGTTTTGCCGATTCGCCGCTTGATGGCCGACGGGGGGAGCGCCGCCGCCCGTCGCCGCGCCGTCGGTCGTGACGAATTTTGCCGCACTGGAACCCGGCATCCCGCCACCCGAAGGCGGTACGTTAGCCGCGCCGGCACCCACCTGCGTCGTGAGCTGGAAGAACACGCCGGCCTCGCTGGCGCGCCGCGCCTGCTGGGCGAGACGCAATTGCTCGGCCCGTTCCGCCTGGTCTTCGCTGCCCGGACCACCGGACGGGTTGAGCCCGAGGGACCGCTCGCGCAGCACGATCGGCGGCCCGAGATCGCCCGGCAACGGCGGCCCCAGGCGCGGCAATGATTTTGCGTTAGACTTTGGCTTCGGTAGTTGGCCGTAGGTGCTGGGCAACGCGGCCAAGCCTCCGGGTAGCGGTTGATGCTCCGCGTTGTAGAGTTCTGATCCACTTCCCAGCTTCGGATGAAATTTTGCGCCATTCAGCGCGATCCAGGTGATACCGGCGATCACAAGGCAACCGATCGCAGCGAGGCCGATCAGCAAATTGCGTTTGAACCGCACCACCCGCCGGGGCGATGCCTTGAGGACCAGGGATTCGGGATCGAGTTTCGGTGGCGCGGAATGAGACCCAGGCTCGCTCATGGCACCCTGCCCTACCAGCCCGTCCGGACGCGCGACGCCGCGGCGCCGGTTCTGGTGCGGGTGATGCGGACGATCTGCTGGGGGTTTGTGCCGAGCCGCAGTTCGGCGGCGGCGAAGAGCTGATCGACGATGTAGTAATTGTCCTGCATCCGATAATTGACCAGCTGGTCGTTGCCGTGCGGCCCGACGACGAAAAGCGGTGGCGCTTCACCCTGATCGATGCGCCGGGGAAACTCGATATAGACTTTGCTACCGTCATCGAACGCGCGGACCGGCCGCCAGGGCGGATCGTCCCCGGAAATCCGGTACCGAAAATTCAGGTTTGCGAGGGCAACGCCCCTGGCGATCGGTGCCGCGGCTTCGGCCTGCCGATTTTTCTGCCGAAGGGCAAACAGTTCATCCGCCGGATAGGTCCAGGAAATCGCCGCCATCGCGGTGTGATCGGTGCTTTGGAGTTCCAGATGATAACTGCGCCGATCGGTCATGATCACCAGGTTGGTCTTCAGGCCCGGCGCCGTGGGCTTGACCAGGATATGAACCTGTTTGTTGGCCCCCTGCCCGCTGGTGGTATTGCCGACGACCCAGCGCACGGTATCCCCGGCGGCGACAGAAATCAGTTTTTCGCCAGGCTGGAGCGCGATATCGGTCACCCGGTCGGGTGCCGCATAGAGCCGGTAGAGTGCGCCTTTGACGAAGGGATAGACCTGGATCGCATTGAGGTAGCCATGGACGGTGGGTTCGACCAGTGCGGCGTTGTTGGCAGCAGAAACCTGTGCCGCTGGCGAGCCCTCGTGGGCACTTGTCTTTGCCCCCGTATCTCCGCGCGCCGCAGGCAGCTTCATCAGCTGGCCGGGTAATGGCAGCGGTTCAGCGACGGTGACGATGCGCACCGGCTTGGGTGGATCGGGTGCGAGGGTGGTTGGTTTGAAGTCGGTGCTGTCGTAATGGATGGCGGGCGGCGGCATCTTGCCGGCGCAGGCCGCGAGGGTCAGTGCCGAGGCTACCAGGAAGAGGGTATTGCGGATGGTACGAACGCTTTGCATGGTGCTGGACTCCGTGCAGGGGCTGGGTGTGGTGCCGCTCATGAGCTGATCGGACTGGCCGTGGGCTGTGATCACCGGCCGGCTCCGGGCACGAACTCGCGGGACCAGGAGATTGCCTTGACGTAGAGCCCGAGCGGGTTGCGGCGCAGTACTGCGGCGGTGCGCGGCGACTTGAGGACGATGGTCAGGATGGCGGTCCAATGGGTGGTCGCCGCCAGGCCGCCCTGGCGATAGGTTTGCTCGGTCCACTTCACCTGGAACGAGGTCGCCGAGGCGCGGACGACGCTGGTGACGTCGACCGCGACGCTGCGATGACCGATCGCCTTGAACGGGTTCTTGCGCCGGGCGTAGTCGTCGAGGAACAATGCCGCGTGGCCGGTGATGAACCCATAGGCGTCGAGCCAGTCCCGGCGCACAACCACGGGATCGGTCGAGAGCGAGCGGACATCGGTGATGAACCGGGCGAGGAACCAGGCGATCTGGGCGTCGGTCGGTCTGTAGGGCGTGACTGCCGGACCGACGGCTTTGACCGCGCCGAGCCGGTCGACTTCGACGACATAGGGCGTCACCTGGCTTCGCGCCGATTGCCAGAGGAGCCCGCCGGCAAGCCCTGCCGCAAGCGACAGGCAGCCGAACGCCATAAGCCGCCAGTTCCGTGCCTGGACGCGGGCGGATCCGACCCGCTCGTCCCAGATCTGTGCCGCCTTCTGATAGGGAGTAACCGGTTCCGGGGTGCGGCCGTAGCGTTGCAGCGTGCGCCTGAACATCATGATCATGCCTCTCCGTCGCTCAGGTCGGGATTGGCCGCGGCACCGGGACGATCGCCCTCCTTGATCGCCTGGGCGGTGGCCTGGCGGTGATGGCGGGAGCGCTGCTCGGCTCGCAGACGCCGCCCCTCCGCTCGCATTCCATCGATGCTACGCATCGCTGAAACCTTGGCTTGCTCCGCCCAGGCCGGCGGTGCGGAAGCATTGCCACTCCACGAATTATTGGCTGCTGCACCCCCCGCCGAGTTAGGTGTCGAAGCGGTAGAAGCCGGGCCGCCGCCGGTGGCACGCCACGCCGCCTGCCTCCCGGCTTGGGCACTTTCGGAAAGCGAATTGCCGGCGCGCTGGCCAACCGAACGCGCGCGCTGCATGATCGCGCCGCCACCCGCCTGTGCCACGCCGCCGAGGCCCGCCGCGACCCCCGCCATGCCGGCAGCACCCGAACTCGTCTGGCCGAGCCCGTAGGCGGCCGAGGCCGCCGATCCCATCGCGGTGCCGGCACGAATCGCGGCAAGTCCGCCGGACCCGGCAGCACCGAGCAGGCGGGCACCTCCGAGGGCCGCGCCGCCGGTCAGCATCGCGGCACCGGCGACAGCGCCCGCAGTGCCGATCGCCGCCCCCGCGCCGAGCTGCGGCGCGCCGGAGACCAATCCGGTGGCGATGGCGGGGCCAAAAATGCCAAGCCCGAACAGGGTGATCGACGCCAGCACCAGCGACATCGCCCCGGCCAAGTTTGGCTCCTGCCCCTGGGCAGCACTGGTGAAGGCGCTGAACTCGGTGCTGCCAATCCCGACGATAACCGCCAGCACCATCACTTTGACGCCGGCGGAGACGACATTGCCGAGCACGCGCTCGGCAAGGAACACGGTCTTGTTCCACAGGGCGAAGGGAACCAGCACAAAACCGGCGAGCGTGGTCAGCTTGAATTCCAGCACGGTGATGAAAAGCTGCACGGCGAGAACGAAGAACGACAGGATCACCACGAACCAGGCGAGCAGGAGCACGGCGATCGTCACGAAATGGGTAAAGACCGTGACGACGCCGATCAGCGACCCGGCCTGCTGCAACAACGGCCAGGCGGCGGTAAAGCCGACGCCCGCAAGCCGTCCCGGCATCAGCAAATCGGCCGCGGTGAGCCCGGTCCTGGTGGCATCGAGACCGAGCGTCGAGAAGGACTTGAAGACGATGGAGGAGAGAACTTGAAAATTGCCAATGATGAAGGCGAAGGCGCCGATATAGAGCGTCTTCCTGATCAGCCGGGCGAGCACATCACCCTCATGGTCGAGCGCCCAGAACAACCCGGCCAGAGTCATGTCGATGCCGATCAGCACCGAGGAGAGGGCAACCACGTCGCCGTTCAGCAATCCGAAGCCACTATCGATGTAACGAATAAACACCTGCATGAACTGGTCGATGATGTTGAGATTGGTCATCGGATTTTTGCTCCGGGGCGAGAACGCTGATCTGTCGATCGTCACTGACCGTCGATCTTCGGTTGATCGCCGGTTGATCATCACGGGCTGTAGGCGACGCTTGAACCCAGGAAATTCTTGAACGCGGCGCGGCCTTCGGCTTTGGCCTCGGTGTCGTTGGCGCCGGTCAGCGCCTGGGCGCGATCCTCGGCCGCCATCAGGGTCTCGGCCTGCATCTGCTGCTTGATCGAGAGGGCGAGCAGCTGGTTGGTCGCCTGGCTCGCCTGCAGAGTACCGGCAGCGCTTT